>NZ_JARWBG010000005.1:0-280352 GCF_029846775.1 Streptomyces chengmaiensis
GGGCGCGGGCGGCGGCGCCCGCGCTGGGCGGCGCGGCCGCCCGTGCCGCCGCCCTCACCCGGGTCGCCGAGGCCGTCGAGGCGGCGGCCGGCGAACTCGCCGCGCTGGCGGTGCGGGAGGTGGGCAAGCCGCTGACGGAGGCACGGGCGGAAGTGGCGCGTACGGCGGCGATCTGGCGGTACTACGGCCAGCTGGCGTACGACCCGACCGGAGCCGTGTACGAGCCGGCCGCCGGGGCCGGACTGCTGCTCACCCGACGCCGGCCGCACGGCGTCGCCGCGCTGATCACACCGTGGAACTTCCCCTTCGCGATCCCCAGCTGGAAGGCCGCCCCCGCGCTGGCGGCGGGCAACGCCGTCGTTCTCAAACCCGCCCCGGAGGCCGTCGCCTGCGCACTGAGGCTCGCCGGCATCGTCGAATCCGCGCTGCCCGAGGGGGTGTTCACCGTCGCGCCCGGTGGGGCCGCCGAGGGCGAGGCCGCGGTCGCGACGGCCGATGCGGTGTCGTTCACCGGCTCCACGGCGACCGGCGCCGCGGTGGTGCGGGCGGCCACGGCGCGCGGCGTGCCCGTCCAGGCCGAGATGGGCGGGCTGAACGCGGCGCTGGTGCTGCCGGACGCCGACGTCGAGCAGGCGGCCGGCCATATCGCGGCCGCGATCGCCGGATACGCGGGGCAGAAGTGCACGGCGACCAGCCGGGTGGTCGCGGTCGGGGGCGTCCTCGACCCGCTGCGCGAGGCGCTGGCCGAGGCGCTGCGCGCGGTGCCCTGCGGCGACCCGGGGGACGCCGCGACCGTGTGCGGCCCGGTGATCTCCGAGCAGGCGCGGGCGCGGGCAGCCGCGGCCTGCCGCTCGGGCACGGTGCTGGCCGGCGGGTCCGCGCCGGACGGGCCTGGCTGGTTCTCTGCGCCCACGCTGATCGAGGATCCCGACGAGGGTTCGGCGCTGCTCCGGGAGGAGGTCTTCGGGCCCGTGGCCGTACTGCTGGGCGCGGCGAGCCTTGGGGAGGCGGTCCGCATCAGCAACGGGGTGCCGCACGGACTCGTCACCTCCCTGCACACCGCCGATCTGGACACGGCGCTGCACGGGCTCGACCGTCTCGACACCGGCATGATCCGCGTCAACGCCCCCACGACCGGGGTCGACTTCCATCTGCCGTTCGGCGGGGCGAAGGCCTCCGGGCACGGTCCGCGCGAACAGGGCCGGGCCGCGCTGGACTTCTA
Source organism: Streptomyces chengmaiensis (assembly GCF_029846775.1). Lineage (NCBI taxonomy): Bacteria > Bacillati > Actinomycetota > Actinomycetes > Kitasatosporales > Streptomycetaceae > Streptomyces > Streptomyces chengmaiensis. Next base: position 1,223 of record NZ_JARWBG010000005.1, read on the forward strand.
CACGGCGACGCGGACGTGCACGCTCGCCCCGGCGGGAGGGATGTGATGCGCCGACCGGCGGCGGAGTTCCGGACGACCGACTACCACACGGCGGGTGAGCCGTTCCGGATCGTCGCCGACACAGCGCCGCCGCTGCCCGGCTCCACTGTGGCGGCGCGGCGCGCGGCGCTGGTGCGCGCCGTGGCGGCCGGATCGTCCGAGCAGGACGCCGCCCGCCGGCTGCTGGTCCGCGAACCGCGCGGCCACGCGGGGATGTACGGAGGTTTCGTGGTGCCGCCCGACGACGCCGGGGCCGACTTCGGCGTCGTGTTCTGGCACAAGGACGGCTACTCGACCGCCTGCGGCCACGGCACGATGGCGCTGGGCGTGTGGGCGGTCGAGAGCGGAAGGGTGCGGGTCCCGCAGGACGGCGAAGCGCCCGTCGTCGTGCGGATCGATGTGCCCTCGGGGCGGGTGGCGGCGCTCGTGCGGCGGCGGGCCGGGCGGGTCGCGGAGGTGACGTTCCGCAATGTGCCCGCCGTGGTGAGCGCGGCCGCACTGCCGGTGGCCACCCGCTCCTTCGGCACGGTCGAGGCCGGCGTCGCCCATGCGGGCGCGTGCTATGTCTCCGTGGCGGCCGAGGCGCTGGGGCTGGACGTGAGCCGGCAGGCGCTGCCGCGGCTGACGGCCGCGGCTCGGGAGATCCGTACGGCGCTGGCCGGCCATGCGGCCGTCCGGCACCCCGGCGATCCGCTGCTGTCGGGCGTGTACGGGGTGATGTTCCACGAGGAGCTGCCCGACACTCCGGCCGGTCCGCGCCAGCGCAGCGCCACCGTCTTCGCGGACGGCCAGGTCGACCGCTCTCCGTGCGGTTCCGGCACCTCGGCGCGGCTCGCGCTGCTCGCCGAGTCGGGTCGGATGTGGGACGGCGATGTGCTGCGCCATGAGTCGGTCGTGGGCTCGGTGTTCACCGCGTCCCTGGCCGGGCGCGCCCCGGGCGGCGTGCTGACGGAGATCACCGGGACGTCCCACCGGACCGGCGAGCATCTGTTCACGCTGGAGGAGGACGACACGCTGGGGACGGGGTTTCTCCTGTGACGACGCTGCTCGGCGGCGACGCGATAGCCCGGCTGCTCTCCCCCTCCGCGGCCGCCGACGCCCTGGTGCGCGCCCTGGCCGACGGGCTCGACCCGGAAGCGGGCACGCCCAGGACGGCGACGCCCGTGCCGGCCGGGGAGCTGCTGGCCATGCCCGCGGCCTGGCGCGCCTGGGCCGGGGTGAAGATCGTCGGGGTGGCGCCGGGCAATCCGGCACGCGGGCTGGCCCGGATCACCGGCGGCTATCTGCTGTTCGACGGGCCGACCCTGCGGCCCCTCGCGCTGCTCGACGGCGCGGCGCTCACCGCTCTGCGCACCCCGGCGGTCACCGCCGTGGCGATCCGGGCGCTGGCCGTGCCGGACGCCGGGGTGGCGGTGGTCTTCGGGTCGGGGCCGCAGGCGTACGGGCATCTCGCTGCTGCGCTCGCGGAGCGGCCGGTCAAGCGGGTCCATGTCGTGGCGCGTGACCGTGCCCGCGCCGAGAGGCTGGCCCGGCACGCCGGCGGTCTCGGGGTGGAGGCGGAGGTCTCCGGTCCGGACGCGGTGGCCGGGGCGGATCTGGTGCTGTGCTGCACCTCGGCGCGTGAGCCGCTGTTCGACGGCCGGCTGGTGCCCGGGCGGGCGCTGGTGGCGGCGGTGGGCTCGCACACCCCGGACGCCCGCGAGGTCGACACGGCGCTGGTGCGGCGGTCGGAGGTGCATGTGGAGGCACGGTCCGCCGCGCTGCGGGAGGCCGGCGATCTGCTGATCCCGATAGGTGAGGGCGCGGTGGGCGAGGACTGCGTCGCGGGTACGATCGCCGGTCTCGCGGACCGGCCCCCGGCGTCCTCGTACGACCGTCCTCGGCTGTTCAAGAGCGTGGGCATGGCGTGGGAGGACCTGGTGCTGGCGGCCGCCGTCTACCGTGCGGCGACGGACGCCCGGGGCACCGGCGAAACGTGACATTGTACGCTGGTGCCTCTCACCTGCACGGAGGACTCGTCATGGGCGACCTGAAGCGACGCCATCTCATCACGGCCCAGGAGCGGCTGCGCGACCAGGTGGCCCACGCCCTGCGGGCCGCCCTGGTCGCGGGTGAACTGCGGCCCGGCCATGTCTACTCGGCCCCGGGGCTCGCCGCGGACTTCGGCGTCTCGGCCACGCCGGTGCGTGAGGCGATGCTCGATCTCGCCCGGGAAGGGCTGGTCGAGCCCGTACGGAACAAGGGCTTCCGGATCACCGAGGTGAGCGAGCGCGACCTTGACCAGTACACGGAGATCCGGCTGCTGATCGAGGTGCCCACGGTCGGCCGGATCACCCGCGAGGCGGCGCACGAGGATCTGGAGGCGCTGCGGCCCGTCGCCGTGGAGATCGTCGAGGCCGCTCGGGAACACGACCTGATCGGCTATCTGGAAGCCGACCGGCGTTTCCATCTCACCCTGCTGGGCCTCGCCGGCAATGAGCGGCTGGTCGAGACCGTCGGCGAGCTGCGCAAGCGCTCCCGGCTGTACGGGCTGACGCTGCTGGACGAGCAGAACGCGCTGCTGCCCTCGGCCGAAGAGCATCTGGAGCTGCTCGACCTGATGCTGGCCGGCGACGCCGCGGCCGCGGAGGCGTGTATGACCCGCCACCTCGGCCACGTACGCTCCCTGTGGGCGCGGCCCGAGGACGAGGCGCGGCCCGAGGCCCCCCGCCGCAGGCTGGGCGCGTCCTCGTAGTGCCCCCCGTCGAGCGCCGGGCGCGGTCAGCCGCGGCGGCCCTCGACCAGGAACACCCGCCGGACCTCCTGCTCGGCGGGCGGCGGCGACGGGGCGATCCAGCGGCCGTACGCGGCGGACAGCTCGTCCGGCTGGGTCGCGTGTGCGGTGAAACCGTGGGCGGCGAAGAGCGCCTCCGGGTCGTCGGCGCCGTACTGCCAGGGGCAGCCCCAGCGGGCGAAGACGTCGAGCTGGCCGCGCGCCTGGGGCAGTGTCAGACCGGCGGCGTTGACGAGGTCGGCCGCCAGCACACTGCCGGGCGCGGTGATCCGTCGGATGCGGTCAAGCAGCCGGCAGACGGCCTCTTCGGGCAGGTAGTACAGCATCCCCTCCAGCAGCCAGGCCGACGGCAGCGCGGGGTCGTACCCGGCGTCCACGAGACGGGCCTCCCAGTCCGGGGAGGTCAGATCCGCGGCGACCGCCCGGTGTTCGGCCCGCGGGACGGCATCGGCCAGCCGGTCCCGCTTGTAGGCGAGGACGGCCGCCCGGTCGATCTCGAAGTAGCGCAGGCCCGGCGGCCAGTGAAGACGGTAGGCACGCGCGTCCATGCCGGAGGCCGCCGACACGATCTGCGGCACGTCCCGGGCGGCGAGCAGCAGACGGTCGTCGAAGTACCGGGTGCGGATGGCGTTGACGTCCAGCGGTCTGGGCATCGGATGCCGCCCGTTCCGGTCCCCGCCGCCGGCGGCGGGGCCGGGTGCGGAGCCATGGGTGCCGTCCTGGAGTTCGGCGAGCAGCGCGGGGCCGAGGTCCCCGCAGAGCGTCTCGGCGTACGGGTCGGCGTAGAGCCGGTCGGGCCGGCGGGTCTCCTCGGCACGCATCGCCGCGGTCAGCAGCGAGGTGCGCCCCACCGCGTCCAGCACTCCGGCCACGGCGGCCGCCTCCTCAGTCACGGGGCGCCGCGATCAGCGCGGTCGTCTCCGCCGGCAGCTCGGCGATCCGCTCCACGTCCAGGCCCGCCCGGTCCAGCAGCCGGGTAAAGGTCTCGACGGTGCGGTGCCGGCCGCCGTTGGTCATCAGCAGATGCAGATCCCACAGCGCCGGCAGCATGGTGCACCCTTCGTCGGTCACCACCCGCTCGAAGATCAGCAGCCGGGATTCCGGACCGGCCATGGAGCGCCGGCAGTTCTCGAAGACGGTCACCAGCCGGTCGTCGTCCCAGCCTGCCAGCACCCGGCAGAGCAGGTAGACGTCGCCGCCCTCGGGAACCGCCTCGAACATGCTGCCCCCGACGAGCGTGACGCGGTCGCCGTCCTCGAGCGTCGCCGCCAGGTTGTCCCGGGCGGCGGGCATCACATGCTCGCGGTCCAGCAGCGTGCCGCGGGCGTCGGGGACGGCGCCCAGGACGGCGGCGAGGAGCTGGCCGTTGCCTCCGCCGACGTCCACGACGTGCTTGCCGGAGAAGTCGAAGACTTCCGGGACCCGGTCGAAGAAGAGATTGCCGGCCTTCATGGCCCGCTGGAAGCGGTCGGAGGCGTCCGGATGCTCGCCCAGGTAGGCGTAGAGCGGCTGTCCGTACGCGGCCTCGAATCCGGCGCTGACGGTGCTGATGGCCTGTGGCGCGTGCCCCCACGCGGTGTAGAACTCCTCCCCGTACAGCAGGCACATGTCGCGCAGCGAGCCGGGGCGGTCCAGCAGCGTCCTGCTGACCGGGGTGTTGCGGTGGCCGGTGCGCTCGCCGCCGTCGAAGACGCCCATGGCGGTCAGCAGCCGCATCAGCCGGCGGATGCCCTCCTCCTCGGCCCCGGTGGCGTCGGCCAGTTCGCCGCTGCGGACCCGCCCGGCCTCGATGTGGTCGGGGATGCGCAGCTTGACGGCCGTGTGGAGGGCCTGGGCCCGCCAGCCTCCGGTGATCAGCTCGACCGCCTGCTGGGCGGCGGCGGCCTGGACGTCGGCGGTCATGTCGGTATGCCCCTTCGCTTGATCACCGGAATGTCGATGCCGAGCGCTCGCATCTGCTGGTACGGGTTCATGAACTCCCGCTGGGTGACGATCTTTCCGTCGCGCAGCAGGAACGAGTGGAGGAAATGGTTGCGGTAGTGGCCCGGCGGATAGTCCGGGTAGCGGATACGGCCTTCGCCGTCGCATTCGACCCAGAACCGGTTGGGGTCCTGGGTCTCGAAGATCTCGATGTTGTACCAGACCCAGTCGGGGAAGACCTCCAGCGACCAGGCGCCGTGCGCCTTGAGCTTGTCCAGGCCGCGCGAGACGATCGGCTCCTCGGTGTCGCCGGTGTAGAGTCCGGCGCTGCCGTCCTCCGCGAACAGGAGATAGCGGGTCAGCCGGTTCTCGCCCTTTCTGCTCATGTAGTCCTCCACCACGGCCCGGTGGCGGCGGCGGAGCTCCGCGTCCTCGGCGAACGCGTCCCCGGCGAGCGCGTCGCCGCCGGAGGCAGCGCTGACGGCGGTGTCGTCAGAGGTCATATGTGGGGTCACCCTTCCAGCACTTCCTTGATCCTTGTGGCGAAGAGCCGCGGGCCGTGTTTGGTGAGCACCGACTCGGCGTGGAACTGCATCGAGGCGAAGTGCGGTCCGCGCAGGGCGTGGACCTCTCCCGTCTGCGTGTCGCGGCTGATCTCGACCGTGCCGACGCCCGCGCGCTCGATCTTCGCGTTGCCGCTGCGCGCGGCGAAACTGTTGTAGAAGCCGACCAGTTCGCGGTCGCCGAAGAGGTCGATCTCACGCTGTGTGCCCTGGTGCGGGACGTCGCAGCGGAACACGCCGAGTCCCAGGCGGAGGCTGAGCACCTGGTGGCTGAGGCATACGGCGAGGAACGGTCGGCGCGCGGCCAGCAGCCGGTCGACTGCGGTGTGCAGATGGGCGATCCTCGGATGGCCGGCCTCCCGCGGGTCGCCGGGTCCGGGGCCCATGACGACGAGGTCGTAGCGGTCGGCGTCGTACTCCTCGTCGAACCGCCGGACCGTGACGTCCAGCCCCAGGGAGCGCAGCTGGTGCGCCATCATCGCGGTGAAGCTGTCCTCGGCGTCCACGACCAGCGTGCGGCAGGGCGGCAGCGTGGGCACGGGGCCGGCGGACGCCGGACCGTCGGCGACCCAGTAGCGGGCGAGCGAGGCGCTGCGCTCGCCGAGCGTCGCCCTGACCTCCGGGTAGTCGCTGAAGGGGCGGGGCCGGCCGACCGCCAGGGCGGACAGCAGGCCGACGGCCTTGGCGCGGGTCTCGGCCACCTCGGACGAAGGATCGGAGTGGCGCACCAGAGTGGCCCCCACGGCGATGGACATCCGCCCGGCGTCGTCGATGTCCGCGGTGCGGATCATGATGGCGGAGTCCATGGCGGGGCCGCCGCGGTGATCCCTGCCGATGAGCGCCGCGACGCCGCTGTAGTACCCGCGGCCTTCGGGTTCATGACGGCTGATGACCCGGCAGGCGCTCTCCAGGGGGCTGCCGGTGACGGTCGGCGCGAACATCGTCTCCCGCAGGATGTCCCGCGGGTCGCGGGCCGTGCGGCCCTCGATGAGGTACTCGGTGTGCGCGAGGTGGGCCATCTCCTTGAGGTAGGGGCCGGTCAGCCGGCCGCCCTCGTCGCAGATGCGGGCCATCATCTTCAGCTCTTCGTCGACGACCATATTGAGCTCGTCGCTCTCCTTGCCGTCGTGCAGGAACTCCATCACGCCCGGCAGGGTGGGTCCGGTCGGCGGATAGCGGTAGGTGCCGCTGATCGGGTTCATCACGGCCGTGCCCTCCCGGAGGCTGACATGGCGTTCCGGAGTCGCACCGACGAACGTGCGGTCGCCGGTGTGCACGATGAAGGTCCAGTACGCGCCCGACTCGCCCTCGCACAGCCTGCGGAAGAAGGTCAGGGCCTTGCTCAGTCCGTACTTCTCGATCGTGGCGGCGTACGAGCGTTTGATGACGAAGTTGGCGCCGAGGCCCCGGCCGATCTCGTCGGCGGCGATCCGCCGCACCGTGTCGGCGTAGGCCTCGTCGTCCACGTCGAAGTGCTCGTCGACCAGCCGGATCGGGGCGACGGGGATGCGGGCCAGCACCTCGTGGACCGGCAGCACCTCCTGGTCCGTCACCCGCATCGCGATCAGCGGCGCGCCGTCGTCGACGCAGTCGAAGCCGCGCTCGGCGATCTGCCGGTACGGGACCATGACCAGGACGTCGTGCCGGGGCCCGGGGCCTTGCGCCCCCGGGTCGCCGCCCAGTGGGATGCGGGCCAGGGCGTCCGGCGTCGACACCTCGCCGACGAGCACGTCCAGGCTGCCGGGGCCGTTGGCATCCGGCCGGCAGAGCAGCGCGAAGGGCGGCGGCTCGGGCCCGAGCACCCGGTCCAGCACGTTCATCCGGTCGGTCATCGGAGCACCTCCTCGGTGGTGGTCACCACGGCGCAGCGGCGGGCGGCGTAGTCGAGGGCCAGCCGGTGCTGGCGCGCGGAGAAGTCCGCGGTCGCGTCGGCGACCAGAAAGGGCTGGATGTCATGGGTGAACGCGTCGACCGCGGTCGCCAGCACGCCCACGTGCGCGTACACACCGCACAGGATGAGCTGGTCCCGGCCGGCCTCGCGCATCCGGTCGAGCAGATCGGAGCGGAAGAAGGCGCTGTAGCGCCACTTGGTGAGCATCCAGTCGCCGTCGGCGGGGGCCAGCGGGGCCGCCACGGCCCGGTCCCGGGGGTCGGCCGCCATGCCGGGTCCCCAGAAGTCCCGGAGCAGACCGCGCTGTTCGGCGGTCATCCCGCCGGGCTGCGCCGTGTACGCCACGGGCACGCCGAGCGCCCGGCAGCGGTCGCGCAGCGCGGCCGCGTTGCCGATGAGCCGGGCCCGCAGGGCGTCCGGCAGGGGCCGCAGGAAGAACCCCTGCATATCGTGGACGAGAAGCGCCGCCCGTCCCGGCTCCGCCGTCCAACGGGCGGTGTTGGGCGGCAGTTCGGCGGCGGCAGGCAGCGCATAGGGCTCGATCGCGGGAATGCCCGGAGGGGCGGGGGCGGGCACGGCCTGCGGTTGCAAGCCGGCAGCGGAGTCGTTCACCTGGCGGGCCCCTTCGAGCGTTGTCGATCACGTCCAGAAGCCACGGTGACCACTGGTCGTCGCATCTCGCTTGAAAAGGGGTCGAATCAGCGTCATCACGGACGTGCCGGACGCGGCACATCGCGCACGCCGCCGCCCTGCGCTCCCCCGTTGAGAGCAGGGCGACGGGCGCCCCCGCGCCCGCCGGTGACGGTCATTCGACCCACAAGATGAAGAGAGGATGGGGTCGGCCAGACGAATGGGCTGCGGGCCGCGACCTCCACCTCAGTACGCACCCGGGCCTGCGGGTCCGCCGCCCGTGTCGCCCGCTCGCCTCGACCGGGTGCCCGGCAGGGGTACGGGCCTCACGCCAGGGGCCGTGACCACGGGGCTCAGACCCGGGCCGTGACCACGGGGCTCAGACCCGGGCCGTGACCATGGCGCTCGGACCCGGGCCGTGACCATGGCGCTCGGACCCGGGCCGTGACCACGGGGCTCAGACCCGGGCCGTGACCACGGGGCTCGGACCCGGGCCGTGCCCGCAGGGCTTGGAAACGGGCCGTGCCCGCAGGGCTCAGACGCGGGCCGTGCCGTGGGCGAAGACCGCGCCGCTGCCGCCGACTTCGACGGAGTCCACACGGTCTCCCTCGCCCTGGGTCCTGGCCAGCATCAGCGAGGGGCGGCCCATCTCCACGCCCTGCAGGACCTCGATCAGCTCGCCGTGCCGGGCCAGTCCGTGCCGGGCGAGATGGATGGCCAGCGGCCCGGCGGCCGAACCGGTCGCGGCGTCCTCGACGACGCCGTACGCCGGGGAGAACATCCGGCTGCGCCAGCGGGTTCCCGTGCCGACCGGCCCGGCGAAGCAGTTGACCGCCAGGTCGTCGAAGCGGGCCAGCGCGCGGTGGTCGGGGTGGAGCGCCGACAGGGCGGGCACGTCCTCCAGGCCCACGAAGACATGCCGCGGGCCGTTCCGGTAGATCTCCACCGGGAGGACGGACCGCTCGACGCCGAGTGCCCGCAGCAGCTCGCCGGCGCGGTCGAACGGCTCCCAGTCCGGCACCGGCTGGCGCATCCGCGCGGCGACCGCGGTCCCGTCCGTTCGGTGGAGTTCGAAGGGTATGACGCCCATGCGGGTCTCCAGCCGCAGCCGGTCCCCGCCGCGCTCCGCGCCGAGGGCGATCGCCGTGCCCAGCAAGGGGTGCCCGGCGAAGGGCAGTTCGTTCACGGGCGTGAAGATGCGGATGCGGGCGTCGCCGCCCTGCCGCGAGGCGAGGACGAAGGTCGTCTCGGACAGGTTCAGCTCCCGCGCGATGCGCTGCATCCGCTCGCCGGGGAGGTCGTCCGCCTCGAAGAAGACGGCCACGGGGTTTCCGGAGAGGGGTTCCTCGCTGAACGCGTCCACCACGACGTACCGGTGCATCAGCCCCTCCTCTTGCTCTTCTCTCTGTGTCCGGAGCGTGCCAGCAGCCGCTTTCGGCCGACTCGAGCCGCCCCCGCGAGGAGGTTCCCCGGGGCTGCGCGGGTGCACAGGCGTTCACCCGGACGCCGTGCGCGCCGCTGCCACACGAGTGCCACGTCAGCGCCGCGCCGCTCCCCGAAGCTGAAGTCATGGCCACCGAGGCGAACCCAGTCCACGGCCGTGCCGGACCGCCGGCCCGGCCCCGCCCGGCCCTCAGCCCTTGCCGAAGTACACCGCGGGGAAGGCGCCCTCCGCCCTGAGCACCCGGGTGAAGCCGCCGGCCAGTTCGGTGAGGCGCGCGGTGGCGGCCGGGCCGAGGTGGTCGTACGGGGCGGCGTCGAGGCGGTCGGTGAGCGCCTCGGCCTCACCGCGCAGGGCCGCGCCGGGCTCCGTGAGATCCCCCGCCTCGTCCAGCAGGCCGCGCTCGCGCAACCGGCCCCGGGCGGCGGCCCACTGCTCCGCGGACCATCCGCGGGTCCGCATGAACGTCGCCGACGTCGGCGCCGTGCCGGTGGCGTTGTGCAGGACCAGCGCCTCGATCCCGGTCAGGCCGGCGACCGCCAGGGCGGCGAGGTGACCGTCACCCCGGTGTTCGCGCAGCAGCGTCGCGGCGTGCCACAGGGTCAGGTGCGGCTCCTCGGGCACGGGGAGGCAGGCGTTCGCGGCGTACAGCGACCGCGCCTCTCGGCGGCACGCCTCGGTGGCGTACAGCGCCAGTTCGGCCGCCTCGGTCATCTCCTTCGAGGCGAGGGCCTCCTTTCCGAGCAGCCGCCGCAACGTTCGGTCCGCGCCGCGCAGCCGGGCCGCGAGCACCGCCTCCGGCGCGGCGACGGTCCACGCCGCGGGGATGTGCCGCTCGACGTGTTCGTGGTTGAAGTTGTGGAACGTCGCCGTGACGGCGCCCGCTCCGACCGGCCCGAGCGGGGCCGCACGGCCCGCGAAATAGGACATGGCCCCGCGCTCCAGCCCGAGCGCCGCGAATTCGTCCTCCAGCTCCGACGCGAAGTACACGCAGGAGTGGAGGGGGTTGACGACGTTGTGGCAGCGGCGGCCGGCGCTCGCCTCGAAGGAAGTCATGCGGTCAGATCACCGATCCAAGTCATGGGTTCACAATAGACGATCCAGAGAATAATCGATTATTTCTTAATCGGCTATGCCCACGGCGCAGGTGTGCCGTCATGGCCGCGCCGCTCCTTGTCCAGCGGGGTCGCCGCGCCGGGGCGACGTACGCGGGTGCGGGGCGGCCGGGCGTCGACCCGCGCGCCCTCGCCCTGTACGAGCGGAACGGGCTCATCGCCGTACGCACCGGCCGGGACCTGCGGGTGGGAGACGAGGACGAGCGGCCCGGCAGGCGCGCCGCCCGAGTCATGGGTCCCGGTGCGGCGCGCGTGTCGGTCAGCCGGGGAAGCGCCCCGAGGAACGCAACGCCCAGCGGCGCTCCGCGTAGGCCAGGTCGTCGCGCCACAGCCGGGCCGCGGCGGCCCGCATCAGAGGGCGCAGCAGCGGGGCGGCGCGGCGGGCCGCGGTGAAGCCCCGCCGTTCGGACACGGCGACGACGGCCTCCACGACGGCGGTCCGCGGCCGTCCCAGGGCGTCCGGCCCGAGCGGGGTGGCGTGCGTCTCCACCACGGAGCCCTCCCCCTCGCCCCCGGTGATCCGCATGACGACCGTGCGCGGACCGGGCGCGGTGAAGTCCGCGCGTACCGGCACGACCAGCCGCCCGGCGACCTTGAAGGACACGTCCACGGTGAAGGCGTCGTCCAGGGTGGGCGCTTGGTGCTCGTCCGCCGGGCCGGGGGTGCGGACCACGGTGAGGTCGACGAAGGAGTACGGGTGGAACCAGGCCCCGTGCCAGGGGTCGAGGCGGTTGGCGACGACGTCGTCCGGCTCGCAGACGCCCACCCCGGTGTAGACGGCGGTCAGCGCGCCTGCCGTCGCCGGGCGCTCCGGCACCGCGGGCCGGGCGGTGGGCTCCTCCGCTCCGGCCTCGTCCAGCCGCACCCAGACCAGCACCCCGTCGTCGTGCGCCGGCCACGGCTCCCAGCCGGCGAACGCCCCTCCGTCGAGGCGCAGTCCGTGCCAGCGGCACACCAGGGTGCCGCAGCGCAGCGGGCTGTCACGCAGCGGGGCGCCCAGGTGGGGGCAGTTGCCCGGCCCGGCGACGAGGCGCCCTCCGGCGTTCCGCCACAGCACCACCTCGCGCCCGGCGACGGCACGGGCCAGCGGCCGGTCGGGGCGCAGCTCACGCGAGGCTCCGACGACGAACCAGTTGCCGGTGGGGCGGGCCTGAGCCCGCTTGAGCGCGTCGGCGATCAGGGCGGGCCGGGCTTCGCGCCAGGTGGGGCGCTGGCGCTCCCAGGCGAAGGGGTCGCGGCGCAGGCTCAGCGGCATCCGGGGGCGGCGGGGCGGGCGGACGGACTTCACACGACCTCCTCGAGCGCGGCGAACGGGCGGGAACGCGTTTCCGGCGCGGTCGGTCCTGCGGGCACGGGCGGCACGGGCGGCACGGGCCGTCCGCCACGGGCGTGACGGGCGGCGACGCGGGCCGCGGCCAGCCGCAGCAGGCCGTCGGCGGCGACCAGGGCGCGGCGCCGCCGGGGCACCGCGGCTCGGCGGCGCAGCACGGCGTACCCGGTGGCGGCGACGGCGTCCAGGATGCCGCCGTACAGGACGAACGCGGTGCGGATGCAGGGCCGGGAGACCGGGTCGAGCATGGCGATGCCGGGTGCGGCCCGCCGATACGCGGCACGGGTGAGGTTCTCGAACTCCCGCAGCGCGGCGGTGACGCGGCGGTCGTCGCGGCCGGTGTCCCGGCAGTGGTGCAGCAGGTCGCGGTGGACGCCGTGGGCGTGCAGAAGGTCCTGCGGAAGGTAGACCCGGCCGAGGTCGAGGTCCTCCCCCACGTCCCGCAGGAAATTGGTGAGCTGGAAGGCGACGCCGAGCTCGGCGGCGTGGGGCGCGGCCTCCTGACGGGGTGTCACCGTGCCGAGGACGGGCAGCATCTGCAGGCCGATCACCGCCGCGGAGCCGTGCATATAGCGGCGCAGGTCGGCCTGGGTGGCGTACGAGGTGACCGTCAGGTCGCTGCGCATGGAGGCGAGGAAGTCGGCGAAGTGACGGTGGTCGACAGCATGGCGGCGCGCGGTGTCGGCGAGGGCCCGCACCACCGGCTCGGCCCCGTCGCCGCCGGCCAGACCGCGGGCGAGGTCGTCGTCCAGCCGGTCCAGGGCGCGTGCGCGTTCCTCCGGGCCCGCGTCGCTGTCGAGGGAGTCGACGATGTCGTCGGCCCAGCGGGCGAAGCCGTACAGCGCGTGGACGGCGGGGCGCCGGTCCGGTGTGAGCAGCCGGGTGGCGAGGAAGTAGGTGCGTCCGTGCCGGGCGTTGAGTTCCCGGCAGCGGGTGTAGGCGGCGCGCAGGTCCGGGTCGGTGATGCCGGCGGCGTCCAGCTCCCGAGCGGTCATGGACGGGCTCCTTCCGGACGGGGACGTGCCGATGCACGCCCCGAGGCGGTCGTACGGCGTACGCCGGTGATGCGGGCGGCGGCCAGCTTCCCCGACAGCAGCACGGGCGGCACTCCGACGCCGGGCGTGGTGCCGCAGCCGGCCAGAACGGCGTTGGCGGTGCCGCGCACCAGGTTGCGCGGGCGGAACGGGCCGGTCTGGGCGAAGGTGTGGGCGGCGGAGAACGGCGTGCCGGCGGCGTGCCCGCGCGCGGACCAGTAGGCCGGTGTCACCAGGCACTCCTCCTCGATGGCCGCGGCGATGCCGTCGAGTCCCCGGCGTTCCAGCTCGCGCAGCAGCGCGTCGCGGTAGCGGGGGCCGAGGTCGTGCCACTCGGCCGCGCCGGGGCCGATGCCGGTGTGGGGGCAGGGCGCCAGAACGTAGTGCAGATGGCGACCCGGCGGGGCCAGGCCCGGGTCGGTGGCGGTGGGACGGGTGATCAGCAGGGAGGGGTCGCGCATCAGCTCGCCGGTGCGGGTGAGTTCGTCGAAGGTGCGCCGCCAGGAGTGGCCGAAGGACAGGGTGTGGTGGGCCAGGCGCGGCCAGGTGCGGTCGCAGCCCGCGTGCAGGACGACCGCCGAAGGGGCGTGCCGCAGCCGCAGCGGACGGCGCGGGGTACGGCCCAACAGGCGGTAGGTCACCGGCAGGTCGGGGGTGAGGACGACGGCGTCGCAGGGGATGCGCTCCTGGTCGGTGATCACCGCCGTGATGCGTTCGCCGGACCGTTCCAGTCGGGTGACCGCCCGGCCGTAGCGGAGGGACGCGCCGGCCGCCTCGACCGCCTCGGCCATGGCTCGCGGCAGGGCGTGCATGCCGCCGCGCGGGAAGTACACGCCGGCGACGGTGTCCATGTACGCGATGACCGCGTAGGCGGCCAGAGCACGCGCCGGGGGCACACCCGCGTACAGGGCCTGGAAGGTGAAGACGCGGCGCAGCCGCTCGTCGCGCAGACGGCGCGCGACCCCTGCCTCCCAGCGGCCGAAGCCGCCGAGCGCGGCGAGCCGGACCAGGTCGGGGCCGAGCAGCTGCCAGGGCGAATCGAAGTCGGCGTCGAGGAACCGGTGCCGCTCGGCGCGGTACAGCGCGGTCAGCCAGCGGCGCAGCCGTCGGTAGCCGGCCGCCTCGGCGGGTCCGGCGAAGCGTGCCACCTCCGTCTCCATCGCGTCGGCGTCGGTGTGCACGTCGAGGGTGCTGCCGTCGGCGAAGGACGCCCGGTAGGCGGGGTGCAGCGGAATCAGCTCCACGCGGTCGCGCAGCGAGGCGCCGACCGCGGCGAACGCCTCGTCGGCGATCTCGGGCATGGTGAGCACGGTGGGGCCGGTGTCGATGTGGTAGCCGCCGCGGACCAGTCGGCCGGCGCGGCCGCCGGGTCCGGCGTCGCGTTCGACGACGATCACCCGGCGTCCCGCGCCGAGCAGATGGAGGGCGGCGGAGAGGCCGGCCAGGCCGGCGCCGACGACCACCACGTGATCGGTCGGTCCCTTGATCGTTCTCGTGGCCGCTGCCGTCACCGGCTTCCCTCCGGTCCCGTGGCGGCGAGCGCGGCGGCGCTCTGCGGATCGGCTGCCCGGTCCGCCGGTCCGATGGCCGGACCGGCCGAGTCTGCAGCCGGGCCCGCCGAGTCGGTGGCCGAGCGGGAGCTCGGACCCGCCAGATCGACCCCCGGGCCGATGACCGGACCAGCCACTGGGCCCGTGGCCGGACCGGCTCCAGGGCCGGTGGCCGAATCCGTGGCCGAATCAGCCACTGGGTCCGCCGGTCCGATGGCCGGACCGGCCGAGGCTGCATCCGGGCCCGCCGAGTCGGTGGCCGAGCAGGAGCTCGGACCCGCCAGATCGACCCCCGGGCCGATGACCGGAGCAGCCACTGGGCCCGTGGCCGGACCGGCTCCAGGGCCGGTGGCCGGGTCGGATGTCGAGGGCCCGTCGGCCGGTTCGGACACATGGCCGGGCGCGCCGGTGATCTCGGCGAGCAGCACACGCAGCACGGCCGCCGGCTCCGGCTCCAGTCCGGCCGCGGCGAGGTGACGCAGAGACAGGCGGGACAGCCGCTCGATCCTCTGCCGGACCAGGTCGCGGGCGCCCGTGGCGATCACGACGTCCCGCACCCGGTCCAGTGCGTCCTCGGTGAGGTCGGCCCTGCCGAGCGACGCGTCCAGGACGCCGAGCGCGGCCGAGTCGCCCTCGGCGGCGCGGGCGCGGGCCACGGCCATGACGTACGTGGGCCTGCCCGCGGACACGTCACCGCCGGACGGCTTGCCCGTGACGGCGGGGTCGGCGAAGAGGTCGTCGAGGTCGTCCCGGAGCTGGAAGGCGAGACCGGCGCAGCGTCCGGCCCGGCACAGCGCCCGCGTGGCGGCCGTTCCGGCGCCTGCCAGGGCGGCCCCGGCTTCCAGGGGGCGCTTGACGGTGTACAGGGCGCTCTTGAGGCTGGCGGCGCGCAAGGCGTGGCTGACCGTCAGCCGCGCGGTGGCATGGCCCCGTACGTCGAGGTACTGGCCGGCGACCATCTCCGTCCGCGTGGTGCGCCACATGGCGCGGAGCCGGTCCACGGCGCCCGGTGGCAGGGCGCCGCCGTCGAGCAGGAGGTCGGTCATCATGTCGTCCGCCCACGCCAGGGCCAGGTCTCCGGCGAGCACTGCGGCCGCCTCCCCCAGCCGCCGCGCCGTGCCGTGCGCACGGTCCGGCGCACCGTCTGGCGCTGAGTGGCCGTACTGGCGGGCGACGGCGGTGTGCAGCGCGGGGCGGCCCCGGCGCATGGGAGCGGCGTCCATCACGTCGTCGTGGACGAGCGCGCACGTCTGCAGCAGTTCCAGTGCCGCACCCGCCCGCAGCGCCGCGCGGACCTGCGCCGGATCGCCGCCGCCGCAGGCGCGCAGCGACCACCAGAGCAGTCGGGGACGGATACGCCGCCCGCCGCGCAGGGTGAAGTCCGCGACGCGTTCGGCGAGATCCCGGGTGAAGAGCCTGTCCAGCCCGCGGGCACGGTCCAGCCGGGCGGAGAGAACACGGGCCAGGACCGTCTGGATCGCCGCGGGGACGTCGTCGTCGACGGCGCGGAGGCCGCTGGCGCGGGGGTCGCCGGTGCCGGGCTCGACGGCGCGGAGGTCGCCGGCGCCGGGCTCGACGGCGCCGGCGTCGATGGCACGGGGGCCGCTGGCGCGGAGGTCGACGGCGTCGTCGTCGACAGCGCGGGGGTCGCCGGTGCCGGGGTCGCCGGGAAGGTCCCCGTCGCCCCGGCGCGCGGTCGGCGCACCGGAGGGTCCGCCCGCCGGGGCCGCCCTGTGCCGGAACGTCGCCTGGGTGAAGCGCATCGCGGTTGGTTCCTCTCACCCGTCGTCACATCGCTCACCTCGAGACACATTCCGCGTGCGGCGCCGCTCCGGATGCGCCGATCGGGCGACGCTCCCGTGGCGCGGGCGTGCGCCGGGACGACACGCCGCGCACCGCATCTGCTCACCCCGCACAACCGGAAAAGACTGGACGGCGCCGGGCGAACCCCGTCTCGCTCCGGTATGTGCGCAGGAGGCTCGGCGGAAGGCCGCAGGACCCGCGGACGCCGGCTGCACGGTGACGCACCGTGCAGCCGGCCAAGCTCCCGCGCCGTCGAGCGTGGCCGCCGTCAGAAGGCCCCGTGGAAGGAGCAGCGTTCGTGGAACTGAAGGCCGATGTCGCCGTGGTGGGAGCCGGAGCCGCGGGGCTGTCACTCGCGCTGCGGCTGGCCCGGCCGCCCTCGGGGGCGGCAGAGCTGGACACGGTGCTGTTGGCCGCGCCACCGGGCCCCGCCCGCGCCGCACCGCGCACCTGGTGCTTCTGGGAACCGGCCGGCGGCCCCTACGACGAGGCGCTGGCCGCATCCTGGCAACGTCTGCGCGTGCACGGCCGCGACGGCACGGCCGTGACATCGGCCATCGCGCCCCTGCGCTACAAGATGCTGCGTTCCGACGCCTTCGAGGAACTGGCCGGCCGCCGGATCGCCGCAAGCGGGCGGGTGTCCAGGGTCGAGGCGGCCGCCGAGCGGGTCACGCCGACGCCCGGCGGCTCCCTGGTGCACGCCCGCCGCGCGGACGGCGGCAGCGTTGCCGTCCGCGCCCGCTGGGTGTTCGACTCCCGTCCGCTCACCCGCCTCCCACCCGCGCGTACGACGCTGCTGCAGCACTTCCGCGGCTGGTTCGTCCGCACTCCGCGGCCGGTCTTCGACCCGTCCGCCGTGGAGCTGATGGACTTTCGCACGCCGCAGCCCGCCCGCGGGCTGTCCTTCGGCTATGTGCTGCCTGTCGGCCCGCGGGAAGCGCTCGTGGAGTACACGGAGTTCTCCCGCCGGGTCCTCGGCCCCGCCGCATACGACCGCGCGCTGCGGCACTACGCGCAACGCGTGCTCGGCCTGGCCGAATACGAGATCACCGCGTGCGAGCAGGGGGTGATCCCGATGACGGACGCCGGCTTCGTGCGGCGACCCGCGCCGGGCGTGTTCCGGATCGGGGCCTGCTCCGGCGCCACCCGCCCCTCGACCGGCTACACCTTCAGCGCCGTACAGCGGCAGGCGGGCGCCGTGGCCTCCGCCCTGCACGCCGGACGGCATCCGCTGCCGCCGCCGCCCCACTCCGCCCGCGCCCGCCTCATGGACGCGGTGCTGCTGCACGCCCTCGACAGCGGCCGGGTGGACGGCCCGGCCTTCTTCACACGCCTGTTCGGACGCGTGCCCGCACCGCGGCTGCTGCGGTTCCTGGACGGGCGCACCAGCCTGTCGGAAGACCTCTCCATCGGCGCTCATGCGCCCGTCGCCGCGATGCTCGCCTCCGCTCTCACTCTCCCCTTCGCCCCGCGCCGGAACCTTCCCGCCGGAGCCTTCCCGCCGCCTGACACCGGAGCCGTACACCATGCCGCTTCTGCGTGACGCCCAGCTGGCCTACGCCTTCGACCACGCCGCCCGCAGCTACGACACGCTGGTGGCCGCCAACCCCGGATACCACGCCCACCTGCGCCGCTCGGCCCGGCGGCTGGGCCTCCCACCGGAGGTCGCCGGGCTGCGGGTGCTGGACCTGGGCTGCGGCACCGGAGCGTCCACGGCCGCCCTGGCCGCCGTGCTGCCCGGCGCGGACATCACGGCGGTCGACGCCTCGGGGGGCATGCTCCGCCGGGCGGCCGCCCGGCCGTGGGCGCGTCCGGTGCGTTTCGTGCACGCGCCGGTGGAGCAGTTGCAGGAGGCCGGGGTGGACGGCCCGTTCGACGCGGTCTTCGCCGCGTATCTGCTGCGCAACGCCACCGACCCGGACGCCGTGCTCGCCGCGGCCCGCCGGCTGCTCGCCCCGCACGGCCGCCTGGCGGTGCACGAGTACGCGCTGAGCGGGCGGGCCGCGCACCGCGCGGTGTGGAACGCGGTGTGCGGCGGGCTCGTCCTGCCGGTCGCCGCACTGCTCGGGGACGGGCCGCTCTACCGGCATCTGCGGCGCAGCGTCCTCTGCTTTGACACGGCCGGCGCCCTCGGACGGCGGGTGGCGCGTGCCGGGTTCGAACGGGTGCGGGTGCTGCCGCTGCCCGGCTGGCAGACGGGCATCACACACACGGTGGCAGCCCGCCGGCCGATGGGTCCGGGGACGAGCGAGGAGGACCCGCGATGACCGCCGACAACCGACGCCGACGGCCCGCACACCGCCCGGGCCGGGACCGGCTGGCCCGGCCGCTGTCGGCCCCGCCCGGAGCAGGCCGCGCCGACGCCGCAACAGCGCCGCGCGCCGCGGTCGTCGGCGGCGGCGTCGCCGGGCTGACCGCCGCGACGGCGCTTGCCGAACGCGGGGTGCGGGTCACCCTGTACGAACGGGAGCGGGTGCTCGGCGGTCGGCTGGCCGGCTGGCGCACCCGGCTCGCCGACGGCAGCACGGTGACGATGAGCCGGGGATTCCACGCGTTCTTCCGCCAGTACTACAACCTGCGCGCCCTGCTGCGCCGCACCGACCCGTCCCTGTCCCGGCTCACCGGCCTGCCCGACTATCCCCTGCGCCACGCGGACGGCGGCCACGACAGCTTCCGCCGCGTCCCGCGCACCCCGCCGCTGAGCGCGCTGGGCTTCGTCGCGCTGAGCCGCTCCTTCCGGGTGCGCGACCTGGCCCGGATGGACGCCCGGGCCGCGCTGCCGCTGCTCGATGTGCGGGTGCCGGGCGTGTACGACCGGCTCGACCGCATCAGCGCCCATGACTTCCTGGAGGCGATCCGCTTTCCGGCGGCGGCGCGGCATCTGGCCTTCGAGGTCTTCTCGCGCAGTTTCTTCGCCGATCCACGCCGGCTGTCGGCGGCGGAGATGGCGCTGATGTTCCACATCTACTTCCTCGGCTCGGCCGAGGGCCTGCTGTTCGACGTGCCGGACGAACCGTTCCCGCAGGCGCTGTGGGACCCGCTCGCCGCGCATCTGACCCGTCTCGGGACCGAGCTGCGGACCTCGACCGCGGTCGAGGCGGTCAGGGTCCTGCCCGGCGGCGGCTTCGCCGTGGCCGCTTCCCGGGGCGCGGAGGAGCGCTGCGACGCCGTGGTGCTGGCCCTCGACCCGGGAGCGCTGCGTGCCGTCGTGGCCCGGTCCGAGGAGCTCGGCGACGCGGAGTGGCGCGAGCGGGTGGCGCGGCTGCGCACCGCGCCGCCGTTCCTGGTGTCACGTCTGTGGCTGGACCGGCCCGTCCGAGGCGACCGGCCCGGATTCCTGGGTACGGGCGGCTACGGCCCGCTGGACAACGTGAGCGTCCTGAACCGCTGGGAGGGCGAGGCCGCCCGCTGGGCCGCCCGCACGGGCGGATCGGTGGTGGAACTGCACGCCTACGCGCTGCCCGGTGACGCCGACCGGGAGGTCAGGCAGAAGGAACTGCTCGGGGAGCTGCACCGGATCTACCCGGAGACACGCGGCGCACGGGTGGTGGACGCCCGCCACGAGTGGCGCGCCGACTGTCCGTTGTTCCCGGTGGGCGGGTACGGCGACCGGCCGGCCGTGCGCACGCCCACGCCGGGCCTGGTCGTCGCGGGCGACACCGTGCGCACCGGTCTGCCCGTGGCGCTGATGGAGCGTGCGGCTGCCAGCGGCTTCCTCGCCGCCAACGCGCTGCTGAGCCGCTGGGGCCTGCGCGGCCATCCGCTGTGGACGGTGCCGGACCGGGGCCGCGGGGCGCTGCTGCGGTGGATGGCGTCGCGGTCGGCGCACCCGGGGTGAGGACGAAGGACACGGGCCGCCGCCGCAGGGCGCCGAACGGCCCGTCTTCCTTCCGCGTCCGGGACCGGCTGTCCGCGGGAGGTGTCCTGACCGGCCGTCGAAGGATCCTGACCGGCCGTCGAAGGATCCTGACCGGCCGTTGAAGGATCCTGACCGGGCCTTCAAAGGATGCTGACCGGCCTTCAGAGGATGAGGGTGCTGACCGGTCGGTCGTCGGGCGGCTCCTCAGTTCCGCAGGTCGCGGGCGCGCCGGAACCGGCAGAGCCCATCGGACAGCCCGATCACCGGATCGGGGTAGTCGAGGGCGGCGCGGTCGGCTCGGGGCAGCTTCCACGGCTCGTGCACCGCGGGGGCGTCGACGCGGTCGAGTTCGGGCACCCAGCGGCGAACGTAGGCGCCGTCGGGGTCGTATCGCTTGGACTGGGTGACGGGGTTGAGGACCCGGTTGGGCCGGGTGTCGGCGCCGGTGCCGGCCACCCACTGCCAGTTGAGCTGGTTGTTGGCCACGTCGCCGTCGACCAGCCAGTACAGGAAGTGGGCGGCTCCGATCCGCCAGTCGACGTAGAGCGTCTTGGTGAGGAAGCAGGCGGTCAGCAGCCGGGCGCGATTGTGCATCCAGCCCTCGTGACGCAGCTGCCGCATGGCCGCGTCGATCACCGGGTAGCCGGTGCGGCCCTCCCGCCATGCCTCGATGTCGGCCTTCGCGGCGCGCTCCGAACGCCAGCGGTCGTGCTTGGTGCGGTAGTCGGCGTGGGCGGCGTCGGGGCGGGCGGCGAGGACCTGCCGGTGGAAGTCCCGCCAGGCGAGCTGTCGTACGAACGCCTCTGCGCCCGGCCCGCCGTGACGGCGGGCCCGGTGAACGAGTTCCACCGGGGACAGAACGCCGAAGTGCAGGTGCGCCGAGAGTCTGGAGGTGGCGTCGGCGGCCAGGTCGTCGCGGGTGTCGTCATAGGCGTCCAGACCGCGCCGCCAGTAGGCGGTCACCCGCTTGCGGCCCTCGCTCTCGCCGCCCGCCGGCAAGGCGGGCGAGACCCCGGCGACCTCACCGCGTGCAGGCAGCGGCTCGCCCTTCACCCGGTCGGGGACGGGTACGCGGCGCGGGGCGGCGACGACGGCGCGCGGCCGGACCTGCGCCCACCGCCGGTAGTACGGCGTGAAGACGGCGAAGTGGTCCGACGCGGCAGGGGTGACCTCGCCGGGCGGGACGGCTGCGGTGACCGCGTCGTGCACGGACAGTCGGCGTCCGTCCGCCTCCAGGGCGGCACGCAGCCGCTCCTCGCGCAGGGCGGCGAACCGGCTCGGCTCGGCCGACATGTGCACCTCGTCCGCGTCCGCCTCGGTCACGGCCCGGCACACCTCCTCCACCAGGTCGCCGGAGCGCACCACGAGCCGCCCGCCGCGCTCGCGCAGCGAGGCGTCGAGGTCGGCCAGGCAGTCGGCGAGGAAGGCGCTGCGGTTGGGTGTGGCGAACCCGGCCTCCGCCACGGCGCGGTCGCGCACGAAGAGCGGGACGACGGCGTCGGCGGAGTCGAGCGCCGCGCGCAGGGGCGGGTGGTCGTGCAGACGCAGATCGGAGGTGAACAGGACGACCGAGACGTGCATGGGTTTCAGCTTCTCCCCGATGGATGGCGGCGACCGGTGCGGACGGCACTGCTTCGCGGCGTTCCGACGGCTCCGTACGCGTCACCGGGCCCCGCAACGCGGCGAATTCGAGGGGCCCCGCAACGCCGACGTACCCCGGAACACCGAAGGGCCCGTCGGCGGCCGTCGTCTCCGCAGTCGATTCGTCGCGCATGGTCCGCCCGAGCCGCCCCTTCGTCCTCCGGAGCCCATGGTGTGTGCCTCCGCACTTCTACCGTGCGGCGGCCCGTCCGGATGCGCCCGACGTGCGCCCGAAGTGCGCCGGTCGGGTGACGCCGGTGGCCGACCCGGGCCGCGAGGGCCGATTCAGCCCGGCGGGCCTGCGGGAGAGGTCGGCGACGGGGTGGTCGCCGTGTCCGGTCCCGCCCGTGGCCGGCAGGTGTACTCCCGGGGCGACGACCTGTCCCGTACGGCTCGCGTCGCCCGCTGCACGGCCGGCCGTCCGGTACTCGCGGACGCGGGCTGCGCCGGGGAACCGATGGCACAGCCCGCGTCGGCCGCAGGAGCCGCAGCACCGCCGTGAGGATCACGGCACAGCCGGAAGGATCAGGACACAACGGCAAGAGCTACGACGCGGCCATGACCGTTACGACGTGGCCGCCCCGCCCTTCGTCAGCAGCCACTCCTCGTGCAGTGCCCCCAGCGGAATCCTCTTCTGGAAGAGGGGCGTGCCGAAGATGGAGAGCTGGACGTTCAGGGTGCCGGTCAGGTCGACGCCGCCGTAGAGGGCCCACGAGCCCGACGCCGAGCCCGTGCCGTCCGCCGAGCCCTCGGCCGACGCCGCGGCCTCCGTCCGCAGATACGGGGCCAGGTCGGCGGTGACGCCCACCGTGCCGTAGAGACCGACGGTGGCCTCGGCGCCCATGGCCGCCTTGACCTCGCCGACCGCGGTGACGGCCGTCTTCAGGGGCTCGCCCGTCATGTCGGACTCACTCACGCCGGTCCAGCCCTTGGACCAGGTGAAGTTGCCGCCGACCTTGAAGTCGCCCTGGAGGTCCTGTTCGACGTCGACGGTCACCCGGCCGTCGGCGTCCACCTGGAAGTAGCAGACAAGGTCGAGGTTGACGACGATCGGGACCGGGCCGACCTGGATGACGGGGTCGGCGTGGAGCTCGGCAAAGGGGATTCGGATCGGCCGGCCGTCTGTCGAGCCTGCCGCGCGGCCCTTCAACGACCACTGGGACGCCCAGTCGCCGGACAGGCCCAGGAACGCGCCGCCGGGCGAGGAGCCGGTGCCCGAACCGGAGCCGCTGTACGAGAAGGAGACTTCCGGGGCGAGTTGTACGAAGCCCTCGACCGACGCGGCGGCCGATGCCGGGGCTCCCTCGGCGGTCTCCACGGCGGCGCCGACGTCGAGGCGCAGGCTGCCGAGCGGGAGCTTCGCGCCCTCGGGGCCGAAGGTGAGGTCGCCGGTCTTCGCCCAGGAGACCTTCACGCCCTCGACGAGAGGGTCGACCTCCATGGTGGACGGGTCGACGGGGACGGTGCCGTCGGCCGTGGACTCGCCCAGCACGGAGGTGAGTTCGGCGGGTTCCGTCTCGACCGTCATGCCGTCGCCGTCCGCCGCGGTACCGACGATCTTCGTGACCTCGGCGAGCAGACCGTCGGGGGCCCCGGGGGCGGGGGCACTGGCGATGACGTCGCCGACGGCCACGGCCGCCTCCGGCTCCGCCCCGCCCGGCTCCGGAGTCCGCTCCGGGTCCGACGTCGGGCCCGAGGCCGGGGTCTCGTCGGCGTCAGGGGTCTTGTCGGCGTCAGGGGTCTCGGCGTCCGGAGCCGCGGGCGTCGTCTCCGATGGGGCCGACGACGGGTCGGACCCGGACCCGGACGTGCCCGACGGGGCCGAAATCACCGCCCGGCCGCTCTCCTTGTCGTACGAGGCGACCTTGAGCGCGGACTTCCTGGCCTTGACCTGACCCGCGGTGTCCGCGTCCGCATCGGCCACGGCGGTGGGGGTCGGGCCGTCGGTCGCGGCCGACACGACGGCGAGTTGCTCCTCGGCCGCCCCGGCCTCGGCAGGCTCGGCGGGCTCGGCCGCCGCGGTGGGCGCCGCCTTGTCGGCGGCTGTGGACTGGGAACCGGCGGAACAGCCGGTCGTCAGCAGGGTGGCGGCGGTGACCGCCGACAGTGCCGAAATTAAGGCATGTCGTTTGAACTTGTGCACGCGTGATCCTCGGGAGCGATGATATGGGGGGTGCGCTTCAGGAGGTGGCGTGGAAGGGACGGCGCGCGCGAGACCGGGCGGGTCATGGCGACGCCGCATCGCGGGCGCATCGGCACCACGCGAACCGGACATCCACGACGCAGGAAGCGGGACGCAGACGGCGATTACCCCTCAGTAGCCACACATGAGCATGCCAGGCTTACAGAACCCGGCACGCCACTTCCCCCACCAAACGCCGGTGACCTGAATCACATCTACGATCAACACGTCCCCGGCGGCACGACTCGGCCCCCTGAGCGCACCTACGCCGAACAGGCCTGCCCGGTCGGAGCGTTGCGAACCAGACGAACAACTCACCGCCAGCGCCGTACACCGCGCCCCGGCATAACTCCGCCTCGATATTCTGCACGGCGTGATCAACCTGCTGGCCCACCCCGAGTTCGTCGAGCGGGGGCTAGCGACCGAAGTGCGGTCGCCCCGCTCCTCCGAGTCATCCCTCCTCCGCTGCGCTCGGGGCCCTCCACCTGGACCAGCGAGAGGCTCTGGAACCTAGGCGACGAGGTAATCGAACCTCGCCTTCCCGTTGACGGCGGAGGTGAGCTTGTCTCCCGGGACGTCGGGGCCAGATGCCGGCGCGACGACGGAGACAGCGGGTGTGGCGACCGCGGCTTCGGGTGCGGGCGCGACGACTGGGGCAGCGATTGCGGCGACGACGGCGAGGACGGCGGCAGCGCGCAGGGTCCACTTCAACAAGATGAGGCTCCGTTCTGGACGTGTGATGGCATACCGCCCCGCCGGTGCTTCCCCGTGGAGCGCCGGCGGGGCGGGCCGCTGCCTCTATCGTCGCCCCCACCCGGTGTCCGGAGATCGTCCGAAGGTCGCAACGGCGTCTCCCCCGCACAGGGGAGGTGGTCCTCGCCCGGCGGCCCCTCCGCTTTGCCCACCGATCGGCAGCCCCTGCATGTCACCACGAACTGGCATGTGCGCCTGACGAACTCAGACTGCGACGACCTGCTGGGCCAGCGGCAGCGCCAGCGGTCCCCCTTGGAGCAGGAACGGAGGCGTCGCGCATCGTCCCCTGTTGGGATGTATCGGTCATGGCCGGGGAACGTAGCCCTCTACTCTGACAGCCAGGCCGCGAACAGTCCGTTCAGCAGGCTTGAGCATTCGAACAAGGTTCCTGTTCGGGTGATCCTGCGGTGATCGGACGCCCGATCGGAGGGCTATTGCCGGCTCTTCGCAGTTGAGGGTGTAGCGCCGAGAATGCAGAGCTGTTGGATAGTTGGATGTGCGTCGTCAGGAGGTGCGAGCGTCGTAGTTCTCGCGGTTTGCGAGGACCTCGGCCATGTGCGTCTGCGCCCAGTTCCTGAGCCCGCGCGTCATGTGGTGGAGCGAGCGGCCGAGGTCGGTCAGCTCGTAGGAGACGGTGACGGGGACGGTTGGCGTCACCGTGCGGGTGAGCAGACCATCGTGCTCCAGCGACCGTAGCGTCTGGGTCAGCATCTTCTGGCTGACCCCGGCCAGAAGACGAGAGATCTCGGAGTAACGCATCGCCTTCGGAGCGTCTGCGTGTGCTGCACCGGGCTGGCCAGGGCTGTCGTCGCCGCCCAGCGCACACAGGATCAGGACGACCCACTTGTCCGAGATTCGGTCGAGCAGCTGCCGGCTGGGGCACCCTGCAAGGAACGCGTTGTACTCCACCTTGGCCTGAGCCCTCTTCTGGGCCGCCTTCATCGTCGTCACTGATCGCACCTCTCACCGATGGGTGGGTTACGCACTCCAAAGTGCCTACTTCCCGACAGGAAGTTTCTCTCCAATCCTGATGCAGGGAGGCAGCAGGCGCCACCCCCAAGTGCACGACGAAAGGCAACACGATGAGCACACCCTCCCTCTCCCTTCCCGGCGGCACCTGGACTCTGGGTGACCTCACCGTCACCCGGTTCGGCTACGGCGCCATGCAACTGGCCGGCCCGTGGGTGATGGGGCCGCCGGCCGATCGCGATGGTGCGCTGGCCGTTCTGCGTGAAGCGGTCGACTACGGCATCACCCACATCGACACCAGCGA
The DNA here is from genome assembly GCF_029846775.1 of Streptomyces chengmaiensis. Taxonomy (NCBI): domain Bacteria; kingdom Bacillati; phylum Actinomycetota; class Actinomycetes; order Kitasatosporales; family Streptomycetaceae; genus Streptomyces; species Streptomyces chengmaiensis. The sequence continues at coordinate 27,020 of NZ_JARWBG010000005.1, forward strand.
CGCCTACGGGCCGCGGGTCACCAACGAGTTGATCCGCGAGGCACTGCACCCCTATCCCGAGTCGCTGCACATCGTGACCAAGGTGGGCGCGACCCGCGACGCACAGGGCGGCTGGCCCACGGCCCGGCGACCCGAAGATCTGCGCCGCCAGGTCCACGACAACCTCACGTCTCTCCGGCTCGACGTACTCGACCTGGTCAACCTCCGGCTTGGCAACGCCGAGGGCCCCCAGCCCGGCTCGCTCGCCGAGGCGTTCGAGACGCTCGCGGAACTCCAGCAGCAGGGCCTGATCCGCCATCTCGGGGTCAGCAACGCCACCGAGGAGCAGGTCACCGAGGCACAGAGCATCGCGCCGATCGTGTGCGTGCAGAACATGTACAACCTCGCCCACCGCCACGACGACAAGCTCATCGACCGGCTCGCCACCGAAAGCGTCGCCTATGTGCCCTTCTTCCCCCTCGGGGGCTTTACCCCGCTTCAGTCCTCGGCGCTCTCGGCGGTCGCCGCACGACTGGAGGCGACACCGATGTCCGTCGCACTGGCCTGGCTGCTGCAGCGATCACCGAACATCCTGCTCATCCCCGGCACCTCATCGACCGCACACCTGCGCGAGAACATCGCCGGCGCAAAACTCTTCCTCTCTCATGAGGACTTGACCGAACTGGACGGCATCAGCCGCTGAATGCTGCCTATCTGAACGGCCCACAGGCCACGATCGAAGCCACCGTTCAAATTTCGGCCCCGGTCACCTTCCCGTGACCGGGGCCGAAGCAGGACGATTCGCCCTCGCCTGGTGGATCTCAGACCATCACCCGTCAGGATCTTGTATCCACCGGCGATGGCGGCTCACCGGCGGTGGCCGGGGTAGGCGTTGAGGTCTCCCGAGGACGGGGGTTCCTCCACCAAGCCCATCCGGAAGACCTCGACGTTGCACGACGCCCACCCCTGAGGCGGGCTTCGCCCGCGCTGACATAAATACCTTCTGCCGCCTTGACGAGCTCGGTGTCGACGGCCTGCTCTTGGTGCCGCGATGTCACCTTCAACGAGGACAGATCCCAGGTCAGGACCCACAACACGCCCGCCGTACTCGCTACCCTCCGCGACCTGATCCGCAGCACGCTCAAGCTCGCCGGCTACGTCAACACCGCCGCCGGACGCGGAGCCCACACCGAGCGCCCCCGCGTCCTCACCCTCTACGGCATCACATGATCAAACCCGACGATCCTGGAATTCGCCGGGTCCCTGACCTGACGGTCGCCGACGACTCGGACACACAGACGATGCCTGCCCCTGCTTTCGAGGCTCACCCCCGGTCAAAAGGCAGAAGACCGATCAGTTTCGGCCCTGTATCGGGGGACATTGGGGTGGCCAGGAATCAACGCAATCTGCAGTTCGATGACGTCGTGAAGCGGCCCCTCCGAGCTGGTCGTTGCAGGTCGCAGGCGGGGCATTTCAGAGTATCGTTCGATGGGAAAACAACTGCGGGGGGCAGTTCCAGCCGTGATGGGGGCCGGATAAGAACGTCGCAGTCGGCCTGGGGCCAGGTGATGGGCGAGAAGTCGCAGGGCCGCGCCGCATAGGTTGATCAACGAGGGGGTAGGCAGCAGCACGAAGCCCCTGGTGCACGCGGAGAATGACGCAAGGCGGCAGAAAGGTACGGACGGCAAGAGCGACGCGTGCACAGCCTGCGTCGGCGAAATGCGTCACTGTCTTTGTGGGCCCATTTGTCAGGTGCCCCCGTCGGGGTGCGCGAGGCCTTGACCCTTCAATACTAAGGTTTCGATGCCGGCATCCCCGCATCCCCGCATCCCTGCATCCCTGCATCCCTGCATCCCTGCATCCCGGCGAGGAGAAACGGCCTCTTTGCAAGGGCTGATTTCGTGTCCATCGAGAGAATCCGGAGGGAAGTCCCGTGACTTTTGAGAACATCTTCGACAGTGGCGGAAGTGAAGCCAAGTCCGCCGAAGAGTCCGCTCGGAAGGTCCATGAAAAGATTCCCGGGGCTCGGCCCGAAAGGGAAGGGGTCGATCCCGAGCTCTACGACGGCATTCCTGATGCTGTGCGCGACCCGAAGATTGTGCGCGACACGTCGCCTGAGGCGCTCAGCATCATGGAAAACTTCATCACCCCCCTGTTCAAGAACACCCAGACGGCAGCGGCGAGGCAGAAAGAAGCCAGTGAGAACCCCGAGTCCACATCCGGTATGGCGTCTTCGGCCAAGGATGAGGCGTTCAAGAAGGTGAAAGTGGAGATCAAGGAAGAAGACCAGCCGAAGATCAGGGAGGAAGACCGTCCAAAGATCAGCGCCGAGCAGCTGGAGGAATCGAGGAAGGACAACCGCCAATCAGCCAAAGACATTAAAAGGACCGACGACGGGTCAACCAAGGGGTGAGGTTGAGCTCGGAGCCGACTCGAGGGGCGCCAGGGCTGATCGAAGGCCTCAGCTTTATGAGTCCGCCGCCCTTGAGCAGCGGCAACGGCCCCGCTCGGAAGCCTGACGACTCCTCACTGGGGCGTGAGTCAGCAGCTCACAAGTAATCCCTGACAAATCGTTCAGTTCTGGTATGCAAGGAGGCTGAAGGCCATGGGCGGACCCACCAAGAACAATGTGAGTACGACTCATCTCGGCGAACGATTTGTGCGCCACCCACTGACAAAGCGAAACCTGGAGGAACTCGGCATCGCCGGAAAGGCCGCTGCCATCCTGGAGCGGGACAAGGAAAAGCTGAAGCGGAAGGCCGAGAAGAAGGCGAAGGATGGGAGCGACCGGTATGTCTCCCCTACCGGATTTTCTGTAAACAAGGGGCGATTCGACTTTCCCGAGGAGGACACTGCGCACGACCTCGGGTGGATCGCCTTCATGACGGTGGGTGTGCCGCTGGTCGAAGAGCGAGGCGACATTGCGCAGCCCCCTCCCGACGTGATTGCCAAGCAGACGTACGTCAATCGGACCGACCCCATCCCCACCGACTGGTCGCACACGGTCGAGTTCTCGATCTCGAACACGATCAGCTGGTCGCTCCAGGGACAGGTGCAGCTCACGTTCGGGGCAAAAGTCACTGCGTCACTGCAGCAGCAACTGCAGAAGAGCATGGCTTTGAATCAATCTCAGAAGACCACCCTGAAGAACAGCAAAGACAATCAAGGCGTTGACACGGAGTCTCAGTCGCAGACGACGAGCACGTCAACGGCCACGAGCACCGCCACGGGTACTGGCGAATTGTCGGCACAGCTGATGCTCGGGATCACGGGTTCTGTCAGTGGTTCGCTGACCACTTCGTTCAAGACTTCGTCCACGCTGAGCGGCAAAGTCGGCAGCCGCGTGGACGTCCTGGCCACGCAGCGACGTCAGGTGCGGAGGTTTGACTACGAATACCCCATCTCCTTCGGTGGGTGGGTCGCTCTGTATTACCCCGAGCCGGTGGAGGTCAAAGAGACCCGCCCGAGCGGCCCACAGGCCAAGGAGCCGAAGTATTCCAGGGTGCTTGCATGGAAACTCGGCGAGACCGGCACGGCCGCGGAGGCTTTCGACTTGACCGATGAAGGCAAGCCGTTCCTGCAAAAAGGGGAGGCTGAGGTCGTTTCCACCCTTGCCGGGGTGCACGAGATCTTCGAGCTTGAAAAACTCAATTTCGATGTGGAGAAGCACCCCCTTCACAAGGGCAAGGGCAAGGAGCAGGAGCGCCCGAAAAAGGCTCCCTCGGTGCGCGCCACCGGGCTGGGCAGGTCGTACGGCCTCGCGCTGGACGAGCCGAACAACAAGGCGTACGTCGCCGACCGGAACGGCAGGCTGTACGAGGTGGATCTCACCTCGGATCTCCGCTCCGGTGACTGGCGTGAGGTCGCGAGCGGCCTGGGCGACATCGTGGATGTGGCGCTGGACCTGTCGAAGAAGGTCGCGTACGTCACCGACTACTCAGGTGGCCGCCTGTGCAAGGTGAAGAACCTGTTCGATGACTCCAAGGCCGTCGAAGTCGTCGAGGTCGCCAAGGTCCCCTACGCATACGGCCTCGCGCTGGACGGGTCGGACAGGGCCTATGTCACCGACTACGGCAACGGGCAGTTGATCGCGGTCAATCTGAAGGACGAACTGGAGAGCGGAGAGGCGAGGACGAAGCCGGTCATCGGGGGCATGGCGTATGCCTCCGGAGTAGCGCTGGACAGGGACGGCAGGAGGGCGTACGTCGGCCGGTACGGCAGCGGCCCTCTGTACGAGGTCGACCTCAATCCCCCTTCCGGCGCCACCAAGAGCGAAGTCGCCACCTTCTCCGCAAGCACCCGCGTCGCGCTGGACGGCAAGGGCCGCGCATACGTCTCCGACCATTCGGGCGATTGCCTGCACGAGGTCGACCTGAATGAGAAGACCAAGGGCCTGCAGCGCGTGGTCGCCACCGGGCTTGGCGATGCTTGCGGCGTCGGGCTGCACAGCCGCACCGGCAAGATCTACGTCAGCAATATGTCCGGCCAGCTGTGGGAGACCCCCGACGTGCTGCCCGAGGCTCCGGAAACGTCGTAGCGTAGGTCGTCTTTCGCGGGTGGGCGGGCATGGCTTCCTTGTGGGCTCGGCGTGCGGCGGCGGTGTTGACGTAGCCGGCGAGGATCAGCGCGGGCGGCTGCCCGGTGGGTCGCGCTGTTCACGCTCGGTGCCACCGTCGGGCATGACCGGCTCCGGCCGGCGGGGCTGTGCGGACAGCAAGGGCCGAAGGCAGTCGTAGGCCGCCGCACAGATCTCACCGGGATCCAGGCGTCCCAGGACGCCGCGCAGAGTCTTCTCGCCGGACTTGATCCTCGGCGGCCCCCTCACCAAGGGCTTCCGGCCGGGGCACTGCGCAAGCGGGGGCAGCGACAGGGGATGATGGAGGAACAAACACGGCACCTTCGCGCATCTTGAAGCGTAGAGAACCCCATGAACCACAGGTGCCGTGTTCACCTGCTTCCCGGGCCCACCACCGAGGTCAACACCCCGGAACGGGACGATCCAGGCACTCGCCGGGGCCCTGGGTGAGCGGCTATAAGCGGCACCTGGCGGTCGACTGCCTCGGCCTGATCCTGGTGCTCCGGCTGATACTGGATCTGAACCGTTCGCTGTACTGGTGATGAAACACTCAGCACAGGGCGGATTGTTGTGCGGAGAGTCATTGGCCGGATGAGGAAGTTCGCCAGTGAGAGCCTCGCTCAGGAATGAGCTGGTCACGCCACAATGTCAGCTCCCCGCGTGGCCACACGGTTACTAACCTGAAATCAGATTCTCTCCGCCTCGCACAGGGAGGCCGTGCTGATGGCCAGCATACGCAATGCACGCCTTGAGCTGCTCGAACACAATCACAAGAATCGCACAGCCACCGTCCGCGTTTCCTACACGGCTCTCTTCAATGCGGTGGAGCGCAACATGAAAGGACTTCGCTATCGCGAGGTCATCGACCTGTGGGGCGCGGACGACCCTGATCCCGATGACCACCTCTACCGGTTCGCTGACGCGCTGTTCTCCGTGGAGACGGACGGGACAGTCGTCAGGAGCCGGACCGTCACCCTCGCCGACGACATCCTCGACGAGGACGGCTGGCTGCGGCCCACCGACGAGGTGTACGCCCGGATCTGCATCACACCGCTTCTCCCCACCGGGTCTTGCGCACGGACCAACGAGATCCACCACCGCTTCTGAGGAGGCCGCTTGCCGCTCGGCAGACTTGATCAGTCGAGCAAGGTTCCTGTTCGGGTGATCCCAACTGCCACTGGTCCGGGAACCTACGAACGTTCGTAGGGCCGAGCACCACCGCAGGCCGGCCCCGCATCGCGGGGTCGGCCTCTCCCGTATGGCTCAAACTCCGGTCGTCCGGCAGCGATCTGTCCACTGTGGCCACTACCGTCTCGCCTCATCCCCGACGGGACGTCGCGCCGCTGCCAGATGGGAACCACCGCGCCATGAGCCAGGACGTCGAGACCTACTGGAACCGGTACGGGGCGGGGGTGAGGGGGTGCCAGTAAGAACGCTGTCATCGATCCTGCTGGCTTATTCCGCGCGGGCGTTCATCGGTCAGGGCAGCGGCGGCCCTCCTGGCGTTCCCGGTCGACGGTCGGGCCGGTTGTCCGCGTTCGGCAGGCCGGCCCGACCAGACACGGAATAAGCCAGCAGGATCGTCACCAGCCGCAAACGAGGAGTTCCACGTCCAGCGGGGTCGCGTTCGGCGAAATGTCGGGCAACCGAGTCGACGCCGTAGCTGGCGTATCAGGGTGCGTGATCAGAAGCCGAACGGCCACCTCGCCTGCGAGGTTCCCTGAAGCCGGCGTACAGCTCACGCACGCGTTCGGAGATGGCTTCGTACGCGGCTTCCGCTGCCTCGCTCGTCTCTGTGAGCGCTGTATAGACACCGATGCCGAGTGTGCCCCTCTGCATGCCTTCCTCGAACGTCGCAGGCGCGTCCTGGCACACAGTCCAGGCCCGGTCGGTGATGCGTTCAGCAGCCACCTTGACCAGCTCCCGCACCTTGTCGTCGAGGATGAATCCGATCTGTGCATCAAGGGCGGCATCAGCCTCCCTGATGGCGGTCCGGCATCGCTCGGCGTGGTCATCGGGTGGTTTCGAATAGCGGGGATCGGGCTGCTTGGCGGAGATGAGTTGGTCTCCGTGATGGCGCAGGTCCCGCAGGAGCTGGTTGACCTCTACAAGATGCTCCAGCTCAAACGCTTCACGCCGTTCGAGCTTGGTTCGGAAAAGGTCTTCCCGCCGCTCTCCGCGCTGGCGCTGGTGGTCGACCCAGTTGGACACCTGGGTCAGCAGGCCTCCGAGGACGACGCCCGCGAGTCCCCACCAATACGTTGCCTGTTCCATGGTCGGAGTCTAGGCAGGGGGCCGAATCGGGACCGGCATGCCTGGGAGGAAGGCTGTCACCGAGTGCCACCCGCAAGGTCACCGCCATTTGCGGCTGGTGACGATCCTGCTGGCATATTCCGCATGGGAATTCGTTGGTCAGGGCAGTGGTGGCCCCTTTGGCGTTTCCGGTTGGTGGTTGGTCTGGTTGTCCGTGTTTGGTGGGGTACGTGGGGCTCGTTCAGGTGAAGAGGGTGGCGATGGCCGCAGTCACCGCGGCTGCGAGGGCGATGACGGCGGCGAACGTGGTGGCCGCGCGGGTGAGGGCGCTGGGGTAGGTGGCGCTGTCCATGCGGGCGAGCTTGCCCGCGGCAGCGCCGACCAGCAGCGCGACGACGAGGACGAGCGCGGTGGTGAGGAGGACGATGGCGACGGTCACGGCAAGCTCCCTGTACGAGGTGGGGTGTTGACGTGGTCGAAGGTCGCGGAATCGGTGCGCGCCATGGTTCGCGGGGACGAAGATGAACACCGGCGAACACACCACTGGCCTGGGGGAAGCACATGCCCGACGAGCAGAGCACCGATATTCCGCCCCTGAGCGACCTGCGTGCCAGGCTCAATAACGGGCTGGCCCGGGCCCGGCTGAACCAGACGCAGCTTGCTGGTCGGGCGGGGCTTGGGCGTACCACGGTGTCGCAGGCGCTCTCGTCCAAGGCGCCGGTGCCGTCAGCGGAGACGGTGGCAGCGCTGGCCGCTGTGTTGGAGCTGCCGGTGGACGAGCTTCTGGAGTTGCGGCGTGCCGCGGCCAAGGGGGCGGGTACGGCCACAGCTGATGGCGTGAGGCCGGGTAGGCCGATCGGTCGGTGGGAGGCGCACGAGTTGGAGGTCCACCCCGCCGGTCCTGGCAGGGCCGCCTTGGGCCCGGATGCACCCGCGGTGCGGGCGCTGCCCGGATATGTGCCCCGGGAGCATGACCGGGAGCTGGCCGCTGCGGTACGGGACGTGATGGCCGGGCGCAGCCGGATCGTGGTGCTGGTGGGCACCTCGTCGACGGGGAAGACCCGGGCATGCTGGGAGGCCGTTCAGCCGCTTGCGGAGATGGGGTGGTGGCTGTGGCATCCCTTCGACCCGACTCGCGTGGAGGCTGCGCTGGAGGAGCTATGCCGGGTCGGGCCGCGGACGGTGGTGTGGCTGAACGAGGCCCAGCACTACCTTGGCAATCCGGCATCCGGTGAGCGGATCGCGGCGGCCGTGCACCGTCTGTTGGTCGATGAAGAGCGCGGGCCAGTCCTAGTGCTGGGCACGCTGTGGCCTGAGTACGCCCGCCAGTACACCGCCCTGCCCACGCCGGGTGAGGGGGATCCGTACAGCCGGGTACGGGAACTGCTTTCCGGCCGCACCCAGGCCGTCCCAGACGCCTTCGACACCGCCGCCCTGGCCGCCGCGACGGCCCTTGCCGAGGGCGGTGACCGGCTACTGGCCGACGCCCTCACCCGCGCAGGCCCCGACGGGCGGGTCACTCAGGATCTGGCCGGAGCCCCCGAACTCCAACGTCGTTATGAACAGGCCACTCCGGCCGCCCGAGCACTGCTGGAAGCAGCCATGGACGCGCGCCGCCTGGGGGTCGGCCTCCACCTCCCACAGGAATTCCTGACCGACGCCGCCCCCGACTACCTCAGCCAGAGCGACTACGACCAGCTCAGCGACGACTGGGCCGAACGCGCCTACGCCGAACTTGCCCAACTCGTTCACGGCAAACAGGCCCCCCTGCACCGCACCACCCCACGACACCCGCCCACCTTCAGTGCCGACGCCACGGCCCCGCAGCCGGTGGGGCCGCTGTTCCAGCTCGCCGACTACCTCGAACAACACGGCCGCACCAGCCGCAGGCACCTGTGCCCGCCCGCCACTTTCTGGCACGCCGCGCACACCCACCTCACTTCCCCCGATGACCTCAACAACCTCGCCCAGGCCGCTAAAGACCGGTGCCGCCTGCGATGGGCCCACCACCTCCAGCACCGCGCCGCCGATCACGGCGACACCTACGCCCTGGTCGGCCTGGCCCAGATGCGGGAGAAGGCCGGAGACCGGAAAGGCGCCAAAGCCCTCTACCGGCAGGCCGCCGACCACGGCGACACCTACGCCCTACACCGCCTGGCCCAGATGCGGGAGGAAGTCGGAGACCGGAAAGGCGCCGAAGCCCTGGCCCGGCAGGCCGCCAACCACGGCAACCCCTTCCCCCTGCACCACCTGGCCCAGACGCGGATGGTGACCGGGGAGCGGGAGAGCGCTGAAGCCCTCTACCAGCAGGCCGCCGACCACGGCAGCCCGGCCGCCCTGGTCGGCCTGGCCCAGCTGAGAGAGTTGGCCGGGAAGCGGGAGAGCGCCGAAGCCCTGGCCCGGCAAGCGGCCAACCACGGCAATACTAAAGCCCTGGTCGTCCTGGCCAAGCTGAGAGAGTTGGCCGGGAAGCGGGAGAGCGCCGAAGCCCTGGCCCGGCAGGCCGTCGACCACGGCGACGCCGAAGCCCTGGTCGGCCTGGCCCTGATGCGGGAGATGGCCGGGGACCGGGAGGGCGCCGAAATTCTCTACCAGCAGGCCGTCGACCACGGCAACACCGAAGCCCTGGTCGTCCCGGCCGAGCTGCGGGTGGCGGGCGGCAAGCGGGAGAGCGCTGAAGCGCTCTACCGTCGGGCCGCTGACCACGGCAACCCCTACGCCCTGTACCGCCTGGCCGAGTGGCGGAAGGAAGCCGGGGAGCGGGAGAGCGCTGAAGCCCTCTACCAGCAGGCCGCCGACCACGGCAGCCCGGCCGCCCTGGTCGGCCTGGCCCAGATGCGGGAGGAAGCCGGGGAGCGGGAGAGCGCTGAAGCCCTCTACCGGCAGGCCGCCGACCACGGCGACACCGAAGCCCTGTACCGCTTGGACGGGATGCCGAAGGTGTTCAGCAGGCTGTGGCCGTACGGCCTGGAGCCGGGCGGTACGCCGACACCTCCATGGAAACCGTCGGTGTCCGCCCTGCTCAGCCGATGCGCGCCACCTGAAATGTCGTAGAGGGACTTCCCTCATGTGCGGCTGATGACGGTCACGCGGTGAGGGAGAGGTCTAGGCGGGCAAGGTGGCCGACGCGGGTGCGGTCGAGCGGGTGGCCGTTCCACCAGGCATCGAGGCGGATGAGGTTGAGCGCAGCGGCGGAGAAGACGTGCTCCAGATGGGTCTTCTGGAGACCGAGGTAGCGGCACGTCTCATCCCGGTGACCGCGACGGCCTGGTGGACGGTTCCCTCGACGCCCGCGCGGATTCCGTACTTGGCTCGCCACTGTTCGTCGGCCTGCTGGAGGCGGGCATGGTCGAGGACTTCTTGCAGCTCGCGGGGTTGCAGCGAGAGGGTCCGGCCGCCGGTTTTCGAGCGGGTGCACTGGTCGCGCACCGGGCAGGGGCGGCATGTCTCCTTGTCGAATTTGATGACGATGGCCTTGGTGCCGCGCTGGGTGGCGGGGCTCCACCAGGTGCTGGTGTTCCCGTGTGGGCAGGTGGCCTGCCGCTGGTCCCAGTCGATGGTGAACTCGGTGCGGTCGAAGCCGGCGCCGGCACGTGCCTGGGGTGAGCTGTTGATCAGGACCGGGGTGACCAGGGCGACCCCGAAGTTCTTCTTCACGCCCACGATCAACTCGGCTGAGGCGTAGCCGGAATCGAGGAAGTGCTCGGCGGGCAGGAGATCGCGGGCGGCGAGTATGTGATGGACCGGTTCGGTCATCTCCGCGTCCGTTACCGTGGCGTCGGTGGTCACGATGCTGGTGATCAAATGCGGCGGCGGCACTTCGGCTCCGAGGATCGTCGCCTTGCCGGTAGCCGGGTCCTGCTGGTCATCGGGTTCGCCGCAGGACTCACTGATGTGGATCTTGTAGCCGGTCCACCAGGGGCCCTTGCCGCCCGCCTTCACCAGGCCCCGGTCCTTGAGCGCGGTCAGCAGCAGGTCGAACGCTTTCTCTTCCATCCCGTGCTCGACCAGTCGCGTGCGGAACTCGGACAGCACCGAGGCGTCGAGCCCGGGATCGTCCAGCTCCAGACCGAGTGCGTATTTCAGGTCCATGCCGTACCGCACCCGATGCGCCGCCGCCCGGTCGGTGAGGTTCTCGGCGAACTGCAACACCGTCACCAGCGCCAGCTGGCCCGGCGACCAGCCCGGCCGCCCTCTCGTTCCGTACGCCTCGGCGAACTCGGCGTCCGCGAACAACTCGCCCAGCTCGTCACGGATCCGCATCGCCAGCGGGTACGGACCCCGTGCCGCTACCGACCGCGCCACCTGCGCGGTCAGCTCGGGCACTCTCGGCCACGGCCTCGGCTGCATCGACATTCCACACCCCACCCCGCGACCGGGAACGGCAAGACGGCCGCCACTGCCCTGGACAACGAGCCGTCAGCCCCGCCAGGCACGGAATAAGCCAGCAGGATCGGTGACAGCGTTCTTACCAGCACCCCGTGTGGGGCGCACTGTGGTTCACCAGCCCCGAGCGACTGCTTCCGCTGCTCCGCCAGAGCCTTGCCCCCCAAGGCGTGCCGGCCTTCTCCCACGCCCCCGCCGTGCCCGGCTCCTACGGCATCCAGGGCATGTACGGGGCTGGCTTCAGCGGCCGCCAACTGTGGATCCACCGCTGGGCCTGCACGCCGGAGGACTGGGCCGGGCTCCTTGAGCAGCACGGATTCATGAATATCGACGCCCGGGTGTTGGAGGCACCGGACCCCGAGAACGTCGGCACGCTCATCGTGCGGGCACGCGCCCCGCACTGATGGCACGCGGGGTGGACGGCTACCTGGCTAGTTCAAACGGGCAGCGGGTACTCGCCACTTCGGGAAGCGCGAGAGCCCCTCGCCGTTCGATTGCCGGACGACTAAAAGATGTCGGCCGATCTGTCCCGCGCGAGGTTCTCGAGGATCGTGCCCATCCACGGGCTGCGAACGGCCGGTAGCCGGACCAAGGTGTGCTGGAACGTTCCCCGATCGGCCCGGAACAGGTAGTTGGGGCGCGGTGGGAGCGGGTAGTCACGGAGGACGTCTTGGAGAATGCCGCCCGATGCGGGGACCGGCAAGTACGGCTGGGGAGAGACCAGCCACAGCCACACCCCGAGCGGCAGGGGCACCGGGTATGCCGATGCCGCCGGGCCGGCGGGGGCCCAGGTCTGACCCGTCTGGGGATGGACCGGTACGAGGAGGATGTCGACGTCCGCGTCGGGGGAAGGTTCTTCCGGTCCAGCCAGGACGGCGCGCCGCGTTGGCAGGCCTGCGGGCAGCAGGGCGTCTAGCGCGCGTTGGAACAGGTCTGCGGTCAGACCGTCGGGAACCTTTACCGGCTGTCCTTCGGAAGCCGCTAGCAGGTGGGCGAGCGCCTGGCCGGCTGCCGCCTCCCATTGCGGACTCCACGACCAATAGTGGCTCGACCCAAACCGTCCTCCCCATGTGGCAATCGGCTCGAGCGGGGGCGTTCTCTCCTCCCTCTCTGCCATTTCCGCCCAGGAGAACGACGCGGCGTGAACCCCGTTGACGAGGACGCGGCGTACGCCCTCTGAGCTGAGCCGCGCTGCCTGCCAGAGCGAGCAGTCGTCGACCCTGATCCCCACGGGCAGGTCGCACGCTTCGCAGGCCATGTTGGGCCCGTCGGCCCCGTCGAGACCACAGCAGGCGCCGCCGCTCTTCTCGGGGATCAGCCGGGTTCCGCGGACATCGCCGGGCGCGATGACAATCGCCCCGGGCGTACTGTCGGACAGGGCGTAGACCGGCGCGTAGATGCCGCGCGCCTCCGCCTCGCCCGGATCGATCTCGTCCCACATCCGCCACGGCCCTCCCCAGGGCTCCGGGTCCACGGCAAACGTCCCTGACTCCATGAGCACCGGAAGCTGGACCCCGTTCCCGTACTTTTGACGGGCGTGCGCCGGAAGGGAGACCTGGGACAAGGGGATGGTCAGCTCGGCATCGCACCCCGCACAAACGAAAACGAACAACAGCCCCCTCCGTATGGGAAACAGCTGCATCATCGCAGCTCGGCGGCAGCCCGCCAACGCGCCTTCTCATCCGTCGCGGAGCGTCAACGCAGCGTGGGTGAGTGCCAGCCGCCGTCTCTGACCGCGCCAAGCGGCTTACTCAGTGTTCGAAGTCCCTGTGGCTGTGACGCCTCCCGAAGTGGCGATTATCGGCTGTCCAACCTTGTGAACACAGCCACCGTCCAGCGGTGGCCCGAACGAGCCGCCCGCTTCCGCGCATGCGAACACACCGTCGCCACCAGCGACGACAAAGACGCCGCCTGCGCTCTCGGCAGGGGACGGTCACGGAGCGACCGCGCGGACGAGGAGCGTCCCGATGTGCCCGGGGTGAGGCGCGTCGAGGACCTGTGCGTCGGCCGTGGCGAACCCGGCCCGGGTGAGCAGGCGCTCCCAGACGGCCGGGCGGTAGCTGTAGCGGTAGGTGAACATGGCCTTTCCGGCGAAGCCTCCCTTGTACATGCCTTGCGGGCCGTATGCGCCGGGGATGGCCGGCGGCTGCGAGAACGCGAAGACGCCGCCGGGGCTGAGCCTCCGGCGGACCAGGGGGAAGAGACGGCCCGGGTCGGCGAACCAGGCGGCGCCGAAGATCGAGTAGACCGCGTCGTACACCTCCTCGCGCTCGCTCAGGTACTCCAGCACCTCGGAGCACACGAACTCCGCGCCGGTGTCGACCCACTTCTCGGTGGTCTTCTTGACCATGACGGGAGACAGGTCAACGCCACGAGCGGCGGTGCCACGCTGAGCGAGGTGGGCGAGTGCGCGGCCGGTGCCACAGCCGATCTCCAGGACGGAACGGGGGCTGCCGAGCAGTTCCGGACCGGGTCCGTGTCCGGCGTACTGGGTCCAGCAGAAGCTCGGCTCCGCGTCTTCTGTGAAGGCGGAAGCGGCGAAGGTGTCCCACAGTTCGGTCTCGGCGGCGATGTCGTGTTGTGCGGGCAAGACGATTCCTCTTCGCAAGGGCCGGCCCCTGTCCTCCGAGGACCGAGGACAGGGGCCAGGATAGGGCCGTTCAGTGGCTGTCGGGGACCTTGTTGTCGCACGGGGAGCAGTCCGTGCCGTCGATCGCCCACAGTTCCTCGTCGACGTCGAAGCCGATGGACTTCAGGAAGTCCGCCGTCCGCAGGCACAGTCCGTCGCGGCGGCGCTCGATGAACGGGGCGTGGTGCTTGTAGCGGCCCTCGTGGACCGGGCCACCTTCCGCCGCCTGTTCGAGACCTTCGAGCACACCGCCTGGCGGCTGGAGACGCGGCGCGGTTACGCGTCGGACCGGCAGGACCCCGACTTTCAGGCGTTCCTGGCCACCGGCTCGTCGCCCTGCGACCCCGACGAACCCTGGTTCGTCAACATCAAGGCCCAGACGGGCGCCGGTAAGACGGTCGGCCGTGTCCGCATCGCCGATAACCCGCGCACCACAGAACAGTTGTTGTTGCTCGACTACGCCCGGCACAACGCCACCTTCGGAGAGGACATTCGGTACCTGTGGCGTGAGGACGCCGCGCGGGCCGGCACCAGCGCACGCCGGATCCTGCAGTTCCTCAGCCGCCGCGGCCTGGTCATCCCCGACCCCGCCCGGCAGGTCGATATCCATCAGCGGGCCATCAACCAGCGCGTCCAGAGCCTCCCCGAGGCCCTCGCCGACGAACTCCACCGCTGGGTGCTGGTCCTGCGGGGCGAGGGCCGCCGGGAACACCCCGCGATGCCGTTCGAGACGATCCGCAAGTACCTCGGCTACCTCTACCCAGTCCTGACCGCCTGGACGGTCCGTGTCACCAGCCTGCACGAGATCACCAAGGACGACGTCCAAGACGCCCTCAAACAACGACCCGGCTCTACGGGGCGGGGCCTTCTCAGCGCTCTTCGCAGCCTCTTCCAGGCCCTCAAGCAGGAACGGGTGATCTTCCGCGACCCCACCCGCAGCATCTCACTGTCCACCTCCGAACGCCTGCCCGTGCCCATCCCCACCGACCGCCTCCGCGGCCTGATTGACCGGGCCGACACTCCGATGGCCAAGTTCGTCGTCGCACTCGTCGCCATCCACGCGCTCGGCCGGCGTGAGACCCGCTGCCTCCTTCTGACCGATCTCGACCTCGCTCGCGGGCGTCTGACGGTCCGGCGGGGCCTACGGCACACCGTCTACCTCGACGAAGTCACCCACATCCTCGCGAGTGACTGGCTACGCGACCGCCACCAGCGGTGGCCCCTGACGGCCAACCCCTACCTGCTGGTCAGCCAGCAGACCGTGGCGGACGACCGGCTGCCGCCGTCTCCACCATGGTCATGAACGACATCTTCCGGCCGCTCGGCCTCACTCTGTCCAAGCTCCGCCAGGACCGCATCCTCGACGAGGCCCGCCAGACCGCCGACCCCGTCCACCTCATGCGCGTCTTCGGTATCGCCGGCGAGACCGCGATGAAGTACATCGACACCGCCCATCCCGAGCGCCGGTCCACCCTCTGGCGATGACAAGCTGTGCCACAGCCCCAAGGGCGCAGCTTCTCAGCTCAGCCGTTGTATCTGCGCAAGCAGCCGGGCTTGTTCGAGCTTCAGCGCCTCGAAAGAGGTCCGGACGTATGCGTCCAATTCCGTACGTGGGAAATTGCCGGCGATCGACACGTGATCATCGAGCTGGACGGAGTCGAACCCGTCCTCCTGCCACCGGGCGACGATGGGCTCATAACAGGCCACGTGCGCACACAGCTCCTTAAGGGGCTCGGGGATGGTGTCCTCCCGCAGCAGGTCGGCATGGGAGACGACCATCTCGACCATGCGCCGGTTGAGCGGCATGAAGACCGCTGACATCCACAAGCGCCAAGTGGCGGCCTGCTCCGCGGTGACGGGAGCCGACGCCGCCCACACGTTCCCGCCCCTGGCGACAAACTTGCCCCAGGCCCGGTGCACGGCCTCCGCCTGCGCATAGAGAAACGGCGTAATGATCTACTGGCACGGGGAGCGCAAGAACGTCTGCATCTACTCCCAGCTCAAGAGCTGTTCGTCGTCCGAGGTCGCGGCGATGATCGAGGGATTGCTGCGGCACTGCACGGACGCCGAGATCGAGTCGAATTACGTGGACACGCACGGCGCCAGCGTGGTCGGTTTCGCCTTCACCGAGTTGCTCAACTTCCGACTGCTGCCCGGGTTGAAGAATATCGGCAGCATCCGCCTGTACCGGCCCGACGACGACCCGCCCGGCTGGCCAGCCCTCGGAGGATCGTTGACGCGGCCGATCCGCTGGGAGCTGATCGCCCAGCAGTACGACCAGATGGTCAAGTACGCCACCGCGCTCCGCCTGGGGACGACGGAGGCCGAGCAGGTGCTGCGGCGCTTCACCCGCGGCAGCCCCAAGCACCCCACCTACCAGGCACTCGAAGAGCTGGGGCGCGCGGTCCGCACGATGTTCGCGTGCGACTACCTGGCCAGCCCCGACCTGCGCCGGGAGATCCACGGCGGGCTCCAGGTCGTGGAGAACTGGAACTCGGCGAACACCGTGCTGCACTACGGCAAGGACGGCGCTCTGACCGGTCCGGACAAGGAACACGCCGAGACGTCGATGCTCGCACTGCATCTGCTCCAGTCCGCGCTCGTGCACGTCAACACGCTGCTGCTTCAGCAGGTCCTCGCCGAGCCGGTCTAGGCGAGGAAACTCACAGACGA
The DNA here is from genome assembly GCF_029846775.1 of Streptomyces chengmaiensis. NCBI lineage: Bacteria > Bacillati > Actinomycetota > Actinomycetes > Kitasatosporales > Streptomycetaceae > Streptomyces > Streptomyces chengmaiensis. Next base: position 43,516 of record NZ_JARWBG010000005.1, read on the forward strand.
GGACCGAGGCGGGCTGACCGCGCTGTTCTGGTCGAACATCAACCCGTACGGCACCTTCCGACTGGAGATGGACAAGCAGCTCGACCTGGGGCTGCCGACCGCCGTACCTCGCCCCAGGAGCACTGGAGCCCGGACAGTTGCTACGGCCTCCCTCGCGTGATCCTGCGGGAGGTAGAACCGTCCGGCTGCGGCTATGCAGCGGTCCGTGTCCAGGATTCGGAGTCGCCCCCCACCCGCCTCAACCGTTGGACCGGGTCGACGGTGCATTGCTGATAGCGTGCCGTCCTGATCACGATCACTTGAACACACCGTCCACCGGGGGGAGAGACGGCTGAGTTGCCTCATCGCCCCACGCATCGAGAGGGCTTGAATGAGGATCGGGAAGAACGTCACGGCCGCGCTGCTGGCGGGCGCGCTCATCGGCACCGTGTCGGGGTGCAGCTCCGGCGGCTCCAAGGACGGCGCGCCCGGGACGCCCACCGACGTCGCCTTGAAGAGCAAGATCACACCCCCCGCTGCCTTCGCGAGCGAGAAGGGGTGGGAGGTCAGGGCCGACTGGATGCCCGAAGGGCAGCCCTACCCCTACGCGCTCTCGGCGAAGGGCGACACCCTCGCGTACCTCGACAAGAGCGAGCAGGGCTACGTACTGAAGGTCCGCGAGGCGGTGTCCGGCCGCCTGCTGTCGACGAGCAAGCCCTGGAAGGCACCGGAGCCCACCGAGGAGCAGACCGAAGACCCGGACGGGCTGCTGACGGTCCCGCGCGTATCCCTGATCACGGGCGGCGAACGCGAGTACTTCGCCGTATGGGCATACGGCAAGAAGAGCAAGGACCAGCTCCACAGCGCCAAGGAGGTGATCTCCGCGGCCTTCTACCCGGCCGACGCCTCCGGGGACATCGCCCCATCCGGCACCGCGGATGTCGAGGCGTCGGCCGAGGACGGCGCCACCGACGTCAACGTGTTCCCGGGAGCGCGGGGTCTGCTGGTCATACCGAGGTCCGAAGACGCCGTACTGCTGTCCCCCGACGGCAAGGTCACCCCGGGCATCTCCAAGGTGAAACTCGGCGGGAAACCCTCTGACCTGAACATCAACATCGCCTTCCCGGGTCCGGACGGCCTCGTGACCAACGGCAGACTCGAGGGCGGCATCTACTCCGGCGGCTTCGGCGTCGACGGCGGCTGGCACAGCGCAACGGTGACTCCGCCCGGCGTCGACTCGGTGCTCAAGGGGGAATCTGCCAGTACAGGCCCCTGGGAGACGCCAAACGGCCGGATCAACAGCGCCACGGGCAACTACCTGATCGCCGGCTGGTACACCACCTCTGACAACCCCATCTCCGCCATACACGATCTGGCGACCGGCAAGCTCCGGGCAACTGCCCCGTGCGAGAACATCGGCACCCCCTACGACCTGCGCACACCCAAGCGGCCCGATCGCTACGAGACCCCTGCGGGCCTGTCCCCCAACGGCGACTACCTGGTCAAGGGCGGCAGTGTTTTCGACCTGAAGACGGGCAAGGGCCACTGCGTCGGCGAAGGGAAGGACGCCAAGGAGATCACTCTCGTCTCCGTCGGCGACGACGGCACCGCCTATGGTCTGACCGAGCGGGAGGGCACCGAAGGGAACATGCCCGTCTCCGTCTCGGCCAAGACGGGGGCCGCAAAGCCGCTGCCGGTGGCGACTACGACGCCGGACGCCGTTGCCAAGGGCGCGGGCGTGTTCATCACCTACGCCAGTCAGTACATACGCCTGATCGTTCTCAACGCTCGAAACTGAGTGCCGAATCAAGAGCCGTTCCGTGTGCCGAGTGTCGGCAAACGACCGTCTGCCGACACTCGTCACTGCGATCACGAACCCGCAGGTGGGCACTGTCGACAACTCGCGTCGGGAATCAACGTCGTTGAACGGTCCAGCCGATGGATTCCGACACATGCTCATCGGCTACGCGCGGGTCTCGACCGCCGACCAGAACCCGGATCACCAGATCGACGCACTGCTGCGGGCCGGCGTCACCCGTGACCACGTGCACGTCGACACCGCGAGCGGCGCGAAGGCGTCCCGCCCGAAGCTCGACCTCGTCATGCAGCTGCTGCGCGAGGGCGACACGTTGAAGGTCACCCGGCTCGACCGGCTCTCCCGCTCCGTCCTGCACCTGGTGACCCTCGGGCGCCGAACTGCGCGAGCGCGCGATCGAGCTGGGCGTCATCCCCTTCACGGCGTCCGTCAAGATCGTGCCTGCCAACGGCTTCTGGGTGCTCGATGACCGGCTGGTCGTCGCCGAGGACTGGCACGCCGAACTGTGGCTGGACGACGCTGACAACATCGCCTTGTACAAAAAGGTTCAGAGTGCTGCGAACTCTACGAACGCGGTCCAGGCCGTGGGGGCCACGGCGAGTGCGGCACGGGTGGTGTCCTTGGAGTCGCGGACGTGGACCCTGCCGGGGGTGGCGGCGACCTCGACGCATTCGCCGCCCGAGCCTGTGCTGTAACTGCTCTTGAACCAGGCCGACTCAGGTACGGGCCTTATGAGCTGTTGGGCGTTCATCTCTCTCCAAGCAACTTCTCGATGAGGGCCAGCGACTCGCGCGGAGTGAGCGCCTGGGCCCGAAGGATGCCGTACTGCTCCTCGATCTCCCGCACCTGCCTCCGCTCCGTGTGGAGACGGCTGTCCTTGTACGCCTCCACGTAGGCGATCCTCTGTCCATCGTGCGTCTCGATCAAGGTGAAGGGGCCTTCCAGCCCAGCGTGCTCCTCCCGCTCGATCGGCATCACCTGGATCTCCACGTTGCGCAGCTGCCCACACAGCAGAATCTGCTCCAACTGGCCCCGCATCACAACCCGTCCACCGAGTGGTCGGCGCAGAACGAACTCCTCGATGACAAAGCTGATGGTGGGCAGCGGAGTGCGGGAGAAGACCTCCTGACGTGCCAGACGAGCAGCGACCCGCTGGTTGATTGTCTCCTCGTCCAGCAGGGGTCGCCACATGGAGAACACCGCTCGCGCGTAATCCTCAGTCTGCAAGAGGCCCGGTACGGCCTTGGTCGCGTACACATGTAGGGCTGCCGCCTTGGCCTCCAACCGAGCCGCATCTCGAAAGAACGCCGGATACTGGGCCCGAGCCACCTCCTCCTTCCCCGTGCTCAACACCCCACCCGCCCCGAGCACTTCATCAGCGCGGTCGATGAACTTCCCGGGCGGAATACGTCTCGCCTGCTCGAACGACGCGATCGTCGAGGCCGAGTACCCGGTCAGCGACCCGAACTTCGCACGGTCCATCCCCGCCCGCTCCCGGAACCGCTTCAACTGCCGCCCGAACACGCACAGAATGCCCGCCCCGAACTCGTACTCCGGCTGCTGAACCTCATCGTCCACGCCGCAGCTCCTCCCATACGACCACCACAGCCACCGAACGTCACCCAACGCGCGGCCCACGTATCCGGTCACGCCCCGCGCCGCAGACAAGCTCACCGCGCAGGCGTACAGCCCACACCCGTCAGCGCATCGCTCCTGTTCAAGGCTACGCAGAGTCCGCAACCGTTGACCGCATGAAGTCGGCAACTCCCCCGAACGGGCATACGTCGCAGCACCCCACAACGGACCACGCGTTCACCATGTGCTTCACCTCGACGCCACGCGGCGCCCGCCTCGCCCGCAGACTGGTCTCACACCGCCTGAACGACTGGGGCCACCCCTACACAACCCCGGCCAACGAGACGCTCACCCTGATCACGGCCGAACTCACCGCCAACGCCGTACGCCACGGCCGCGTCCCCGGCCGGGACTTCCACCTCCGGCTCACCCTGGCCGAGGGCACCTTCCGCATCGAGGTAGCCGACACCCGCGCGGAAAGACAACCCCCGCTCACACTCCCGGCCCCCGACCCCGCGTCCGAGTCCGGCCGCGGCCTCCTCCTCGTCGCCGCCCTCGCGGACGACTGGGGCGTCACCCCTCGCCAGGCGGCACCGGGCAAGACCGTATGGGCGGAGCTGCGGGTACCGACCGGAGGCCACCCGCGCACGCAGCCGGGAGCCCCTCGTCCGTCAGGCTCGGCATCGACGTACAGGCCCAACGCCGAGCCGCTTCCGGCTACTTCTTGACGCTGGCGCGACCGCCTCGGGTGGCGGCTGGGGGACGCCAATTGCGGAGGTCGTCGTCGGTTAGCCCGTGCTCGCCCTGCTTCTGGCACAAAGCCGCAGGTCAAAACCACACCAGTGCCCCTCCGAGGGAGTCCGTGCGTCAAACGAGCGTCACGAAGTCGCGGCTGTCTCTGCCTATATGACCGGTCGCCGCGACGGCAGCAGACGGCTACCCGCATGCGACCAGACGGCCGGCGTCGAGCTCCGCCGTCCGGTCGGCCAGGGCGTCCGCGGCATTCCGGTCATGGGTGATGAACACCAGGCTGAGTGCCGTCCGGTCACGGAGTCTCGTCAGGACGGCGAGGATGGCGTCGCGCGTGGCGGGGTCGAGGCCGGAGGTGATCTCGTCGCAGATCAGGACCCTGGGCTCGGCCAGCAGTGCCCGGGCCAGGGCGGCCCGTTGGAGTTCGCCGCCGGACAGCGCGCCGGGGCGGCGCAGGGTCAGGTCCTCGGCCAGTCCCAGCTCGGCCAGGGTGCGCACGGCGGCCCTGCGTGCGGTATGCCGGTCGGCGCCGCGCAGCCGGACCGCCGTGCGGGCGACCTGGTCGAGGACCGGCCGGTGCTCGTCGAAGGCCGCCCCGGGGTCCTGGAACACGTACTGGACGGCGGCCAGTTCGGCGCGGGTTCGGGCGCGGAGGCTGCGCGGCAGCGGCGCCCCGCCGAGCAGGACCGCCCCGTCGTACGCGGAGTGCAGCCCGGCCAGGCAGCGGCCCAGGGTGGTCTTGCCGCTGCCTGAACGGCCGGCCACGGCCAGGCACTCTCCCGGCGCCACCGACACCGTGACGCCGTGCAGCACCGGAACGGCGCCGCGCGTGGTCCGGTGCCGGGCCGTCAGGTCCCGTGCCTCCACGCGCGTTCCGGCGGGTGGTACGGCGGGTGGTACGGCGGATCGTGACCGGTCAGCCACTGGCTTCACGGCAGCGGGCAGCACCGTGTCCGCCGGTCCGCGGTCCACGACCCGACCGGCCCGCAGCACGACCACATCGTCGGCCAGCTGCCGGACGACGTCCCGGTCGTGGCTCAGCAGGACCAGGGCGATGCCCTGTTCGGCGACATCGGCCAGCGCCTCGACGACGCCCCGTTTGGTGGCGGGGTCCTGGCCCGTGGTGGGTTCGTCGGCGACGATCACCCTGGCCCCCAGGAGCAGGGCCTGCGCGATGACGACCCGCTGCTGCTGGCCGCCGGAGAGCTGGTGGGGGTAGCGGCGAAGCACCGTCGCGGGGTCGGGCAGCTGGGCCCGTCGCAGGGCGTGCTCGACGCGGTCGCGGATCTCGCGGCGGGTGCCGCCCCGCAGGGCGGCGATGTCCCGCAGGAGCGCTCCGGCGCGGCGGGCGGGGTTGAGAACGGCGGCGGGGTGCTGGGGTACGTAGCCGACGGCTCCGGGGCCGGGGGTGCGGATCCGGCCGTCGACCCGGGCGCCGGGCGGGAACTCGCCGAGCAGAGCGCGTCCGGTGGTGGTCTTCCCGCTGCCCGAGGGCCCGACGAGAGCCGTGATCCGTCCGGCGCGGGCCGTCAGGCTCACCCCGTCGACGAGCGTGCCGCCGGCCACCTCCACGCGCAGTCCGTCCACTTCGGCGACCGGGTTCATCGCCGCCCTCCTTTCCTGGCGGCCTTGGCGGCCGGTGTGTGCAGGGCGGCGTCGAAGAGCAGGTTGGCGCCCATCGACAGGGCGGCGATGAGCAGGGCGGGCACCACAACGGCCCACGGCTGGAGGAACAGTCCCGTGCGGTTGCGGTCCACCATCACCGCCCAGTCGGCGGCGTCCGGCTCGACGCCGATCCCGAGGAACGCGGCCGTGGCCACCAGGTACAGGGCGCCGGTCAGCCGGATCCCCGCGTCGGCGGCGATGGTCCGGCGCATGGAGCGGGCCACATAGCCGAGTGCCGTACGCCACCAGGACTCGCCCTGCATCCGCAGCGCCTCGACGGCTGGCCGGGCGGAGATCTCGGCGGCCGCCGCATGCACGACACGCGCGACGTCGGGCACGGCGGCCATCCCGACCAGGACGGCCAGCCCGGCCGGCCCCGGGGTCAGGGTCGCCGCGACCAGCAGCACAAGCAGGAGCGACGGCACGGCGATCAGTACGTCGAGGGGCCGCATGAGGGCCTCCTCCAGCCAGGTGCGGCGGGTGAGCGCGGCGGTCAACCCGAGGGGGACGGCCACCAGATAGGCGAGGCCGGTGGCCGAGAGAGCCACGAGGACCACGGAACGGCCGCCGAGCAGGACCTGCCGCCAGACGTCCCGGCCACTGAAATCGACGCCCAGCCAGTGCCCGGCGCCCGAGCTGAACGAGACCGAACGCGGCCCGGCCGGCCCGGCGAGCAGGGGCCCGAGGGCGGCCAGCAGCAGGGGCACGGCGATGAGCCCCACGGCCAACGCGTATCTGGGAGCGTGACGCGTCATGCGACCACCTCCGCGCGGGGGGCGAACCGGCGGGCGACGAGGTCGGCCCCGAGGTTCGCGAGGACGGTGACCACGCCGAAGACGACGGCCATGCCCTGGACGACGGGCACGTCCCGGGCGGCGACGGCGTCGACGAGTACGGTTCCGAGGCCGGGGATGACGAAGAGGGCTTCGACGACGATCACCCCGCTCAACAGCCAGTCGCAGGTCCTGGCCACCTGCTGGGCGGCCGGGGCGAGCGCGTTGGGCAGGGCATGCGCCCAGCGGAGGCGTGCGCCGCCGACGCCGCAGCGCTGGGCCTGGGCCACGTACGGCGAGGCCATCGCGTCGATCATCCCGGCGCGCACCAGGCGGCTGAGGGTGCACACGGGCCGGGAGACCAGGACGAGGACGGGCAGGACCAGTACGGCCGGCTCGGTGAGCGGGTCCGCGCCGACGGCGGTGGGCGGCAGCCAGCCCAGCCAGAGCCCGAACACGGTGGCCAGCAGCACACCGAGGGCGAATTCGGGTACGGAGTGCACGGCCAGGGTCAGTGCGCTGAGGGAACGGTCCAGCGGGCCGCCCTCGCGGCGGGCGCAGAGCACGCCGAGCCCGGCCGACAGCGGCAGCAGCACGACGAGGGTGGCGCAGGCGAGCAGCACCGTGGGCCCAAGGCCGCCGGACAGGTAGGCGGCGACGGGTCGTCCGCTGACCAGGGACGTGCCGAGGTCGCCGTGGAGGAGTCCGGCGGCCCAGTCCAGGAAGCGTTCGGCGGCGGGTCGGTCCAGGTCCAGGGCCGCGCGGATGCGGGCGATGCGCTCGGGGTCGGGCTGGTCGCCGGCCAGGGCGACGGCCGCGTCCCCGGGCAGGGCTTCGGTGAGCGCGAAGACGAACAGGACGACGGCCGCCGTCTGTCCCAGTCCGAGGAGCAGACGGCGGCCGACCCAGTGGAGGTGGAGGGTCACGCGATCCAGATCTTGTCGAAGCGGGCCCAGTCGAGGGTGTTGGCGGGGGCCTTCGCGTCGACGCCGTGCACGGCAGGTGCGGTGGCGACGATCCAGTCGGCGAAGCCCCAGATCAGGAAGCCGCCTTCGTCGTACAGGCGTCGCTGCATGCGCTCGTAGAGGGCGGCTCGCTCCTTCTCGTCACGGGTGGACTGGGCCTGCTGGTACAGGTCGTCGAAGTCCTTCTGGCGCCACTTGGTGGCGTTGGTGGTGGATCCGGTGAGCAGGCGCTGCGAGATGTGGGACTCGATGGGCATGGATCCGGACCGGTAGGAGGCGAAGGTCCCGTTGTCGCGGATGTCCTTCCAGTACGTGTCCTTGTTGCCGACCTTGACCTCGACCGTGACCCCGGCCTTGGCGGCCTGCTCCTTGAAGATCCCGGCGGCCTCGACGAAGCCGGTGGCGGCGGGCGCGGTGTCCAGGGTGACCTTGAGGTTCTCCGCGCCGGCCTCCTTGAGGAGGGCGCGGGCCCGGTCGAGGTCCTGGGTGCGCTGGGGCAGGCCGGACGGGTAGTACTGGTAGCCCTTGCCGAAGAGGTCGTTGCCGATCTCGCCGGCGCCGGAGAGGGCGCCGTCGACGAGCTCCTTGCGGTCCGCGATGAGGAAGAACGCCTGGCGGACGCGCTTGTCGTCGAACGGCGGCCGGTCTGTCTTCATCACGAAGCCCTGCATGGAGCTGCCGGGCAGCCTGATGACCTCGATCTTCCCCTTGCCCTCGTGGGTGCGGGCGGTGGCGGGGCTCAGCTCGTGGGCGTACTGGACCTGGCCGCCGAGCAGCGCGCTGACCCGGGCCGACTCCTCGGAGGCGACGACGAACTCGACCTGGTCGAGGTGGGGTGCGCCCTCCCAGTAGGCGTCGTTGCGCTTGACGACGAGGGACTTGCCGGGGGTGAAGGAGCGATAAGTGAACGGTCCGGAGCCGATGGGCTTGTCGAAGGAGGTCGCGTCCTTGGGAACGATGTACGCGCCGAACGCCGCGAGGACGTTGGGGAATTCGGCGTACGGACGCTTCAGCTTGAACTCGACGGTGGACGCGTCGAGGGCGCGGCTGGCGGCGAGATCGATGGGCTCCAGGGATGCCTTGGCGCGGAAGGTGCCCTTGGGGTCGGCGATCCGGCGGTAGCTGTAGAGGACGTCCTCGGCGGTGACCGGGCGGCCGTCGTGGAAGGTGGCCTTGCGGAGTGTGATCTTCCAGGTATCGAGGGTGGTGTTGGGCTCCCAGCGCTCGGCGAGCCGCGGTACGGGCGCGAGGTCGGCGCCGAAGTCGGCGAGCTTGTCGTAGAGGGCCTTGGCGCGGGCGGCGTCCACGAACAGGCTGGCGGCGTGCGGATCGAGGGTCTCGCCCGCCCCGCCGCCCGGGAAGGCTGCCCGGAGCGTGCCGCCGCGCTTGGGGTTGCCTGTCTCGGCGGCGTTCGTGGGATCGGCGGTCTTTCCGGTGTCGCCGGCACAGCCGGCGGTGAAGGCGAGGGCGGCGGCGGCGGCCGTGGCGGTGGCGAGGAGGAAGCCTCTGCGGGCGAGGCCGGAGCAGGGTCGGTTCACGGTGTGGTGTCTCCATCGCTGTGCTGGGAGTTGAGCGGGGGGTGGTTCGGGTGAGGGAGCCGGGCGACGAGGTGCAGGCGGTCGGAACTCGTGGTCCCGTGCGGCGAGTCGCCTTCGCGCCACGGCGGTTCGGTGCGTGGGCCGGGGTGGTCGTACAGGTCGAGGACCTCGAAGCCCGCGGTGGTGAGGAAGTACCTCAGCTCCTGGGGGAACAGCAGCCGCCAGGCGGAGTGCTGCTCCTGTGGCGGTGTGCCGTCGTCGGCGCTCCAGGCGCGGCGGCGGCGCAGGAGTTGGGCGCCGTGGTCGATCCACAGGGTGGTGTGGGAGGTGTGGGTGGTGCCGCGCCAGCCGAAGGAGGCGGTGCGCGGTCCGCCGAGGAGTTCGGTGTTGCCGAGGAAGAAGGCGCCGTTGCGCATCTCCGCGATGAGCAGGCCGCCGGGGGTGAGGTGGGCGCGGCAGCGGTCGAGGAACGCCGTCAGGTCGTCGTTGGTGTGGCAGTACAGGAGGGCGCTGTCCAGGCAGACGACGGCGTCGAAGGCGGCTTTGAGGTCAAAGTCCCGCATGTCGGCGCGGTGGTAGTCGGGGCCCGGGTGGGCACAGCGGGCGTGGGCGAGCATGGCCTCGGCGGTGTCGATGCCGGTGACTCGGCGTCCGGCATGGTGGTGCAGCCAGGCCGCGTCACGGCCGGTGCCGCAGCCGATGTCCAGGACCCGAGGCCCCGCGCCGTGCCGGCGCAGGGTGTCCTCGGCCCAGCGCGCGGCAAGGCGGTCGGGGTCGGGGAAGCGCTCTTCGTAGAGCTCGGGGTGGTCGGTCAGGAGGTTGCCGGTGCTCATCTGGTCTCGCTCAGGGGGCGGTGGTCGCCGGGCGGGGCGGCGGGGGCCGCGCCCGGGTGCGGGTCCGGGTCCTGGTCCCGGGAGGCCGGGGCACTCGACGCCTTCCCGGTGGCGGGAGCGGCGGGCAGGGACCCTCGCCGGTGCAGCCGGGTGACGGCAGCCGCCGATGCAAGGCCGAGGGCCGTGCAGCAGGCGTACGGAAGCCACGCCGGCCCGGTGTGCGCGGCGGTGTCCATGGCCCACCCGATGCCCGCCCCGGCGCCCGCGGCGGCCACTCCGGACACGGCGTAGAAGAGGCCGTAGAAGGTGCCGGTGAGGTCCGTGCGGCCGAACGCGGGGATGAGCTCCATGACGAACGGCTGGGCGGTCATCAACCCGAGGTGCATCAGCAGCGTCCCGGCCAGGACCGGCAGCAGCCACACCGGATGCTCCCCCGTGGCACCCGCCACCATCATGGGCGGCACGAAACCGAGCGCGCTGACGCCCAGCCCGGCGGCGATCCAGCGGCCGCGGCCGCCGCCCCGTTCGGTCAGCCGGCGGGTGAGACGCAGCTGGAACAGGAGGTTGGCGAGGGTCCCGGCCATGAAGAGCAGCCCGACGGCGCCCGCCCACCCGGTGGCCTGCCGCGCGGCGTGCGGGAAGAGCAGGTAGAGCTGGCTCTCCATGCCGTACATGCCGACCATGGCCAGGGCGAAGGCCACGAAGCGGCGGTTGCCCGCCACCTCCCGCCAGTCGCCGAGGACGGAGCCGGCCGGAGGCGGTACCGCGCGGGCGGGCAGTACGGCGGCCTGTGCGACGGTGAGCAGCGCGAACAGGCCCGCGGCGGTGAGCGCCGCCGCCCTGAAGCCGCCGAACAGCAGCAGGCTCCCCAGGAGCGGCCCGAGCAGCGCCCCGGCCGTCGCGAACACGTTGAACAGCGCGAACGCCTCGGCCTTGCGGTCACCGGACTCCTGGGCGACGTAGGTCCGTACGGCCGGGTTGAACAGCGCGCCGGCCAGCCCGCTCAGCACCGACGCGGCGATGAGCACGGGCAGGGCGTCGCCGAAGGCGAACAGCGCGAAGCCGAGGGTGCGCAGCCCGCAGCCCGCGATGATCACGCCGCGGGCCCCGAGGCGGTCGGCTGCCGAGCCTCCGATCAGGAACATCCCCTGCTGGCTGAGGTTGCGCAGTCCCAGGACCAGTCCGACCACCGCCGCCGACATTCCGAGGTCGTCGGTGAGGTGGGTGGCGAGGTACGGGATGAGCAGGTAGAAGCCGGTGTTGACGCCGAGCTGGTTGACCAGCAGGAGTCGCACGGCCGGCGGGAATCCGCGCACGGCGGCGAGGGTCTTCACCGTGTGGCCCCGGCGGGTATCGCGGCACGGCGCAGCACTCCCAGGCCGTCGCGTGGGGCGGGCCGTACGGCGCCGTCGGCGCCGCCGATCCCGGTCCACGGGTCGTCGGCGAGCAGCAGATGGCCGTCGAGGTCTACCCAGCGGGCCCGGTCGACCAGATGGACGGCGGGCGCGATGCCGAGCGAACTGGACGTCAGGCAGCCGAGCATGAGGTCGGTTCCGCTGCCGCGCAGCGCGGCGTGGATGCGCAGCGCGGCCCGTACGCCGCCGCATTTGGCGAGTTTCACGTTGACGCCGTGGACCCGGCCGGCGAGGGCTGCGGCGTCCTGGTAGGAGACGGCGTCCTCGTCGGCGATCACCGGGACCGGGGAGAGGGCGGCGACCCGGGCCAGGGCCTCGGGTCGGCCGGCCGCGATGGGCTGTTCCACGGCGGTGACGCCGAGGGCGGCGAAGCGGGGCAGCAGTGTGTGGGCCTGGTCCTCGGTCCAGGCGCCGTTGGGGTCGAGCAGCAGGTCGGCGGCGGGTGCTCCTTCGCGGACGGCGTCGACCCGGGCGAGGTCCTCGGTCGGGTCGGGGGACCCTGCCTTGACCTTCAGGACGGTGAACCCGGCCGCGGCGAGCCGGCCGGCCTGGGCGGCCGCGGACACGGGCGGGACGATCCCGATGGTGCGGGCCGTGGCCGCCGACGGGCGCAGGGGGCTGCCCAGGAGCTGGTGCGCGGATTCGCCGGCCCGTTTGCCGGTGAGGTCCAGTACGGCGGCCTCGACCGCGGCGAGGACTCCGGCGGGCAGGTCGCCGCAGAGGGAGCTCTCGGGGGCGAGTTCGGCCCAGGCTGTCTCCGGGTCCGGCAGGCGCTCCACGGCCGGGCGCACGTCGCTCAGGCGGCGCAGGATGCGCTCGGTGGGCAGCCCGAGGAAATCGCTGCTGACGGCCTCCCCCCAACCGCTCAGCCCACCGTGTTCCAGGCGGACCCAGACGGCGTCGCGGCGGGCCATCACGGAGCGGGAGATGCGCAGCGGCTCCGCCAGTTCCAGTGAGGCGGTGTGCCAGGTGAGTCTCATACGGCGCCTCCGGGGGCCGGAACATGGGCAGCGAGGGGTGCGCCACCAGGTACGGGGACGGGGGCGACGGGATCCACGACGGTGCGGCAGCGCGTCCAGCCGACGGCCTCGGCCGCGCGCGGGTGCGGGATCTCCAGCGGGCGGGTGGCCGGGGCGGTGGCCTTGAGTCCGTGGGCGTGGCAGAAGTCGTCGTCATAGACGGTGCCGAGGTAGCGGTGGGGGCCGTCGGGGAAGACGGTGGCGACGACGGTTCCGGGCTCGGCCCGGGCGGCCCACGCGGAGACCAGCGCGACGGCGCCGGTGCTCCAGCCGCCGCTGACGAAGCTGCCGCGGGCGAGGCGGCGGCAGGCGTCGACGGCCTCCGCGGGACCCACCCAGTGCACCTCGTCGAAGACGCGGTGCCGGACGTTGCCGGGGTGGATGCTGCTGCCGAGTCCGCGCATCAGGCGCGGCCGGGCGGGCTGCCCGAAGATGGCGGAGCCGACGGAGTCGACACCGATGACCTTCAGCCGGGGCCAGCGCCGGCGCAGCGGTCCGACCAGTCCGGCACTGTGCCCGCCGGTGCCCACGCTGCACACCAGGACGTCCAGGTGGTCGAGCTGGCCGATCAGTTCCGCTGCCATCGAACGGTAACCGGCCGGGTTGTCGGGGTTGTTGTACTGGTCGGGCCAGTAGGCGTCCTCGGTACGGGCCAGGACCTCGCGCAGCCGGGCGATGCGGGCGGCCTGCCAGCCGCCCTGGGCGGCCGGGCGGTCGACGAGTTCCAGCCGGGCGCCGTAGGTGCGCAGCAGCTGCCGCATGGCCGGTTCGAGTTCGGTGTCGCCGACGAGGACGACGGGGTGGCCGAGGACCTGTCCGGCGAAGGCAAGACCGATGCCCATGGTGCCGGAGGTGGACTCCACGACCGGGGCGCCGGGGCGCAGCTCACCGCGTCTGCGGGCGGCAGTCAGCATGGACACCGCCGCACGGGCCTTCATGCCGCCGGCGCCGAGATACTCGAGCTTGGCCCAGAACCCGGGGTGGGCGTGGGGCAGGTCGGTGCGGATGCGGGCGACGGGGGTACGACCCAGCAGGGGCAGGAGATCGGGGTTGGCGACCGTGACGTCGGACCGGTGCAGGAGCGGAGCGAGGGTCACGAGCGGCCTCCGTAGCGGTGGATGATTCCCGGGCCGCCGTCGAGCCAGAAGAACGGGTACGGCTCGGCGGACACGGCGCTCACTCCCGCGCCGAGGAAGCGGGGCAGGACGGCGCTGCCGGTCTGGGCGAACATCACGAGGGGCTTGCCGGTCTCGGCGGCGTGGTCGAGCAGGCCCTGGAAGGTGCCGTTGCCGAGGGTCATGCCGGAGGCGAGGACGGCGCCGCAGCGTTCGAGTTGTGCTGCCGTGTCGGTGAGGACGGGCTCGCCCCACTCGGTGGCGCCGCCCTTGAGGTCGCACGGCAGGTAGGCACGGCCACGCGAACGTAGCTGCTCGAGCAGCGAGTTGACGACTCCGATCACCAGCACCGGTAGGTGCTCGCCGGGCGTTGCGGAGTCGGCGGGCAGGAGGTCGACGACGGCGCGGGCGCGGGCCCGGGAACGGCTCAGCGAACTTCCGGCCGCCAGAGGATACGGCCGGGCGCCGTTGCCCGGCGTGTGCGGGCGTACGTGGGCCAGGTAGGCGTCGAGGGCCGCGGTCCGCACCGGCAGGAGCGGATGGGACAGGAGGTCGGCGACGGTGGCGCCCACGCAGTCGTCGAGGGCGTCCGCGGGCAGCGCCCCGGGCTCCACGGCGCAGGATCCGAGGGCCGCGTCGAGCCGCAGGCTGAGCACCTCGTTGCGGTATCCGCGAGCACGGCCCTCGTGGCGGACGGCCTGGGTCGTGGTGAAGGCGAGGGATATCCGCTCGTGGGCCGGGTCGGGGCCGTACGCCCCGGCGCGGACGGCGTCGAAGAGCTCAGCCACGGTCCGGACCACGGGGTCGTCGTGCCCGAACCCGCGGGCGTCGCGCGTGTGCTGGACGGGCAGGGTCGTCACGCGTGCACCGCCGCGGAGGGCTCGTAACCGGGGTGCAGTTCGGCCAGCAGCCGCTCGGCGTACGCGCGGGCGCCGCCGCCCTCGGTGTCGGCCGTCATGACGTGCCCGAGGTACTCGTTGTTGCTGGTGGCGGCGCGCACGCTGCGGCCGGGTTCGGCGAGGGTGAGCTCCAGCACCTCGGGCCGGGCACGGACGGCCTCGGCCCCCTCGATGCCGGCGAGGACGCCGGCGGAGTCGGGCAGGAGGAAGGCGATGGCGGCGCTGCGCACGCCGGTCGCTCGCGGTGCGAGGTCGGGCACGCGGCCGAGGGCCACGTCCACGCAGGCGGTCGCGAGGTCGATGCCCGTGACATGGCGGACCAGTTCGGTGATGCGGTTGCCGGCCGGGCGGGGGTTGACCTCGACGACCCGGGGCCCGTCGGGCGTCAGTTTGATCTCGGTGTGGCAGACCGCCTGGTCCAGGCCCAGTGCCTTGACCGCCCGCAGCGCGGTCTCGGCCGTCTCCGAGGCCAGGGCCCCCTCGATGCCGGCCGGGAACATGTGGCCGGTCTCGATGAAGGCGGGCGCTCCGCCGATGCTCTTGTCGGTGACGCCCACGACGTGGGTGGCGCCGCCGAAGGAGACGGTCTCGACACTGACTTCGGGCCCCTCCAGCAGCTCTTCGAGCAGGATGACGGGGGTGCGGTCCTGGCCGCGGGCGTTGACCGGGAAGGCGGCGAGGGCCTGGCAGGCGAGCTCCAGTTCGCGTTCGTCGCGCACCGCGCGGACCAGCATGCCCGCACACAGGTCGACCGGCTTCACGACGAGCGGGTAGCCGATCTCGCCGGCGGCGACGGCCGCGTCCCCGGCTCCCTCGCAGATCGCGAACCGGGGTCCGGCCACGTCCGCTTCGGCGAGCACACGGCGCGTCAGGTCCTTGCGGCACGCCGCCTCGACGGCCTCCGGGGCAGGCCCGGGCAGGCCCAGCCGCCGGGCGGTGTGCGCGACGGCCGGAAGGTAGTAGTCGCAAGAGGAGACCACCCCGTCGAAGCCGAGAACGGCATGCAGGCCCTCGATCCGCGCGAGGAGGGCGCTCGTGTCGTTGGTGTCCGCCGTGATGATGTTGCGGGCCGTGAGCAGCGGGTGCGGCCCGTCGCCCGCCGAGGCCGGGCGCAGGTAGTGGTGCAGGTCGCGGGTGACGAAGGTGAACTCGTGCCCGTCTTCGCGGATCGCCCTGGGCAGCAGCCTGCTCATCGACCCCACCCAGCTTTCGATCACCAGCAGATGTCCCACCGGATCTTCCTCTCAGACTGCCGTCGGCGCTGTGCGACGCCGACCTTATCGGAAATCGTTTTCATTTCCAATAGGAGTTTTCTCGGGTAGCCTGCGGACCCCCGAAGCAGGAACCGGCGGCACGGGCCGGCCCGTGCGATGGTGCACACCGCCTGATGTCCGCGGCCCTCAGGGCCTGACGGCCCAAGGCCCCCCGACGGTGGTCACCACCGTCGAGGGACCTTCCGCTGACCCACGACCAGTCCCTACCGGCTGACGTACGGCAGCAGGGCCATCTCGCGGGCGTTCTTGATGGCTGCGGCGAGCTGTCGCTGCTGCTGGGCGGTGACCCGGGTGACACGGCGGCTGCGGATCTTGCCGCGGTCGGAGATGAACTTCCGCAGCAGCTCGGTGTCCTTGTAGTCGATGTACGCGATCCCGGCCGCGTCGAGCGGGTTGGGGCGGGACTTCGCGGGCTTGCGGACATCCTGGCGGCGTGCCATGGGTGCTCCTTCTGCGGTGGGTGGGGTGGGGTGGGGTGGGGTGGGCTGTCAGGCGGCGTCGAGGAGGGAGTCGAAGGCGGCGGGCAGGCGCCTCCAGCCGTCCGGCCCGGCCGCGTACTCCTCGTCCGTGAGGAGGCAGGATTCGAGGAGCTGTTCCAGGCCGTCGCGGTCGAGGCCGGGCGAGGTGAAGACGAGGTGCTGGCAGCAGTCGCCGTGCTCGGGATGCCAGTCCATGGCCGCGGCGGCCCGGCGCATCGGCGGGACCATCTCCCAGGCGGCGTCGGGCAGGGAGGCCAGCCACGGGCCGGCGCTCTCCACGCACAGCGCGCCGCCGGCCGCGTCCCAGGCGAGCAGCGTGTCGGGGCGGTCGGCGAGCCAGAACCGGCCGCGGCTGCGGGCGGCCGCGCAGCACAGGTCCTCAAGGGCCTGATACAGGCGCTCGGGATGGAACGGCCGTCGGCGATTCCAGACGAGCGTGGTGACGCCGGCCTCGTCCGCGTCCTGGGGCAGCAGCGCGCACGCGGGGTGCTGCGCTGCCGCGGCGGCCTCGACGTCGAAGCCCGCGAAGGCGGCGTCGACGAGGTCGCCCGAGTCGGCCGTCACCCGGCGGGCGGTGGGGTGCAGCTGGGCGAGCAGCGCGCGGTCCTCGTCGTCGGCCTCCTCGTTGTCGACCACAGCGAGAACGGGCGCGTACTCAAGCTGGCGGGCCCAGGTGTCCCCGACGGTGCGCTGGTCGGTGGGGGCGGCGGCCAGGCCTGCTTCGGCGAGGTCGTCGCCGTTGGCGAGGTACGGCAGCACGAGAGCCGGGTCCACCGCCGTGATCACGTTGGTGAGGACCAGGCCGCCTCCGCCGTGTGCGGCCACGACCTCGGCCATCGCCTTCGGCTCGACCGAGTCCCACAGTTCGACCACCGCGAGCCGGGTCAGGCCGGCGCCGGCCAGCCGCTCCAGCTCCGGCACGAGATCCTCGCGCAGCGCGCAGCATGCGCAGCCGTTGACAAGCGGCGTGTCGCCCTCGGACAGGAGCCCGTCGGCGTCGCGGATCAGGCGGCGCACCGCGCCGTCCGCCGCGCCCGTCAGGTCGTGGTGAAGAGCGACGCTGCCGGGGACGGCCCGCAGGAGGCGATCGACGGCCTCCTTGCGGGCGTCGGCGTGGAGCCCGGCGACGATCACGACGGGCAGCTGGGGGTCCTGCGCCATCAGCGGGCCCCGTAGCGGCGCTCGAAGCGTTCGACACGGCCGGCGGTGTCCATGACGCGGGCGGTGCCGGTGTAGAAGGGGTGGCTCACGGAGGAGATCTCCACGTCGACGACCGGGTAGGTCTGGCCGTCCTCCCACTCGATCGTCTTCTGGCTGGTCATGGTGGAACGGGTGAGGAAGGCGGCGCCGGAGGCGGAGTCGCGGAAGACGACAGGGCCGTAGGCGGGGTGGATGCCGGGCTTCATGGCAGGGACCTTTCTTCTTTGCTTCGGCGGGTGGGTGCTCATTTGCTTCGGCGGGCGGGCGCTCAGCGCTCTTCGCGGAAGTCGACGTGGCGGCGGGCCATCGGGTCGTACTTGCGCAGCACCAGTCGGTCGGGGTTGTTCCGCCGGTTCTTGCGGGTGACGTAGGTGAAGCCGGTGCCCGCGGTGGAGCGCAGCTTGATGACCGGGCGGAGTTCGTTGCGTGCCATGAGGCTAGTATATGGGAACGGTTTTCATTACCAACACGGCTGACAGCCACAGAGAGAGGCAGGAAACATCCATGTCCGCCCACTGCCAACTGACCGGCGCCAAGCCGGGCTTCGGCAACACCATCTCCCACTCCCACCGGCGCACCTCCCGCCGCTTTGACCCCAACATCCAGCGCAAGCGCTACTGGCTGCCCAGCGAGGGACGGCACATCCGCCTGACCCTGAGCACCAAGGCGATCAAGACGGTGGACGCGATCGGCATCGAGGCGGCCGTGGCCCGGATCCGGGCACGAGGGGTGAAGGTCTGATGGCGAAGAAGAGCAAGATCGCGCAGAACGAGAAGCGCAAGGAGACCGTCGAGCGCTACGCCGCCCGGCGGGCCGAACTGAAGGAGGTCATCCGCCGCCCCTCGTCGACCGCGGAGGAGCGCCGGGCCGCGCAGGCGGAACTGAGCCGGCAGCCGCGCAACGCCAGCGCCACCCGGGTCCGCAACCGCGACAGCGTCGACGGCCGCCCCCGCGGCTACCTGCGCAAGTTCGGACTCTCCCGGGTCCGCGCCCGGCAGCAGGCCCACGCCGGCTTTCTCCCCGGAGTGACGAAGTCCTCCTGGTGATCCCCACCGGATGACGTGCACACGCTGGCCGAGCTGCCCCACCGCGAAGATCCGGTGGGGTCCGCTCGGCCGGCGCCGCCGGACCCAGGACGCCTGCGGCGAGGGCGTCCCGTTCGCCTCCGAAGCGCTGAGCCGTGGGGTGCGTACACCCCGGCCAACGCCTGAAGGCACCTCGCAGTGGCGAGGTGCCTTCAGGCGTTGGCCGGGTCGGGCGGTGCCGTGGCTGCGACCACCGCCCGACCCGGAGTCTGTCAGGCGGACCGCACGAGCGCGGAGTGTTCGCGCTCGTGCTCCTGCTCGTGCGCGTGCTCCTGCTCGTGCTCGCAGGCGTCCTCGATGCCGTATGTGCCCCAGGAGGGGAAGGGGTCGGCGGCGGGCACGCTCTCGCCGTCGGCCACCAGGCAGGCCGTCAGCGCCGCCTGCAAAGCCTCGGCACGCAACCCGGTGCCGATGAACACCAGTTCCTGCCCCTGGCCGTCGCCGTCACGGACACCGGACGGTTCGAAGCGGGCGACGGAGCCCGCCTGCGACCAGAGCCCCGTGACATGCGGCCGACTGGCCAGCCAGAAGAAACCCTTCGAGCGCAGGATCGTCCCGTACGTGCCGCTGTCCAGCCCCTTCGTCACAAACGTGAACAGCCGGCCCGGATGAAACGGCGCCTCGGAGCGGAAGACGATGCTGGAGATCCCGTACTCCTCGGTCTCCGGCACATGGTCGCCGTTGAGTTCCATGACCCAGCCCGGCGCCTGCTGCGCCCGCTCCAGGTCGAACAGGCCGGTCCCCAGGATGTCACCGGGCGCCACCTGGCCCCGGACGGCGGTCACCAGGCGGGCCGCCGGGTTGAGTCGCGTCAGGGCGGCCCGCAGACGCGCGGCATCCTCGGGAGCCACCAGGTCGAGCTTGTTGAGGACGATGACGTCGGCGAATTCGATCTGGTCCATCAGCAGGTCGCTGACCGTCCGCTCGTCCTCCTCGTACTGGTCGAGGCCGCGCTCGGCCAGACCGTCGCCCCCTGCGAGCTCCGGCAGGAAGTTCGCGGCGTCCACGACGGTGACCATCGTGTCCAGGCGGGCCAGCTCGCCCAGGGTCGCGCCGTCGTCGCGCGGGAACGCGAAGGTGGCGGCGACCGGCATCGGCTCGGAGATCCCGCTGGACTCGATGAGCAGATAGTCGAAGCGGCCCTCGCGGGCGAGCCTTTCCACCTCTTCGAGCAGGTCGTCGCGCAGGGTGCAGCAGATGCACCCGTTGGTCATCTCGACCAGGCGCTCCTCCGTCCGCGACAGCGCCGCCTCTCCACCGCGCACCAGCGCCGCGTCGATGTTGATCTCGCTCATGTCGTTGACGATGACCGCGACCCGCAGGCCCTCACGGTTGCTCAGAACGTGGTTGAGCAGGGTGGTCTTGCCTGCCCCGAGGAACCCCGACAGCACGGTCACCGGCAGCCGCCGGTCGGCGGTGGCGCCCACGCTCATCCCTCGGGACGCAGCAGACCGCGCTCGTACGCCTTCAGCAGCCGCTGCGGCACGAGGTGCACGGAGCCGTCCACCGTCAGCGGC
The DNA here is from genome assembly GCF_029846775.1 of Streptomyces chengmaiensis. Classification (NCBI taxonomy): domain Bacteria; kingdom Bacillati; phylum Actinomycetota; class Actinomycetes; order Kitasatosporales; family Streptomycetaceae; genus Streptomyces; species Streptomyces chengmaiensis. The sequence continues at coordinate 63,413 of NZ_JARWBG010000005.1, forward strand.
ACGAGCTGAGGCGTCGTGGCCTTCCACTGGGCGCGGCGGTGACGTGTGTTACTGCGGGACATCTTCCGCTTGGGGACAGCCATGACCTACCTCCGGGGAGCAAGGGAACGGCCACCACCGTACATGAAAATGGATTCCATTACTAAAACTGCCGCCAGCGCACTCGGGGGCCGGGCGGGGCTGCAGGGGCGCGTGGTGGCGTCAAGGCACCCGTGGGCAGACACCGATCGACGGGTCAGCCTCAAAGCCGAAGCATGAAATATGCTCATCCTCTCTTCATACCGGCCCCTGATGGTCTAGATTGACCGTGCTTCAGCCGTTCGGGCAAGAAGCGACCATTGATGATCTATAGGTCCGGCGCTACGGAAATCCGACAGTCGCGTCCCCGACGCCATACGCGGGGATGATCAATTCTTGGAGCCCTGGAGGGGGCCTTGGGTGCGGGGAGCGCCCGAGGTTACGACGGGTTCCCGCGCACCTCGAGAGTCTGGCTGGCAGGACATGTGAGTCCGCTGCCGCCAGGGTGGGTTGTTCAAGTAGCTCTGCAATAGCCGGGATGTCACGCGCGGGAGCTTTCCGCGGGAAAGAACAGCGCGGCACGGGAGGCGGGGACCTCCCGCGGCGAGGAACAGCGCGGCACGGGAGGCGGGGGCCTCCCGGGGGGCGGAACAGTGATAGGCGAACACGTCGAACCACTGGGGACCTGGGGGGTTCTGTGCAGCAAGGGGGAATTGTCAGCCCGTTACCGTCGGCGCGCGGGCCGGTGGCGAACGGGGCAGTCAGCCGGCCCGCGATCGACTGGGAGCAGCGGTACCGCCGTACCGTGATCATCGCCGATACCGTGGCCACCGCCTTCGTGGTGGCGGCGATCGGCAACTTCTTCGGGGCCCGGGACGCGGCCAACTGGCACGAGAAGTGGGGAATTCTCGCATTCGGCACCGAACTGCTGGTGCTGGGGGCGCTTGCAGTGACCCGAGCATGGGCTCCGGCCGTGCTCGGCCAGGGCGCCGAGGAGTTCCGCCGGCTTGGACGCTCACTGCTGACGGCGACCGTCGTACTGGCGCTCGGCGGGATCGCCCTCACCTCGCGCAACATCAAGCTCTGGATCTTCGTCGCGATCCCCGCGATCGCCCTTATCACCATGACCGCGCGGTATCTGCTGCGCCTGTGGCTGCACAAGCAGCGGAAGGAGGGACGGTGCCTGCGACCGGTGCTCGCCTCCGGGAGCCCGGCCACCCTGCGCGACCTGATCAACCGGACCCGCAAGTTCCCGCACCTCGGCTGGCGGGTGGACGCGGTGTGCACGACGGACGGTCCCGGGCTCGACGGTGACCGACTGGACGGAGTGCCTGTCGTCGGCCGGCTGGCGGACGTCGCCGACCACGTCCGCCACGACGGCTACCGTGTCGTCGCGGTCACACCGGACCCGCACTGGTCACCGGACCGGCTGCAGCGGCTGGCCTGGAACCTCGAAGGCAGCGACACCGAGATGGTCGTCGCCCCTGTGCTGATGGAGGTGGCCGGCCCGCGGCTGCACATCGACCCGGTGCTCGGGATCCCGCTGCTGCGGGTCAGCATGCCGACCTTCACCGGGGGCCGCCGGGCGGTCAAAGAGGTCGTCGACCGGATGGGCGCAGCGATCCTGCTGATGCTGTTCGCGCCGCTGATGGTGTTCGTCGGGCTGCTGGTGCTGGCGGACAGTCGGGGCGGGGCGTTCTACCGCCAGCGCAGAGTCGGCAAGGACGGCCGCGAGTTCACCATTCTCAAGTTCCGCACCATGGTCGCCGGGGCCGACCGGGCACGTGCCGAACTGGCCGACCGCAACGAGGGCGCCGGCCTGCTGTTCAAGCTCCGCCGGGATCCGCGGGTGACCCGGGTGGGAGCAGTGCTGCGCCGGTACTCGATCGACGAGCTCCCGCAGCTCTTCAATGTGCTCGCCGGATCGATGTCGCTCGTCGGTCCGCGGCCTCCGCTGCCGGAGGAGTCCGCTGCGTACGGTCCGGACATCCGGCGGCGGCTGCTGGTCAAGCCCGGTCTCACCGGCCTGTGGCAGATCAGCGGACGCAGCGACCTGTCGTGGGAGGAGGCGGTCCGGCTGGACCTGCGGTACGTGGAGGACTGGTCGCTCGCCCTGGACACAGTGATCTTGTGGAAGACGCTGCGTGCGGTGCTCCACGGTCAGGGGGCCTACTGATGCGCGGGGGGCTGCGGCTCAATGGTCCCGCCGACGCGCGGACCGCAGGCCGGGAGGGCCTGCCTGGCGGGAGGAACGGGTCATGAGAGTCAGCGTTTTCGGGCTGGGCTACGTGGGCTGCGTGTCGGCCGCGTGCCTGGCCGGCATGGGCCACGAGGTCATCGGGGTGGACGTGAACCAGGTGAAGGTCGACCTGGTCAACGACGGCAAGGCCCCCGTGGTCGAGGAGCGTATCGGCGAGCTCATCGCCGAGGTCGTGCGGACCGGGGCGTTACGCGCCACCGGCGACGTCCGCGAGGCGATCACCGGCAGCGAGGTGTCGCTGGTCTGCGTGGGCACGCCGTCGGAGCCCAACGGCAGCCTGTGCACCGCGTACTTGGAGCGGGTCACCGAGCAGATCGGCGCCGCGCTGGCAGATCGCAGTGGGAGCAGCGGGCGGCACACCGTCGTGTTCCGCAGCACCATGCTCCCGGGCACCTGTCTGAACCTGCTGGTGCCGATCCTGGAGAAGTACGTCGGCGGAACGGCCGGCGTGGACGTCGGAGTCGCGGTCAACCCGGAGTTCCTGCGCGAGGGCACAAGCGTGCGGGACTTCTTCGACCCGCCCAAGACCGTCGTCGGCGAGCTCGACCCGGCAAGCGGCGATACGGTGGCGGCGCTGTACGACGGCTTGCCGGGCGAGGTGTTCCGGGTTCCGGTCCCGACCGCCGAGGCGATCAAATACGCGGACAACGCCTTCCACGGCCTCAAGATCGGCTTCGCGAACGAGCTGGGCGCGGTGTGCCAGGCGCTCGGGGTGGACTCGCACCAGGTGATGGACGTGTTCCTGGCCGACCGCAAGCTGAACATCAGCCCCGCCTACCTGCGGCCCGGCTTCGCCTTCGGCGGCTCCTGCCTGCCCAAGGACCTGCGCAGCCTGGTCCACGCGGCGCGGCGGGCCGACGTCTCGGTGCCCATCCTCGCCCATGTGCTGCCCTCCAACTCCGACCATCTGCAGCGCGCGGTGGAGCTGGTCGAGCGCACCGGCAAGCGCCGGGCGGGCCTGTTCGGGCTGTCCTTCAAACCAGGCACCGACGACCTCCGCGAGAGCCCGCTGGTCGAGCTGGCGGAGAGGCTCTTCGGCAAGGGGTACGACCTGCGGATCTACGACGCCAATGTGAGCCTCTCCCGGCTGCTCGGCGCGAACCGCGAGTACATCGAGACCCGGCTGCCCCACCTCGCGCAACTGCTCGCGGACTCCGTCGACGAGGTGCTCGAGCACGCCGAGGTGTGCCTGGTCGGGACCAGGGATCCGGCCGTGCTGTCGGCGCTGCCGCATGGCGACGGCCCGGTGATCGTCGACCTCATCCGCCTTCCCGACGCCGAGGCGCGCCGGGCCGAACCGGGATACGTGGGCCTTGCTTGGTGACGGATCGTTTGGTGACAGATCGTTCGGTGAGACGTCGTTTGGTGACAGGACGCTTGGTGACAGGTCGTTTGGTGAGACGGCCGGAGGCCACCGGCCGGACCGGCGCGCGCTGGTCCTGGTGGAGAACCTGTCGGTGCCGTTCGACAGGCGGGTGTGGCAGGAGTGCACGACGCTGCGCGACGAGGGCTGGGAGGTGCACGTCGTCTGTCCCCGGGGAAGCAAGCGGGACACGGAGCCGGAGGCGGAGATCGACGGGGTGCGGATCCACCGCTACCCGTTGCGCGCGGCCACCGGAGGGCCGGCCGGCTACCTGCGGGAGTACGGATCTGCGTTGTGGCATACGGTCCGGCTGGCCCGGAAGGTCGGCCCGGTCGACGTGGTCCACGCCTGCAACCCGCCCGACCTGCTGTTTCTGCCGGCACTGTGGCTGAAGCGGCGCGGCGCGCGGTTCGTGTTCGACCAGCACGACCTGGTGCCCGAGCTGTACCTCTCCCGGTTCGGCCGCGGCGAAGACCTGCTCTACCGCGCCGTGTGCGGGCTGGAACGGCTGACCTACCGGGCCGCGGACGTCGTGCTGGCCACGAACGAGAGCTACCGGGACGTCGCGGTGCGCCGCGGCGGCCGGCGGCCGGCGGACGTCTTCGTGGTGCGCAGCGCGCCCGACATCGACCGGTTCCACCCCGTGCCGCCCGAGCCGGAGCTGAAGCGCGGCAAGCCTCATCTGCTGTGCTACCTCGGCGTCATGGGCCCGCAGGACGGCGTCGACTACGCCTTGCGGGCCCTGAAGAAGCTGCGCGACGAGTTCGGGCGGACCGACTGGCATGCGGTGTTCGTCGGAGCCGGCGACACCTTCGACGCGATGGTGGAGCTGTCCCGGCGACTCGGGCTCTCGGAGCAGGTGCAGTTCACCGGGCGCATTCCGGACGCCGACCTGGTGCGCTGGCTGTCCACCGCGGACGTGTGCCTCTCCCCCGACCCGCGCAATCCGCTCAACGACGTGTCGACCATGAACAAGGTCCTGGAGTACATGGTGATGGGCCGGCCGATCGTCTCGTTCGACCTGAAGGAGGCGCGAGTCTCCGCCGGCGACGCCGCCGTCTACGCGCCCGCCAACGACGAGGCCGAGTTCGCCAAGCTCATCGCGCTGCTGCTGGACGATCCGGAGAAGCGGGCCCGGATGGGCAAGATCGGCCAGGAGCGGATCGGCGGGCCGCTCTCCTGGCGGAACTCCCAGCAATCGCTGCTCGCCGCCTACGCCGCTGCCTGCCGTGACCACGCTCCGGTGCCGCCGGGCGCCCCGTACCGGGCACGCAGGAGGCCGCACCATTGAGCGATGACACGATACGCCTGGTCACGATCGGGCGGATTATCCGTCGGCGGCGACGGCTTCTCACCCTCCTCGCTGTGGTGGGTGCGCTCGTCGGCTACGGCGTCTCCATGCTGTTTCCGCCGCGGTACACGACGTCGGCATCGGTACTGCTGCCGGGGGCTTGGGAAGAACGGGAGCTGCTGACTCAGGCGGAGATCGCGACCAGTTCGGCGGTGGTCGACCGCGCGGCCGCCACGCTCGGCTGGACCGGGGTCGGCGGCGGCGAGCTGCGGGACCGGGTGAGCGCCAAAGCCGCCGACGGGAACATCATCGAGATCTCGGGCACCGCCGACACCCCGCAGCGCGCACAGCAACTCTCCGACCAGGTGGCCCGGGAGCTCGTCGCATTCGCCGCGCGGATCGCAGGCGACAGCACCGACCCGGAAGCTGCGGCGCGGCCCGAGGCACTGCGGCAGCTGGTGGCGCAGACCAGCCGCCGCATCACCGAACTGGCCGATGCGGCCGGTCCGGGGCAGTCCGTGGAGAGCGTGCAGACCCGCGCCGAGCTCACCAAGCTGCGCACCGCGCTGCAGGAGGCCGTCAGCAAGCTGGACCAGGCCGACCCGGCGGCCAACAAGGCGAACATGGTCGTCATGGGGCCGGCGGCCCGTCCGGACGGCGAGGCGCCGCCCACGCGGATGCAGCTCATCGTCGCCGGGGCGCTGCTGTTCTTCCTGCTCGCGGTCATCGGCCATCTCACCGCCGCACGGATGAGTCGCCGGCTGCGCACCGAACCGGAGATCGCCGCGGCGCTGGGCTCGGCGCTGCTGGGCACCGTCGACGTACCCGGTGAACGTCGCGCGCACCGGACGGAAGGCGGTGGCCCGCGGGCCCGGATCCGCAGGCTGCTGGGCGTCGACGTCCGGTGGGACATACCCGCCCCGCAGACGTCCGGCGACGAGGCCAGCAGGCAGATCCGCTACCGGCGGGTGTGCGCCCGCCTCCGGGAGCGGCTGCCGGCCCCCCGGCGGCTGCTGGTTGTCGTCCCGGGCGGCGACGAGACCGCCCGCCGGGCCGCCGGGCAGCTCGTCGCCGAGGCCGGGAGCGATCCTTCCCCGAGCTCTTCGAGCGGGGGACGCCCCATGCTGCGGGTGGTGGGGGTTTCGGTTTCCCGGCCGATGGTGCCGGACCGCGACGATGAGTCCGGCGCCCTGGTCGTGCTCAGCGCGGGCAGCTGGACCGCAGGGGAGCTCGCCGGCATCGCCGAGGCGTGCGCGGACGCCAAGCACGAGATCGTCGGCATCGTCCTCGCCGGTGTGGTCCGCGCCCGTCCGGCGCGGTCTGCCGACCGGCCTCGGGATGCCGTCACAGCGGCGCTCGCGGTCGGCGACGACGCGGCGGGAGGTTCAGGGTGACGGCGCGTACGACGTCCCAGTCGCCGGCCGCCGCTCCGCTGCTGGACCTGCAGGCGCTGGTGGTGGCGGTGCGGAGGCGGCGCCGCCTCTGGTGCTCCATGGCGCTGCTGGGGCTGCTCGTCGGGGCTGCGGCAGCGGTCCTGCTGCCGCCGCCGCCGACAGCGGTGACCAAGGTGCTGGTCGCGCACCAGGAGGACCAGCCGAACGATCCCGGAACGCTGATCCGCACCGATGTCGCGCTGCTGCACACCACGCGGATCGCCGGTCGGGCCCTGCAGTCCCTCGAGTCCCGGGAGAAACCGGAGGACTTCATGCAGGACTACGAGGGCGTCGGCTTGACCAACAACCTGCTGCAGATCAATGCGACGGGTGACAGCGACGCGGAAGCGGTGGCCCGCGCCAAGGCGCTGGCCGACGCGTTCGTCGCGGACCATGTGAGACGGATACGGGAAGCCGCGAACGCCGAGGCCGAGAGCCTGCTCGACCAGCGTGACCGAATGCGGGACGAACTCGCCCAGGTCGACAAGGCGATCGGAGACGGATCGGCGGAGAGCGGGCCGAAGGCGTCGGCGAACATGGAGTCGCTCTTCGCCCGCCGGGCCGAACTCACCTCGCGGATCACCGATTTCGGCCAGCGCGCCGCGGAGGCGCGCGTCGGCACGCCCCAACTCATCGCCGGCACACAGATCGTGGACGCCCCGCACGCGGTGCGTCACTCCCTGCCAAGGGCCGCTGCCGCCAACGCCGCGATCGGGCTCGCCCTCGGGCTCGTCCTCGGGCTCGCGGTGGCCGCGGTCGGCACGGTGGTGGCGGACCGCCCCGTACTCCGCCGGGAGATCGCGGCAAACCTCGGCGCCTCGGTCATCGCCGAGCTGCCCCGCCGGTCGGCCGGACTCTGGCAGCGCCGACGGATCCGGGCGGCACGGACCAGGCTCACCGCCTCCCTGGCCCGCACCGTGCGCAGCTCCGCGGAACCGGTGTCGCTGCTGGAACTGGGCTGTGCGCGCAGCACGAGCATGATCGCCCTGGACCTCGGCAGGGCACTGGCGGCGGAGGAGCCGGCGGTCATCATCGACGGTCTGCCCGGCCTGCGGCTCGCAGGCCGCCGTCCCAGGCAAGGAGACCCGATCGTGGTCAGCGGCGAGCGTGCCGCGGCCGTGTCGCATCAGGAGCGCAGGCTCGGCGTCGGCTCGGTGGCCCCCGGCGCGGCGTGGACCGACCTGAGGTATCTCGGCACCCGGACCGTGCTCGTCGTGCGTGCCGGGCACGGCAGCGCCGCATGGCTGCACACCGTGGCGCGGCAGCTCGCGGACCAGCATATTCCGGTGATCGGCGTGGTGCTGATCGACCCCGATCCGCGTGACCGGACCGACGGCACGCTGTGGGACGGGCTGCACATCGCGCTGCGCGGCCGGAACGAGCAACTGGCCCGACAGAAGGGCGGGGGTACCTCCCACGCCGTTCAGGCAGTGGGGGAAGGCCGACGGCAGGCGGAGCGGCTGCCGATGTGGGCGGCACGGGTCCCGGACAGCGACCAGGAGGCACGGTAGGACATGTGTGGCATCGCAGGCACGTACCGATGGCCGGACGGGAAGGCCGTGACCGACCGGCTCACCGGCGCCCTCGCCCACCGCGGTCCGGACGGGGCGGGCCGATACGACCACCCCGCCGGTGACGGCGAAGTGCACCTCGGGCACCGCCGACTGGCCATCATCGACCTGTCCGAGACCGGCGCCCAGCCGATGGTCTCGGACGGCCTGGTCCTGACGTACAACGGCGAGCTGTACAACGCGCCCGAGCTGCGTGCCGAGCTGGCAGCCGCCGGGGTGCGCTTCCGCGGCGCCTCCGACACCGAGGTGCTGCTGGAGGCCTGGCGGCGCTGGGGCACCCACTGCCTGCCCCGGCTGCGCGGCATGTTCGCGTTCGGGATCTTCGACGAGCGGACCGGGGACCTGGTGCTCGCCCGCGACCAGCTCGGCATCAAACCGCTGTTCCTGCTCCGGCGCGGCGAGGGCCTGGTGTTCGCCTCCGAGCTCAAGGCGCTCGCCGCCGTGACCGGCGGGTCGCTGCAGGTGGACCATGCGGCGCTGGTGGCCTCGCTGCTGTACTACTGGGTGCCGGACTCACGGTGCGCGTTCCGCGAAGCGGAGAAGCTGCCGCCGGGGAGCTGGCTCAGGTGCCGGCCCGACGGCCGGGTGGAACGCGGCCGGTTCTGGCGTCTGAAGGACGTCGCCGCCGAGGCCCGGGAGCGGGCCCGGGGCGGCGAGCAGCCGGATGTCGCCGCCATCGTCGAGGAGTCGACCCGTCGCCACCTGCTCTCCGACGTACCCGTGGCGACCTTCCTCTCCGGCGGGCTGGACTCCAGCTATCTGACCGCGCTGGCGGCCCGCGACCGACCCGGGATCTCCGCTTACACGATCGGGTTCCGCGCCGAGGACGCCAGGTTTGAGGCGATGCCGGACGACCTGCGCTATGCCCGGCGGGTGGCCGAGCGGTTCGGCGTCGACCTGCATGAGATCGAGATCGCCCCGAACGTGCTCGACCTGCTGCCGCAGATGACGTACCACCTGGACGAGCCGATCGGCGACCCCGCCGCGATCAACACCTTTCTGATCTGCTCGGCCGCCCGGGAGGCCGGGGTCAAGGTGATGCTCTCGGGGATGGGCGCCGACGAGCTGTTCGCCGGTTACCGCAAGCACCTGGCCAACCTGATCGCGCTGCGCTACCAGCGCGTCCCGCGGCCTCTGCGGCGCGGCCTGTTCCGGGCCGTGGACCGGCTGCCGGTCGCCACGGCCCGCCGGGGGTACCGGTCGGTGCGCTTCGCGAAGCGGTTCCTCTCCTTCGCCGATCTGCCGGAGGAGACCGCGTTCCGGCGCAGCTACACCATGTACGACCAGGACGAGCTGCTCGCCCTGGTCGATCCGGACCTGGCCGGGACGGTCGAGGACGTGCTGACCGAGCACGCGGACGTCTACCAGGACAACGACCTCGACGACTTCGTCAACCGCATGTGCCTGGGCGACGCCCGGATGTTCCTGCCGGGTCTGAACCTCGCGTACACGGACCGGTCGAGCATGGCCGCGTCGACCGAGGTGCGGGTGCCGTATGTGGACGTCGAGGTGGTCAAGGCGGCGTTCGCCGTGCCCGGCGACCGCAAGATCGTGGGACGGCAGGGCAAGGCCGTCCTCAAGGAGGCGGCCTGCTCGATCCTGCCCCGGGAGATCGTGTACCGGCCCAAGGGCCTGTTCAGCGCCCCGCTGCGGGCCTGGATGAGCCGGGATCTGGCGCCGCTGGTGCGCGAGGTGGTGCATGACGGCGTGCTCGTGCGTTCCGGGTTCCTGCGCCGCGACGCGCTGCAGCGGCTGGTCGCCGAGGACGCCGCCGGACAGCGGGACTTCTCCAAGCATCTGTGGCATGTGCTGACCCTCGAGTACTGGTATCGCGACGCGACCTCCGGGGCCGGCCAGAGCACCCGGTCAACGGCTTAGGAATCAGAGGAGTTCGGGTGAAACAGGTTGTGCAGAACTACAAGAGCGGCGAGCTGGCGCTGCTCGACGTGCCGGCGCCGGGGTGCAAGCCGGGCGGTGTGCTGGTGCGCAGCGCCTACTCGCTGATCTCCACCGGGACCGAGCTCATGAAGGTGTCCGAGGCCGGCATGTCGATGGTGGGCAAGGCCCGTTCACGGCCGGATCAGGTGGCCAAGGTCGTGCAGAGCGTCGCTGCCAACGGGGTGCCTGCCACCTACCGCAAGGTGATGGGCAAGCTGGACTCCTACACGCCGCTGGGTTACTCGCTGTGCGGGGTGGTCGAGCAGGTCGGCGCCGGGATCGACGATGTGGCGGTCGGCGACCTCGTGGCGTGCGCCGGCAACGAGCACGCGCTGCACGCCGAGTTGAACTGGGTGCCGAAGAACCTCTACGCCCGGGTGCCGGACGGCCTCGCGCCGCGGCACGCCGCCTTCGGCACCGTCGGGTCCATCGCGCTGCAGGGCGTCCGCCAGGGCGAGTCACGGCTCGGCGATGCGGCGCTGGTCATCGGCCTCGGGCTGATCGGGCAGCTGGTGGTGCAGCTGCTGGCCGCCTCCGGGGTCCGCGTCGTCGGGGTCGACCCCGACCCGGTGCGCTGCGAGCTCGCCGAGCGCCTGGGTGCGGCGGCCTGCGGCGATCCCGCGTCCGCGGCCGTGGAAGCCGCCGTCGCCGAGCTCACCGGCGGTCATGGCGTGGACCAGGTGTACCTGGCCGCCGGCGGCGGCAGCAACCAGCCCGTAGAGCTGGCCGCCCGGCTCTGCCGGGACCGCGGCCGGGTCGTCGACATCGGCAAGTGCCGCCTGGACCTGCCGTGGAACGCGTACTACGAGAAGGAGCTCGACGTCCGGTTCTCCCGGTCGTACGGCCCCGGGCGCTACGACCCGGAGTACGAGCTGGAGGGTCGGGACTACCCGATCGGCTATGTGCGCTGGACCGAGCGCCGCAACCTGGCGTGCTTCCTCGATCTCCTCGCCCGCGGCAGCGTCGACGTGGAGCCGCTGGTCTCCCACGTCGCCGCCTTCGCTGACGCCGTCGAGACGTACCAGCGGCTGAAGGACGGCGATCTGAAGGCCGTGGCGGTGCTGTTCCGGTACCCCGAACACGAGTCGGAAGCCCAGGCTCCGGCGGTGGCCCTGCCCGAGGTGAAGGGACGCGGCGGCGGAGCGTCCGGCACGGCCAGAGCCGCCAAGTCGCCGGTGCGGCTGGCATTCGTCGGCGCGGGCAACTACGCGAGCTCGATGCTGCTGCCGCACCTGGCACAGCGCGACGGCGTCACGCTGTCGACCGTCGTCACCACGACCGCGCTGTCCGCGGCCAACGCGCAGCGGAAGTTCGGCTTCGCCGAGGCGACCACCGATCTCGACGCCGTGCTCGGCGACAAGTCCATCGACGCGGTGTTCGTGGTCACCCGGCACAGCTCGCACGCCGAACTGACCCGGAAGGCGCTGCTGGCCGGCAAGACCGTGTTCGTGGAGAAGCCCCTGGCCCTCACCGAGGACGAGCTGGCCGGCGTGCTCGCGGCGGTGGAGGAGTCCGGCAACGACCGGCTCCAGGTGGGCTTCAACCGCCGGTTCGCGCCGCTGCTGCTTGAGGCCAGGAAGCAGTTCGGCGCCCGGACCGGCCCGGCGAGCCTGCGCTACCTGGTCAACGCGGGCCGCCTGGAGCACGGCAGCTGGTACCTCCGGCAGGGCGCCGAGGGCTCCCGGTTCGCCGGCGAGGGCGGGCACTTCATCGACACGGCGAGCTGTCTGCTCGACGCCGACCCGGTCTCGGTGTACGCGGTCGGCACGTCCGGGAACGAGGGCAGCGGCGACATCCAGACGGTGCTGCGCTACCCGGACGGGTCCACCGCCGCCATCAGCTATGTCACCACCGGCCCGGCCGGCTTCCCCAAGGAGACACTGGACCTGGTCGCGGACGGCCACGCGCTGCGCCTCGACGACTTCGTCCGCGCCGCCGTCTACGACGGCCGCCGCAGGCGCTGGGTCGGTTCACGGCTGCCCAAGGCCCGGGACAAGGGCCAGAACGCCGAACTCGCCGCGTTCGTCAAGGCCGTGCGGACCGGCGGGCCGATGCCGGTGCCGCTGGAGTCGCTGGTCGCCACCACGGCGGCCACCCTCGCCGTGCAGACCGGCCTGGCCGGCGGCGCGCCGGTGACGTTGGCGAGGGCGCGATGACCGTGAGCGCGGGAAGTGCGGGCTGGTACCTGCGGCGGCTGTCCCGGATGGGGCCGCGGGAGGTCGGCGGCCGGGTGGGCGACGCGGTGCGCAGGCGGCGGTGGCGGTCGGGCCTGCCGGACTGCCCGAGCGTGACCGGCGCCCGGTTCACCGCGGCACTGCCCGCGGGGACGCTCGCCGCGGTGCCGCCGGACGCCGCGAAACGCCTCCTCGCCGAGGCGGACCGGCTGATGGCCGGGCACGCCGTGTACTTCGGGGTGGACCGCGACGACCTGGCGGACCCGGACTGGCAGTACGACCCCAAGACCGGGCGGCGGGCTCCGCGGGGCTACGCCTTCGACGTGCCGTACCGGGACGAGGACGCGGTCGGGGACGTCAAGCAGATCTGGGAGCCGTCCCGGCACCAGTACCTCACCGTGCTCGCCGCCGCCTACGCGACCACCGGGGACGAGCGGTATGCCGAGCGGGTGGCCGGGCATCTGCGGTCGTGGTGGGCGGCCAACCCACCGCTGCGCGGAGTGCACTGGACCAGCGGCATCGAGCTGGGTATCCGGCTGCTGTCCTGGGTGTGGATCCGCCGGCTGCTCGACGGCTGGCGCGGCGCGGCCGGGCTGTTCGAGGGCAACCCGGCGGCGCTGAACCAGATCTGGCACCACCAGCGCTGGCTGGCCGCCTTCCCCAGCCGCGGGTCTTCGGCGAACAACCATGTCATCGCAGAGGCCGCCGGGCAGTTCGCCGCAGCCTGCGCCTTCGGGTGGTTCCCCTCATCGGCGCGCTGGCGAGCCGATGCGCTGCGGTCGCTGGAGCGGCATCTGCGGAGCAACACCTTCGGCTCCGGCCTCAACCGCGAACTGGCCACCGAGTACCACGGCTTGGTGCTGGAACTCGGCCTGGCAGCGGTGGCCGAGGCGGATGCCGCCGGCGTGCCGGTCCCCGCATCGATCCGGCTGGTGCTGCTGCGGATGACCGACGCGCTGGCGGCCATCGTGGACAGCCGGCTGCGGCCGCCGCGCCAGGGGGACGCGGACGACGGGCACGGTCTGGTCGTGGACGGCGCGGGCGGCAACCGCTGGGCCTCGCTGCTGGCCACCGGGGACGCCGTGTTCGGCCGGCTCCCCTGGTGGCCGGCGGTGTCCGGGGCCGATGTGCGCACCCCGCTGCTGGCCGCGCTCATCCGGCCTGCCGCACCGGCCGCAGCCCGCCCGGCAAGCCGGCCGGGCCACTTCGCCGACGCGGGGCTCACCATCCTGCGCGGTCCGGAGGAGATCTGGTGCCGCTGCGACGGCGGTCCGCACGGCTTCCTGTCCATCGCCGCGCACGCCCACGCGGACGCGCTGTCCGTGGAGGTCCGGCACGACGGGGTCGACGTGCTCGCCGACCCCGGGACGTACTGCTACCACGGGCAGCCCGAGTGGCGGCAGTACTTCCGGTCGACCCTCGGCCACAACACCCTGCGATTGGACGGCGGTGACCAGTCCGTCTCCGGCGGCCCGTTCCTGTGGACCCGGCATGCCAGGAGCCGCGTCCTGGTCGCGGACACATCCGACGCCTCCGACGGGGGGACGGCCCGCTGGTGCGCCGAGCACCACGGCTACCAGGGCGTCGTGCACCACCGCCGGGTGGAGCTGACGGCCGCAGCCAAGGAGCTGAGGGTGGTCGACGAGGTCCGCGGCCGACACGGCCCGCGCCGGGCCGTGCACCTGGCGTTCCACCTCGGCCCGGCGATCGCCGCGGACCTGGTGGGGAACCGGGCCCTGCTCACCTGGACCCGGGACGGCGAGGACCGCTCCGCGGTGCTCGACCTGCCCGGGCAGCTGTGCTGGCGGGCGCATCGCGGCGAGAGCAACCCGCCGCTGGGCTGGTACTCCGCCGGCTTCGGGCGCAAAGAACCCACCACAACGCTGGTCGGCGCCGGCTTCGCCGACGCCGCCGCGCCGCCGGCGGAGTACACCACCGTACTCGGGTTCCGCGGCTAGGGAGGAGACGCGTGCGGATCAAGTGGCGGCGCCGGGCGCTGCCGACGGCGCCGCTGGCGCTGGCCCTGCTGGCGGCGACCGGCTGCGAGAGCACGCCGGACGCGCGGCCGGAGCCGACCGCCGCGCCGTCCACGTCCGCGGCCCGGGTGTGCGCCAAGCCCGCGGCCGGGCCGGCGAAGGCGCCGGCCGGCGCGGTGACGGTCGACCCCGCGGTGCCCGGTGACCTGGCTGCGAAGACCAAGAGCAGCCCGCCGAACACCACGTTCTGGCTTCGACCGGGCAAGCACCGGCTCCGGCCGGACCGCTACGCCCAGGTCATCCCCAAGGAGGGGAACAGCTACCTCGGCGCGCCGGGCGCGGTGCTCGACGGCCGGAAGACCAACCAGTACGCGTTCGGCGGCGCCGCCCGCGACGTCACCATCCGCCACCTGACCGTGCAGGGTTTCGTCGCGCCGCACGACGAAGGCGTGGTCAACCATGACTCGGCCGACGGGTGGGTGATCGAGCACGCGACGATCCAGAACAACTCCGGCGCCGGGCTGATGGCCGGCGCCCGCCAGCAGGTCCGCGCCAGCTGTCTGCGCGGCAACGGCCAGTACGGCATGAACGCGTACAAGGCCGCCGGCCGCATCAGCGACCTGGTGGTCGAGGGCAACGAGATCGCAGACAACAACAAGGACGACTGGGAGCGGCGGCGGCCGGGCTGCGGCTGCACCGGAGGCGTCAAGTTCTGGGCCGTCAACGGCGCCGACATACGCGGCAACTGGGTGCACGACAACCGCGGAGCCGGGTTATGGGCGGACACCAACAACAACGACTTCCGCATCGAGGACAACCTGCTCGAGGCCAACGACGGCGCCGCACTGATCTACGAGACCAGCTACAACGCGGTCATCCGGAAGAACACGATCAGGCGGAACAACTGGGTCGAGGGCCGTAGGCACGCCGACCGCGGCGACAACTTCCCCTTCGCGACCGTCTACCTGTCCGAGTCCGGCGGCGAACCACGGATCCGAGCCCGTACCGACAAGATCGAGATCTATCGGAACGTGCTGGAGAACAACTGGTCGGGGATCACCCTGTGGGAGAACGCCGACCGGTTCTGCAACAGCCCGGCCAACACCTCCTCCGGTGACTGCACATTGCTGGTGAAGAACACCGACCGCTGCGCGCAGCCGGCGATCGCCACCGCACCGCTCTACGCCGACTGCCGGTGGAAGACCCAGCGGGTGGACATCCACGGCAACCGCTTCGTGCTGGACAAGTCCGTCGTCGACTGCACGGTGAAGTGCGACCGCATGGCGGTGCTGGCCAACTACGGCACCTATCCGGACTGGTCGCCGTACCGGGGCGAGCGGGTGGCCGAGGCGATCACCCGCAAGCAGCACAACCGCTGGCACGACAACGTCTACCTCGGACCATGGAAATTCGTCGCCCACGACCCGGGCCGGGTACTCGACTTCCGGCAGTGGCAGGGCACGCCGTACCGGCAGGACGCGGGCAGCACCTTCCGGGCACGGGACGGTGGTTGAGATGAGCCCGAACCACACGGACCACACGGACCATACGGACCGCACGGATCATAGGGACCGCACAGGCCACACGGATCACACGGAGAAGATCGTCGGGGCGGTCTGGGGGCTGCTGATCCTCAACACGCTCGGCTCCACAGGGGCGAAGACCATCATCCCGCTGCCCCGCTCCCTCATCCAGATGGTCACCATGGGAGCGCTGGTCGCCGCGTTCGCGCTGGCGCTCGCGGTCAACCTCCGGCTGCGCATCCGGCCCAGCGCCTATGTGCTCCTGCTCACCCTGCTGCTGGCGCCGAGCGTGATCTCCAGCGCAAGCCTGGAGTCCGGGTTCGGCGCGCTGTTCCGCTGCGCCCGGCTGGCTCTCTTCGTCGGCACGCTGTGGCTGCTCAGCCGCTGGTGGGACGGCAGCCTGACATTCGTCCGGCACCACATCCGGATGTACGTCGCGGTCCTCGGGTCGGTGGCCGCCGGCGCGCTCATCTCACCGGGCGCCGCCATGCCCGAGCTCTACGGCGGGCGGCTGGTGGGCGCGTTGTGGCCGCTCACCCCGCCGCAGATCGGACAGTACGCCGCGGTGATCACCGGGCTTGCCGTGCTGCTCGTCCTGGGCCGCCGGACCGACCGGGGCAGCGCGGCGGCGGTCATCGTGCCTGCGGTCGTCCTGCTCGCGCTGACCCATACCCGCACGGCCACGCTCGGCCTGCTCATCGGGCTGGCGTTGGCGATCGGCTCGCTGATCCTGACCAGCGCCGCCGCCCGCCGGTTCTTCGCCTGGGCGGTGCTGTGCGCCGCCGTGGCCGCGGTGGGGTTCAACTCGGCGCTGCAGGCGTGGTTCCTGCGCGGACAGAGCCAGGAGAACTTCACCAACCTCACCGGTCGGGCCAAGGTCTGGGACGCCCTGCTGGCAGCACCCCGGACGGCCTCGGAGTACCTGTTCGGCACGGGCCTGGGCGACAAGTCGTTCGGCGGGCTGCCGATCGACAACAGCTGGCTGGCCGTCTACCACGAGCAGGGTCTGACCGGCGTCACCCTGGTGGCGGCGATCATCATCACACTGGGCGGCGTCGCACTGCTGCGGCCGCCGTCGCTTTCGAGGGCCTGCGCGATCTTCCTGATCAGCTACTGCGCGATCGCGTCGTACACCGAGGCCGGGCTGGGCGACGCCTCGCCGTATCTGCTGCATCTGGCCGTGGCCGCCTCGCTGCTGGCGGCGCCTGCCGCGGCCGCTCCCCTCTCAAGACCCGAAGACCCTCGACGACGCATCCCGCAATGGGCCCGGAGATCGGAGGTGACCTGAACATGCACGGCATTCACGTTCTAGCAGTGCACAACCGCTACGCCTCGGCGCAGCCGAGCGGGGAGAACAAGGTCGTCGACCAGGAGGCGGCGCTGCTGCGCGGAGCCGGCCACCGGGTCGACGTGTTCGAGCGGCGCAGCGACGACATCGCCGCCCGGTCCCTGCTGGGCAAGGCCGCGGTGCCGCTGCTGGTGCCGTGGAACCCGGTGGTCCGCGCGGAGCTCGCCGCCCGGCTCCGCACCGAGCGGCCGGACGTGGTGCACATCCACAACGTCTTCCCGCTCCTGTCGCCGGCGGTGCTGGCCGCCTGCGCCGACGCCGGCGTGCCCGCAGTCGCCACACTGCACAACTACACCCAGGTCTGCCCGCCCGGCACGCTGCAGCGGGACGGCCGGCCGTGCACCGAGTGCGTCGGGTCCGCGCCGCTGCCCGCCGTCCGGCACGGCTGCTACCGGGGCTCCCGGCTGGCGACGGCGCCGCTCGCGGTGAGCCTGTCGGTCAACCGGCGGCGGTGGTGGACCGGCGTGGAGCGGTTCTTCTGCATCTCCGCGGCGCAGCGCGACGTCCTGGTGCGGGCCGGCATGCCACCCGAACGGATGGCGGTGAAGCACAACTTCGTGCCAGAGCCGGACGCCCGCCGAGTGGGCGACGGCGAGCAGCTGCTCTATCTCGGCCGGCTCGCGGAGGCCAAGGGCGTGCGGCTGCTCATGGCCGCGTGGGACGAGATCGCCGCCGGCGGAGGTGTGGGCGTGCCGCTCGTGATCGCCGGCACGGGGCCGCTGGAGCGAGAGGTGACCGCCTGGGCGGCGGGCCGGCACGACGTCCGGTACGTCGGCCTGTACGACCCGGAGGAGTGCCGGCAGGCCGTCGCGCGGTCGGTCGCCGTGGTGGCTCCCTCCACCTGGCTGGAGGCGTTCGGCCTGGTGGTCGTGGAGGCGATGGCGGCCGGGGTCCCGGCCGTCGCCGCCGGTCACGGCGCCTTCGTCGAACTCGTCGAGGACGGGGTGACCGGGCTGCTGCACCGGCCGGGCGAGCCCGCCTCGCTCGCGTCCTGCCTGCGCCGGATCACGACCGATCCGGCAGGCAACCGGGAGATGGGCCAGGCGGCCCGGCGCCGTTACGAACAGGGCTTCAGCCCGGCCGTCGGGCTGGAGCGCCTGGTGGACGGGTACCGCACCGCGATCGCGGGTCGGTCCGGCGGCGGGGGCAGCCCGCCGCCGTCAGGGGACGAGAACACTGGCTCGCTGCGGGGGCGCCCGCGCGAGCGGGATGGGGGCAGTAGATGACACGATGCCGACTCTGCGGCTCGGCGGCGCCGGTGAGCGTCGTCGACCTCGGGGCGACCCCGCCGTGCGAGAGTTTCCTCGCCGCGGACCAACTGGACCAGCCGGAGCCGACGTACCCGCTGCACCTGCGGGTCTGCACCGAGTGCTGGCTCGCGCAGATCCCTCCGCTGATCACGCCGGAGGAGACGTTCACGCAGTACGCGTACTTCTCCTCCTACTCGACCTCCTGGGTGGAGCACGCCCGCGCCTTCGTCGCCGACGCCGTACAGCGGCTGGGGCTCGGCGCCGACGCCTTCGTGGTCGAGGTCGCGAGCAACGACGGGTACCTGCTGAGGCATGTGGTGGACCGCGGGATCCGCTGCCTCGGCATCGAGCCGTCGGTGAACGTCGGCGCCGCGGCGCGGGACGCGGGTGTGCCCACGCTCACGGCGTTCCTGGACCCGGCCACCGGCGCCGGCGTCCGCGCCGAGCACGGCCCGGCGGACCTGGTCGTGGCCAACAACGTGTACGCACACATCCCCGACGTGGTCGGGTTCACCCGGGGACTGCGCGCCCTGGTCGCCGACGACGGCTGGGTCTCCATCGAGGTGCAGCACCTGCTGACCCTGATCGAGGAGAACCAGTACGACACGATCTACCACGAGCACTTCCAGTACTACACGGTCGCTTCCGCGGCCCGGGCGCTGGCGAGCGGCGGACTCGCGCTCGTGGACGTCGAGCTGCTGCCCACGCACGGCGGCTCCATCC
The DNA here is from genome assembly GCF_029846775.1 of Streptomyces chengmaiensis. Lineage (NCBI taxonomy): Bacteria > Bacillati > Actinomycetota > Actinomycetes > Kitasatosporales > Streptomycetaceae > Streptomyces > Streptomyces chengmaiensis. Next base: position 82,281 of record NZ_JARWBG010000005.1, read on the forward strand.
GGCTGTGGGCCCGGCCGGCCGAGGCGGCCGGCGAGCCGGCCCATGGGGTGTCCCCCGCTCCGGGGGCCTCTCCCGGCCGAAGGCTGAGGGAGGAGCCGAGAGCTCGGGGAAGGGTGGCCGACGTGCTGGACCGGGAGAAGGCCGCCGGGCTGCAGGAGCTGTCCGGGTACACCCAGTTCTCCGCCCGGGTGGCCAAGGTGCGCCGGGACCTGCTGCGGTTCCTCATCGAGGCGGCCGAGCGCGGCGAGACGGTCGTCGGCTACGGCGCCCCGGGCAAGGGCAACACCCTGCTCAACCACTGCGGCATCCGGCCCGACCTGCTCGCGTACACGGTCGACCGCAACCCCTACAAGCACGGCAGGTTCACCCCGGGCACCCGCATCCCGATCCTGCCGCCCGAGCGGATAGCCGCCGACAGACCGGACTACGTCCTCGTCCTGCCGTGGAACCTGCGGGCCGAACTGGTCGAGCAGCTGTCCTTTGTGCACTCCTGGGGCGGCCGACTGGTCTTCCCCATTCCGGAACTGAGCATTGTCGAGGTGAAGCCTTGAAGGTCGTACTGTTCTGCGGCGGCTACGGGCTGCGCATGCGCAACGGAACCTCCGACGACGTGCCCAAGCCGATGGCGATGGTCGGCCCGCGACCGCTGATCTGGCACGTCATGCGCTACTACGCGTACTACGGGCACACGGAGTTCATCCTGTGCCTCGGGTACGGGGCCCACCACATCAAGGACTTCTTCCTCAACTACGAGGAGACGACCTCCAACGACTTCGTGCTGCGCGGCGGGCGGACGGAGCTGCTGTCCACCGACATCGCCTCCTGGACGATCACGTTCGTGCAGACCGGCATCGAGTCACCGATCGGGGAGCGACTGCGCCGGGTCCGTCGCCACCTGGACGGCGACGAGATGTTCCTCGCCAACTACGCCGACGTGCTCACCGATGCCCCGCTGCCCCAGATGATCGACCGGTTCGCCCGGCGCGACGCCGGCGCGTCGATGATGGTGGTGCCGCCGCAGTCCTCGTTCCACTGCGTGGACCTGGGCGACGACGGCCTGGTGGGGGGCATCACCGCGGTGAGCGAACTGCCGCTGTGGGAGAACGGCGGCTACTTCGTGCTCCGCCAGGAGGTCTTCGACCACATCCCGGAGAACGGCGACCTGGTCGCCGACGGATGCACCCAACTGGCCAAGCGCGGACGGCTGGTGGCGCACCGGCACCGCGGCTTCTGGAAGCCGACCGACACCGTGAAGGAGCGGGCCGCGCTCGACGAGGCCTACGCCCGGGGCGACCGCCCGTGGGCCGTGTGGGAAAGGGACGGCGTGCGGGCGGGCGGGACCGGCGGCGGGATCGGCAGCGGAATCGGCTCCGGAGCGTGGGCGTGATCCGGCTCGGGGCAGAGCGCCTGGACCGAGTCGTCGCGGTGGGCGCGCACTGCGACGACATCGCCATCGGCGCCGGCGGAACACTGCTGACGCTGTGCCTGTCGCGGCCGGGCATCCGCGTCGACGCGCTGGTGCTCTCCGGCGGCGGCAGCGAGCGGGAGCAGGAGGAGCAGGCCGCGCTCACCGCCTTCTGCCCGGACGCCGACCTGCGGCTGACCGTGCTCAAGCTGCCGGACGGCCGGCTGCCGGCGCACTGGGAGGAGGCCAAGGCCGCGGTCGAGGAACTGCGCCTGCGCACCGAGCCGGATCTCGTGCTGGCCCCGCGCACCGATGACGCGCACCAGGACCACCGCGGCCTGGCGAAGCTCGTTCCCACCGCGTTCCGCGACCACCTGGTGCTCGGCTACGAGATCGTCAAGTGGGACGGCGATCTCGGCCGTCCGGCGGCGTACCAGCCGTTGTCGCCGGAGGTCGCCGAACGCAAGGTGCGGCTGCTGCAGGAGCACTACCCCTCGCAACGGCACCGGCCCTGGTACGACCGGGAAGCCTTCCTCGGTCTTGCCCGAATCCGCGGCATCGAAAGCCACGCGCGCTACGCCGAGGCGTTCGCCGCTGCCAAACTCACTCTGAACCTGGGGGAATGAACCTTGCGCGTACTGCTCACCGGACACCAGGGCTACCTGGGCACCGTGATGGCCCCCTTGCTCGCGGCCGCCGGGCACAAGGTCGTCGGGCTGGACTCCGGCCTGTTCGCCGACTGCGTGCTGGGCCCGCAGCCCGTGGACCCGCCGGGGCCGCAGGTGGACCTGCGCGACGTCACGGCCGAACACCTGGCCGGGGTCGACGCCGTGATCCATCTGGCCGCTCTGTCCAACGACCCGCTGGGAGCGCTGGCGCCGGAACTCACCTACGACATCAACCACCACGCGTCCGTACGCCTCGCCCGGCTGGCCCGCGACGCCGGAGTGCGGCGCTTCCTGTACGCGTCCACCTGCTCGGTCTACGGCGCCGCCGGCGGCGGCGAGCTGGTGGCCGAGGACGCCCCGCTGCGCCCGGTGACGCCGTACGCGGAGTCCAAGGTGCGGGTGGAGGACGACCTGCACGCGCTCTCCGACGGCGACTTCAGCCCGGTGTTCATGCGCAACGCCACCGCCTTCGGCTACTCACCCCGGCTGCGCGCCGACATCGTGCTGAACAACCTGGTGGGCCACGCGTTCCTGTCCGGCGAGGTGCTGGTGCTCTCCGACGGCACCCCCTGGCGTCCGCTGGTGCACGCCGCCGACATCGCACGAGCCTTCACGGCGGCGCTGACCGCGCCGCGCGAGGCGGTGCACGACCGGGCGTTCAACATCGGCAGCGAGATCAACAACGTCACGGTCGCCGAGATCGCCGAGCAGGTCGCCGAGGCCGTGTCCGGCTCGAAGGTGCGGATCACCGGGGAGACCGGCGCCGATCCCCGTTCGTACCGCGTGGACTTCAGCCGGTTCCGCAACGCCGTACCCGGCTTCGACTGCGAGTGGACGGTGAAGCAGGGCGCGCTCGAACTCGCCGACGCCTACCGGAAACACGGGCTGACCCGGGAGGACTTCGAGCGCCGCTTCACCCGGCTGGCCGTGCTGCGCGCGGCGTCCGACGCCGGCGCCGTCGACGACACCCTGCGGCGGCGCCGATGACCGCAGCAGGCGAAGAGATATACCAGCTGGTGGAGCGGCTGTACCCGCTGTGCCGGAGCATCACCGGCGACGGTGTGCGCGCCACTCTGAAGATCGTCGACGAGTACGTCCCGCTGCAGGTGCACGAGGTGCCGACCGGAACCCGGGTGCTGGACTGGACGGTGCCGCAGGAGTGGAACATCCGGGACGCGTACATCGCCGACGCCGCCGGCAACCGGGTCGTCGACTTCGCCGCGTCCAACCTGCACGTGCTCGGCTACAGCGTGCCGGTCGCGGCGACCATGCCGCTGGACGAACTGCGCGGACACCTGCACACCCTGCCGGAGCACCCGTCCTGGGTGCCCTACCGCACCAGTTACTACCAGCCGGAGTGGGGGTTCTGCCTGGCGCAGGAGACGCTGGACGCCATGCCGGACGGCGAGTACCAGGTGCGCATCGACTCCACGCTCGCCGACGGCCACCTCACCTACGCCGAGCACGTGGTCCCCGGACAGGTCGCCGACGAGGTGATCGTCTCCTGCCACGTCTGCCACCCGTCGCTGGCCAACGACAACGTGGCCGGCATCGCTGTGGCGACCTATCTGGCGCGGTCGCTGGCGGAGCGGACACCGTGGTACACCTACCGGTTCCTGTTCGCGCCCGGCACCATCGGGGCGATCACCTGGCTGGCCCGCAACGCGGACCGGGTGAACGGGGCATCCCCTGCCCCGGGGGCCCCTCCCGGCCGACGGCCGGGGGAGGAGCCGAGAGCCGGGGGAAGGGTCAGACACGGGCTGGTGCTGGCCTGCGCCGGCGACCCGGGACAGCTGACGTACAAGCAGAGCAGGCGCGGCGACGCGGAGATCGACCGGGTGATGCGGCATGTGCTGCTCGCCTCCGACCGCCCGCACCGCGTCGCCGAGTTCACTCCGTACGGCTACGACGAGCGGCAGTTCTGCTCGCCCGGGTTCGATCTGGGCGTGGGCTCACTGAGCCGGACCCCGTACGCCGGCTACCCCGAGTACCACACCTCGGCGGACGACCTGGCCTTTGTCTCCCCGGAGGCGCTGGCGGACACTCTCGCCGTCTGCCTCGAGGCGTTCTCCGTGCTGGACCGCAACCGACGGTACGTCAACCTCAGTCCCTACGGCGAGCCGCAGCTGGGCCGACGGGGATTGTACGAATCCCTCGGCGGCCGCAGCGACGCGAAGCAGGCCCAGATGGCCATGCTCTGGGTGCTCAGCCTCTCCGACGGCGAGCACTCTCTGCTGGACGTCGCCCAGCGGTCCGGGCTGCCGTTCGACACCGTCGCCGACGCGGCCGACGCCCTGCACGGCGCCGGTCTGATCAAGGCATGACGCCGATGACCACCGAGGAGGAGAAGGCGAAGGCACCGGCGGGATCCACCCGGCGGACCTTCGCCGGCCGGCTGTCCTGGGGGCTGGCCGACCAGGCGGCCTCCAGCATCAGCAACTTCGCGGTGGGGATCTACGTGGCCCGCTCGCTGGGGGTGACCGCGTTCGGCGTGTTCAGCCTCGCCTGGGTGACCTACGGCGTGGTGCTCAACGTCTCCCGGGGCCTTGCCACCGACCCGCTCGTGGTGCGCTTCAGCGGCGTGTCGGACACGGCCTGGCGCGGGGCGGTGGCCCGGTCGTCGGGCACCGCGGTCGGCGTCGGCGCCGTCATCGGCGCGGCGGGTGTGGTGGCCGGCCTCGCCCTCGGCGGCCAGGTGGGGCCCGCGTTCGCCTGTCTCGGCGTGGTGCTGCCCGGGCTGCTGCTCCAAGACGCCTGGCGGTACTCGTTCTTCGCCGCGGGCACCGGGAAGAAGGCGTTCGTCAACGACCTCGTGTGGGGCGTCGCACTCGTCCCGGCCATGGTGGTGGCGGCCCGCGTGGGCAGCGTGGCCGCCTTCGTGCTCGCCTGGGGCGCGTCCGCGACGGTCGCCGCGGGGTACGGCTACGTCCAGTCCGGCATCCTGCCGCGCACGGCCCAGGCGCGCGCGTGGCTGCGCGAGCAGCGCGACCTCGGCTACCGGTATCTCGTCGAGAACGTCAGCCTCAGCGGCGCGAGCCAGCTGCGTGCGTACGGGCTCGGCGCGATCGTCGGGGTCGGCGCGGTGGGCGCGGTCCGGGGCGCCGAGCTGCTGCTCGGCCCGTTCCTCGCGGTGCTGATGGGCCTCTCGCTGGTCACCGTCGCGGAGGCGGCACGGGTCCTGCGGCGGGCCCCGCACCGCCTCGGCACGTTCTGCCTGCTGCTGGGAGGCGGGCAGGCCGTCGCCGCCGTGTTCTGGGGCGGGGCGCTGCTGCTGATGCCGGACCGGCTCGGCGAGCTCGTGCTCGGCGACGTCTGGCACTCCGCCGCACAGCTCATCGTGCCGGTCACCCTCGGCGTCGCCGGCGCCGGCCTCGGCACCGGCGCGGCGGCCGGGTTGCGCGCCCTCGCCGCGGCCCGGCGCAGCCTGCGCTGCCAATTGTTCGCCTCCGGCTGCTATGTGGCTGGTGGACTCGGCGGCGCGGCCATGGCCGGCACGGTCGGCTCGGCCTGGGGCGTCGCCACCGCGACCCTCGCCGCCTCCGCCGTGTGGTGGCTCCAGCTGCGCTCCGCCCAGCGCGAGCACCACCAGGACTCCATTCCCGAAGTGAGGACGCCATGACCGCCCGACCCAGGCTGAGCATCGGCCTGCCCGTGTACAACGGCGAGGAGTACCTCGCCGAATCCCTCGACGCCCTCCTCGGCCAGACCTACGAAAACTTCGAGCTGGTCATCTCCGACAACGCCTCGACCGACGGGACCGAGGACATCTGCCGCAAGTACGCGGCGCGGGACTCGCGCATCCGGTACCTGCGGCTGCCCCGGAACATCGGCGCCGCGCCGAACCACAACCATGTGTTCACCCGGTGCCGCGGCGAGCTGTTCAAGTGGGCCTCGCACGACGACCTGTACGCCCGGGACCTGCTGCGGCGCTGCGTGTCGGCGCTGGACGAGCGGCCGGACATGATCCTCGCGCACAGCGGCCAGGCGGTCATAGACGGCGACGGCCAGGTGAAAGTCCCATACGCGTACGGGCTCGCCACCGACTCGCCGCACGCGCCGGAGCGCTTCCGCAGCCTGCTGTTCGAACCCGGTGGCGACGACTTCTACGGGGTGATGCGGGCCGACGTACTGCGCCGGGTGAAGCCGCACGACAGCTACCACCACGCGGACCGCACATTCGTCGCCGAGATCGCCCTGCACGGGCCCTTCCACCAGGTGCCGGAGCTGCTGTACTTCCGCCGCGACCACCCCACCCGCGCCGAGCGGGCGAACCCTTCCAAGCGCTCCCGGTGCGTCAACCTGGATCCGCGCCGGGCGGGCCCGCTGCACCCGACGCCCCGGCTGCTCGCCGAGTACGTCTGGGGCTTCGTCTCGGCGATCCGGCGGGCCCCGTTGTCCCCGGCCGACCGGCGCGCCTGCCACCGCCACCTGGTCGCGTGGGCGGCCAGCCGGGTCCGGCCGGGCGCCGGCGAGCGGGTCGAGGACCGCGCCCCGGTCGACCCGGGCCGGCTCACCGTCTCCGTCGACGCCCTGGTCGCCGGCCGCAGAGGGAGGCAGGCATGACGCCCGCGAACGAGACTCCGGTGCGCGTCGGCGTGTTCGGCCTGCTCGGCTCCGGCAACCTCGGCAACGACGGGTCGCTCGAGGCCGTGCTCGGATACCTCCGCGCCGAGCACCCGGAGGCGGTCGTGGACGCGCTGTGCGGCGGACCCGAGGTCGTCGCGGCCCGGTACCGGATCCCCGCCACGCGGCTGCACTGGTACCGCGGGGAGTACCGGACCGCGTCGCGTGCGGGCGCGATCGCGGGCAAGGGCCTGGGCAAACTCGTCGACGCCGTCCGCACCGCCGCCTGGGTGCGCCGGCACGATGTGGTGATCGTGCCGGGCATGGGCGTCCTGGAAGCCACGCTGCCGCTGCGGCCGTGGGGTTTCCCGTACTCGCTGTTCCTGCTCTGCGCGTCCGGCCGGCTGTTCGGCACCCGGGTCGCGCTGGTCAGCGTCGGCGCGGACGCGATCGGCAACCGGCCGACCCGAACCCTGGTGCGCTGGTCGGCGCGGCTGGCCGCCTACCGGTCGTACCGGGACGCCCTGTCCCGCGACGCGATGCGGGCGATGGGCGTGGACACCGCGCGCGACGAGGTCTACCCGGACCTCGCATTCGCCCTGCCGACGCCGCCGGCGAGCGCGTCCCCGGGCGCTCCGGGCCGAGTCTGTCTCGGCGTCATGGCCTTCCACGGCGGCGACGACGACCGCGCCCGGGCCGAGGAGATCCATCGCCGCTACCTCGACGGGACGATCCGCTTCGTCCGCGCACTGGTCGAGGAGGGCAGGCCGGTCCGGCTGCTCACCGGCGACGAGTGCGACGCGCCGGTGGTCGCCGCGATCCTCGAGGCGGTGGACTCGCCGCTGGTCACCGCGGCCGGGGCGGCCTCCCTTGCCGACCTGATGAAGGAGACGGCGGCCGCCGACACCGTGGTGGCGACCCGCTACCACAACCTGATCTGCGCGCTGAAGGCCGGCACGCCGACGCTCGCACTCAGCTATGCGGCGAAGAGCGACGCGCTCATGGCTCGGATGGGGCTGGACGCGTACTGCCACCCGGCTCGCGAGGTCGACGCCGACCGGCTGCTCGAGCAGTTCCGGGCGCTGGAGAAGCAGTCGGCCCAGCTGCGGCGGACCCTTGCCGAGCGGAACAAGGACATCACCCGACGCCTCGAGCACCAGTTCACCGCCTTGACCGCGGCCCTGTTCCCGGCCGCCGACCACGCCCACGCCTTGCGGGAGGCTCCATGAACACGCCCGGAGTGAAAGCGACCGAAGTCCCGGAGATCGCCGGCACGTACCTGTTCGAGCCGACGCCGCACGCCGACGAACGCGGCTTCTTCTGCCGCACCTTCGACGCCGACGTGGTCCGCTCGGTGGGCCTGGACCCGGACGCCTTCGTTCAGGACAGCCTGTCCCGCTCGGTCCGGGGCGTGCTGCGCGGCCTGCACCTGCGCTCCGGCGCCGGCGAGGCCAAGCTGGTGAGGTGCTCGTACGGGAGGATCTTCGACGTCGTCGTGGACCTTCGGCCGGGCTCGCCGACATACCTCAACCGGGCCTTCTTCACGCTGTCCGACGAGACGCAGACGACCCTGTACATCCCGGCGGGATGCGCGCACGGCTTCCAGGCTCTGACCGACACCGCCGACGTCTCGTACCGGATCGACCGCCCGCACGATCCGGCCGAGGACGTGACGATCGCCTTCGACGACCCGGAACTCGCCGTTCCCTGGCCGCTGCCGGCCACATCGATGTCCATGCGGGACCGGGAGGCGCCGAGCCTCGCCGAGGTCGTGAAGCACAGAGAGAGCTGAGGCAGGCATGGACACCGAAGACACCGCAGACACCGCAGAGCTCCTCCTGCCCCGGTCGCGGACGGCGAACGAGCGGCTGCACGCCATGGTCCCCGGGGGCGCGCACACCTACGCCAAGGGCGACGACCAGTACCCCGACAACCTGGCCCCGGTCATCAGCCACGGCCGGGGCGCCCACGTGTGGGACATCGACGGCAACCGCTATGTCGAGTACGGCTCCGGCCTGCGGTCGGTCAGCCTCGGCCACGCCCACCCACGGGTGATCGAGGCGGTGCGAAGGGAGCTCGACCGCGGCAGCAACTTCGTCCGGCCGTCCATCGTGGAGCTCGAAGCCGCGGAACTCTTCCTGGCCACGGTGCCGACCGCCGAGATGGTGAAGTTCGCGAAGAACGGCTCCGACGCCACCACCGCCGCGGTGCGTCTCGCCCGCGCCGCCACCGGGCGTCCGCGGGTGGCGATCTGCGCCGACCATCCGTTCTTCTCCGTCGACGACTGGTTCATCGGCACCACGCCGATGTCCGCCGGCATCCCGGCGGCGACCGACGAGCTCACCGTGGCGTTCCCCTACGGGGACCTGGCCGCCACGGAGGAACTGCTCACCCGGTGCCGGGACGAGGTCGCCTGTCTGATCCTCGAACCCGCCACCCACACCGAACCGCCGCCCGGGTACCTCGCCGGCCTGCGCGAACTGGCCGACCGGCACGGCTGCGTACTGGTCTTCGACGAGATGATCACCGGCTTCCGCTGGTCCGAGGCGGGCGCCCAGGGCCTGTACGGCGTCGTCCCCGACCTCTCCACGTTCGGCAAGGCGCTGGGCAATGGATTCGCCGTCTCCGCGCTGGCCGGGCGCCGCGACCTGATGGAGCGGGGCGGGCTGCGTCACTCCGGCGACCGGGTGTTCCTGCTGTCCACCACGCACGGTGCGGAGACACACTCCCTGGCAGCTGCGATGGCCGTGCTCACCACCTACGTCGAAGAAGGCGTCACCGCGCGCCTGCACACCCTCGGCGAGCGGTTGGCCGCCGGTGTCCGCGACGCCGCGGCCGCCATGGGCGTCGGCGACCACATCGTCGTCCGGGGCCGGGCCAGCAACCTGGTCTTCGCCACCCTCGACGAGAACCGGCAGCCGTCGCAGCGGTACCGCACCCTGTTCCTGCGCCGGCTTCTCATGGGCGGGGTGCTGGCCCCGTCGTTCGTGGTGAGCAACGCGCTCGACGACGCCGACATCGATCACACCGTCGACGTGGTGGCCCAGGCGTGTGCGGTGTACCGGAAGGCACTGGACGCCGCCGACCCCACCCCCTGGCTGGCCGGACGACCGGTGAAGCCCGTCTTCCGCCGCCTGTCATGACGTGATGTGAGGTGACGTGACGTGACGTGACGTGATGTGACGACAGTGCCGCTCCCGCCGAACGGCGTCGGCCGTCCGACCGGTCAGCCGGCCAGCCGATCAGCCGTCCAGCCGGTCAGCCGTCCAGCCGTCCAGCCGGTCAGCCGTGCGGTCGACCAGCCACGCGGTCGCCGGCATCACCGCCAGCGCGGTGCACCAGCCGCCGAGTACATCGGTCGGGTAGTGCGCTCCCAGCGCGAGCTGCGCCCAGCCCATGGCGGCGCCGGCGACCAGCGCCGCGGCGAGCACGAGCAGCGTGCCGGCCGACCTGCCGAGGCCGAACCGGCCGGTCGCCAGCAGCGCCGCCACAAGGGCGAGCGCGGTGGCGAAGGCGGTGTGCCCACTCGGGTAGGACAGGTGCCCGCCGTGGATGGTGCGTCCCACCAGGAACTTGAGCATCGTCGTCGTCCCCACGGTCATGCCGACGCCGACCACGACGAGCACCGCTGCGCGAGGACGCCGAAGCAGCAGGCAGCCCGTCACGGTGGCCACGACCAGCACCGCCGCTCCCACGGGCTCCCCCAAGAAGTCCGTGGCCAGAGCGGCGTTCCGCCACGGCGGCCCCACATCGCCCACCGCCGCCCAGACCCGCACGTCCACCCTGCCGGGCTTGCTGTCGCCGGCGTACAGCACCCCGAGCACGCCGACCGCCAACGCGGCGAAGGCCGCAATCAGCCCGAGCCACACGCGCAGCGACGGGGGCAGCACCGCGGGCGCCGACCGGCCGCCCATCTGATGACCGGGGCCCGCGGTGCTGCCACCCGGGCCGATGAGCACGCGCGCCACCCGCCGCACGCCGTCGCAGACCATCCACCAGATGCGATGCACCTCCCCCTCCCGTCGGGGCCGACGCCGTGCCGCCGACCGCCACCGCGATGCCGCGCCCCCGAGAACCGCCCGCTGCCGCCCGCCGAAATGACCAGGCTCGTCGGACGTATGGGCTGCGCACGGCTGGACCGAGCACGGCTGCACACACGTCAAGGCGAACTGGGCTGGAGCCGACTTCCAGGCCCGCTCCGGCCAAGCGTTCCAGCGCCGCTGACGCTGATCGACGGCCTTCGGGTACTGCCGACCGCCAACTCCCCGCCGACGAGGCCCCGTTGCGTCCGATCCTGGCCCGCACGGCAGCAATGAGCCTGCAGCCCCGGATGCGCCGGCCCGTCCGGCACCCTGGCCAAGGGCGCCGGAATCAGTCTCTGCTCGTCACCCTAACCAACAATGCGGTCGGGGCACACCGCCGTCGGAAAGGCAACGCGTCCACCTACGCGCGCACAGGGATTGCGACTCGGCCCGATGCCTCTGCCTGCGGCAAGCCCGGCTCCGGCTCCCCACCGATCATCGAACGCACGCTCATCGACGCAAGCAGTTCCCTCCTTGCCGCTACGCAGGCATGCAAGCAGTTGCCGGGCCTCCTTCCGGAAGGAGGCAGCCGGAAGGAGGCAGCCGGAAAGCGGGCGAGTCCGGGTACCGGTCCTACGCCCCACAGCCGTATTTCTTGGCGAGCTTGGTGGCGGCCTCCCGCACCACGGCCGCATTGTTGCGGATCGCGGTGTCCCGGTCGACGAGGTCCTTCTCTTCCTCTTCCCCCTTTTTCGAGGGCTTGAGGAGCGTCACCGTGATGTACGGGGCGGTCGAGCCCATGCGGGCGGCGCAGCCGGCGGGCAGGTTGGCCTCGGCCTTGTCAGGGAGCACCCAGCCGGTGAAGCCGGGGCCGAGGGGGACGGAGTCCTTGGGTTTGTAGCCGGGATCGTTCCGGTTGTCCTCTATGACCAGTTTGTAGATCCCGCGGGGATAGTCGTTGTCCGCGTTGGCGCGCAGGATGCTGCAGGCCTTGAACACCGCGTAATCGGCGCTCTGGCCCTTGCTCTCCCACTCCTCCGCGCTGACCTCGCCCCCCTTGCCGTCGTCGATCAGCTCCGCCGTCTGCCGGCTGAGCGCGCCATGACACAGCGTCTGCGCCAGCGGCGGCTTCTCCTCGTCAGGCCACAGGCTCGCCGTCACGGCGGCCACCCCGGCAACACCGAGTACGACGGTCAGCGGCAGCCACTTCTTGTCCATAGGTCACTGTCCCATCGACTTGTCGGCGTCGCCCATGCCGTTCTGGTACCACTGCTCGGTGATCGCCTGGAGGTGGTCCTCGTACTCGCCGGGGCTCGCGTCCAGCTCCTCTTCCGTGAGCCCGCGCTTCATCGCCATCCCGCGGAGCATGCCGTACATCTGCTTCTGGCCCTCGTCGTAGTGCTTGATCATGTTTTCGCGAGTCTCTGCGTCGACCTTGGCGTTATCGTCGTTCTGGGAATCGGTCAGACCCCAGTCCACCGAGCGCTGGACCCCGTCGCCGACGATCGGGATGGGGGTCAGCAGTCCGCCCACGACGTGGTAGTTGACCATCTTCTTCCAGTTGTTGGCGTCCTTCTCCGCCTGGCCCAGGTCGTAGATGACATCGCCGCGCACGCCGTCGAGGTGACCGAGCACCGACGCGGACTGCTTGACCCAGGCCCGCAACTCCGGGTCCTCCTTGCGGAAGGACTCCTCCGGGAAGCGTGCGAGCCCCTCACCGGTGACTACGCTCTGCGAGCCGTGGATGATCTTGTAGGCGTTGGGGTCCTCCGCTGTGCCGCGGATGATCCGGGTGAGGTCGCCCCGGTCGATCTCGAGCTGGTTGAAGTCGGTGGGACCGTCCATCTTCTTGCCGAGGATCTGGTGCACGTCCGAGCCGTAGTCGGCGATCATGTCGGCCATCGGCAGTCGCATGGAGACGGGAATGGCGCTCTGGTTCGTCCTGAGCTCCTTCGTGTACTCGCCCATCACCCGTTCGAAGATCGCGGTCTCGGCGCCGTCGTGGTGAGCGGGCACCGGGTGCATCGGTGAGCCGGGCACGCGGCCGGTGGCCGCAGCCTCCAGCGCGAGGCCGAGCTCGGCGCGGGCCGAGGTGTACTGGGTCTCCACCGGCATCTTGCTCTCGACGTCGCCGCCCGGCCAGTCCCGGTCGTCCAGGAAGTACTTGAGGTTGTCGGTGGTGTTCGGGTCGAAGTAGTGGGTGGCGGCGGAGGGGTTGCGGCTCATGGCGTTCAGCAGGCCCTTCATCGGGTCCGCCTGCGTGCCCTGCCAGTGCTTCATGTGGCCGTCGTAGGCGTCTTCGTTGTTCGTCTCCCACTCGCGGATGGTGTTGCCGACCTCGTGCAGGAACGCCTCGCTGTAGAGCGGGTCGCCCTCGTCCTTCTTCCAGGGCGAGGACTTCTCCTTGGGGTCCTTGTTCGGGTCGTACACCTCGTCGCTGTCGAAGTCCGCGGCCATGAGCTTCGTCAACGCGCTCAGGCCGGCCGCCCCGCCCTCGAGTTGCCCCGGGTGCTGGCGGGGCAGACCGTTGCCGTCGCGGGCCGTGGTGATGAGCTTGTCGGTCCAGGCCGAGGTGACGCCGCCGGGAGAGCCGATCGACGAGTCGGGTCCGGTGGCAGTGGCGAGGGAGCCGGACAAGGCCTTGTACAGGCGGGCGTCGGTGGCGGAGAGCTGGCCGTCGCGGCCGCCCGCCTCCAGGCTGCCGGCGAGCAGCAGCACGGCCTCCTGCTGGTCGCGACCCCGGTAACTGAGGTTCGTCATCAACTGCTCGGCGAAGGCAGGCGAGTCCTTGCCGCCCTCGGCGAGCTGCAGCAGCCGCTCGCGCTCCTTGCCATCGAGGTGTTCCCAGCGGGCGTACAGCTTGGCGGCCTCCCGGCCGTTCTCCGCCTGCTGCTTCTCCTCCTCGCGCAGCTTCTTCGCCTCGGCCACGCCGCCGATGTCGGTACTGCCGAAGTCGTTCGGGTGATTCTTGATCAGCGCGCGAAGGCCCCAGGCGCACAACTCGTCGGCCTCGGCCGCCCGCTTGAGGATGCCTTCGATCTTGCCTCGCAGCGCCTCGAACTGCGCTTCCGTGGCGATCGGTTCGGTGCTGTCCTTTGATCGGCGGTCCGGATGGACGCGGTGGCTGAGGACGCCGTTCGGGTAGATGGTGATGCCCGGTGGCGGGTTCTCGTACGTGGTCTTCAGGTCATCCTGCGCGGACTTCAGCAGGGTGCTCGCGTCTTGGATGAGATCGCGTACAGATTCAGCTTCGGTGACGGCGTCGCTGAACTCCTTGGCCGTCTTGGTGACGAACTCCTTCGTCACGGAGGCGTTCTCACCGCGCCAGGTGGACTTGCCGGCCTTGGACGTCATGGCCGACGCGTCCGTCTTGAGCTGCGTCAGCTTGGCGATCATCTCGGTCCACTGTGTTGCAGCGGTGTTCAGCGGGCCGAGCTTGGCGTTCAGAAGCTGCTCGAACGTGGGCATGTCTGGCTCGGCTCCTTATCGGAAGTACTTGTCGATCTGAGATGCGGACACTGCGCCGTCGACGCCCGGTGCGACTGGGCCGACGATGCGCAGCTGCGCCGCGATCCAGTCGTCTTCGGCCTTGTTGGACTTCTTCGTGTAGTTGAGGTGGTTGGAGATATGGGCACACGCCTGGAGGAGGGTCTTGACCTGTGTCTCCCAGGTCTTGTTCACCTCACTCAGGGCCGCACCTGAGTCGAAGCCGTCACCCTTCAGACTCGTGCCCGCGGTCTCGCTAACCGCGTTCGCGTGCTTGCCGGCCGATTCAAGGCCGATGAACAGCCCGTGTGCGGCATGGCCGATCTCTCCCAGATCGTCGTCCTCCACAACGTAATCCCCGGACCCCTTCACAGGGGTGGACCCTCCCGTGCTGTCCGCCTTGTTCAGCCGCATGGCGACAGCCGCCTTCTCCGCAGCCCACTCGTCCTCGAACGACATCGTCGACACCCCCGTATCCGATTCCACAGGCTTCCCTGCCGGCCGCGCTACCCGCGCGGTTCCCGGGCTCAACCCAGACAGTTGATCATAAGTGCGAGTTCTTCACGTGCGATCGATATCACGGAGCATCTCATCGCAAAGGGCCACGTCAGAGGTAGGCCTGATGTCGAAGGATGGGTGTCAGCAGGTATAGATTCGTCGACGAAGATCGACAAGAGTTCGGCCCGCGGCGACTCTCCGGCCAGGGAGAGACAGACGCCATGGCAAAGCCACCACAGACCAGAGGCAGGAGGGAGGCCGGATAAGTTGCTGTTCTGGCGGATGTTCCTGTCGAACGCCCTCATGCTCCTGGTCGCGACCGCGCTGCTCATAGGCCGCAAGCTCCGCAACAAGATCCCGACGGCGTGCAGCGAACTCCTCGCAGCCCTGGGCTGGCCCCGCGGAGGCAGGCCCCCGCACCGCAGCCATGGTCAGAGCGACGCACGCTCCATGCGGCGGCGCCGCAGGCCGTAGCGGGTGACCCCACGCGGCTTGAACACCGACAGGCCGGCCGCCGTCAGCAGGGCTGCGATCGCCGCCCCGGCGTCGGCCACCAGCTGTACCCGCAAGCCCTGAAGCTCCCCGCCCTCGAGCGCGGCCCGAGCGGCCGCGTCGGCCAGGTGACCGACCGGCTGCATGTGCACCAGCAGCAGCACCAAGGCGAGAGTGGTGATCAGCAGTTTCGCGATCACCCAGTAGTGGCGGAACAACCCCCACACCGTCCCGAAAGACTGCACCACCCCGCTGATCAGCGTCGCCGCGCCCAGCGGCACGATCACCGCCCAGCCCACGACGTCCATCGCCACGTAGGCAGCCCGCGCCGTCTCCGCATCGGCAGTGGACAGGCCGGTCACGGCCAGCGCCAGGAAGGCGCCGACCGCGCCGAGCCAGCCCAGCGAGAACGTCACATGCGCGGTGAGCAGCGACTTGCGTACGGCGGAGGGGAACGGCTTCACGAGCCGTGCCCCACCATGCCGCCACCGGCCAGGTGCACCGCCAGGAACGCCACCACCAGGACGACGGCTATCGCGGCGGACACCCTCACCCAGCGCGGCGTGTGATGCTCCTCCTCCGGCAGCCGGCCCGAAGACCTCGGCCAATCAGACACAGCGCCTCCCAGACCAATCCAAGATTTTTCAAGACAACCCGTCTCGCTCTCAGGCAAAGTGTATCGGCCGTGAGCATCCGTATCCTGGATGGGTGCCGAAGCTGTGGAACCAGACCATCGACGCGCACCGCCACGCCGTACGCGACGCCGTCCTGGACGCGGCCGCCGAGCTCGTCGAAGGCGGCGGGCTGCGGGCGGTCACCATGTCCCAGCTCGCCGAACGCGCCGGAATCGGCCGCGCCACCCTCTACAAGTACTTTCCCGATGCCGAGGCCGTCCTCGCCGCCTGGCACGAGCGGCAGATCACCGCCCACCTCGCGCAGCTCCGTGAAGCGGCGAACCGACCCGGCCCCGCCGTCCAGCGGCTCACCGGCGTCTTGACCGCATACGCCGACCTTGCCGGGCAGCGCCACGGCGGGGAACTGGCCGCCCACCTCCACCAGAGCGCGCACGTCGGCCACGCCGAGCAGCACCTCACCCACCTGATCGCGACCCTGATCACCGAAGGCGCAGACGCCGGCAACTTCCGCCGGGACGTGCCGCCCGCCGAACTCGCCGCCTACTGCCTGCACGCCCTGACCGCGGCCACCGCCCTCACCATGCCCGACGCACGCGACCGGCTTGTAAACGTCACCCTCCACGGCCTGCGCCCCGTGCCCTGAACCAGCCAGCACCCTCGTTCCGGACGCCATGAGCCCGCCCCGGTCAGGCCCTCAAGGCCCGCGCTTCGCCATGGTCACGGCCCGCCGCGCATCAGGCACACCGCGAACCCGGTCAGCGCGGGTCGGCTGCGCCTGCTGTGGGCGACCGTGAAGAATGTCGGGGCGCCCTGGACGCCGAGGCCCATGCCGTCGCGCTGGTCGAGCGCGACGCGTTCGGCGGTGCGGTCGGTTGCCACGTCGGCGTCGTAGCGGGCCATGTCGAGGCCGAGTTCGCCGGCATAGCCGCGGAAGTCCGCGCCCTTCGGCTCCTGGGCCCCGAAGCCCGCGGGCAGCTGCTGCGACGGGTGCGGCGCCGATTGACCGACGCGCGCCGCCTGCTGAAGCGCCGCCGAGACTCCGCGGCCCCGGCTCCCCGCATGGAGGCGCGGGGCCGCGGCCATTAGGTGCAGGCGATCAGTGCGTACCGCTCGTCGGTGACGGCTCCTCCCCACAGGTCGGTGTCGCCGCTGAGTGACTCGATGTGCAGATCGGTGACGAGAGGACGCACGACGGCGGCCAGGTCCGTGGCGGTGATGCCGTTGTGCCAGGGCAGCGATTCGGCTCCGGCGACGTAGGGCACTCCGCTCCGTCCGGCTTCCCGCCACCGTCCTTCCACCAGGATCAGCCGGCCGCCGGGGCGCAGCCGGGCGATCCATTGGCGCAGCGCGGCTCCGGGGTCGGGGAGGGTCCAGAGCAGGTGCCTGGACAGTACGACGTCGTACTTCTCGGCTTCGGTCGGCGGTGCCGCAGCGTCGCCGACCAGGAATCGGCCGGTGAGTTCGGCGGTCGTGAATTTGGCTTCGGCCTGTTCGACCATCTGCGGTGCGAGGTCGACGCCGGTAACGCGGTGCCCGGCTTCGGCCAGCAGCAGGGACAGGGATCCAGTGCCGCAGCCGGCGTCCAGGACGTCGGCGGGCGCGATGGGCAGCCAGGTTCGCAGATGCCGGGCCCAGGCGGCGCGGGTCTGTTCGTGGCGCAGGCCGTGGTCCGGTTCGTTGTCGAACGAAGCTGCGGCGGTGTCCCAGTACTCGGTGATGGCGGCGGTGACATCTGACATGGCGGCTATGGTGTCAGCGACCGCTGACAGCGCACCGCGCTCTGGACGGCGGGCGGTTGGGCGCTGTGGCGGAGCGAGAACGCGAGGGTCCCGGCCCCGCGTGCTTGCGGGGCCGGGACCGTGGCTTGGCCGGTCAGCCGACCGCTGGAACCGCCTGCTCGGCCGATGTGCCGGCGGTGGCCGGACGCGGCGCCACCAGGCGCTGGGCGAGGACTCCGAAGACGATGCCGAAGACCGCCCACAGAACTGCCTGGATCGCCACGGAGGCGAGCCTGAACTCCCACAGCAGTGCGGCGGGGAAGCCGGCCTTGACCGCGTCGTCGTTCGCCGGCAGGAACACGAACGCCACAGCCGTCACCGCGATGAATCCCGCGGAGGCGGCGAGCGTCGCGTTCCAGTTGCCCAGGCGCGGTGCCAGGCGCCGCCCGATGATGACCGCGGCGATGCCCAGCAGCACGCTGAGCAGGATCATCAGGAAGAACAGCGTGGTGCGCCTGCCGATGGTGTCGGGGTTCCCGACCGCCGGCGGCGTGGCCGGGTACTTGAGGAACGGGACCAGGTAGACGAGGGTGAAGGCGGCGCCCGCGGTGAGCGCCGCGGTCGCCCGCGGGCTGAACCGGCCGACCCGTCCCAGGGCGAAGGAGAACGCCAGGGCGGCGATGCCGCCCAGCGCGACCCCGTACACCAGCACGCCGGTGGCCAGACCGACGGTCGACTGGACCGGCCGGCTGACCGCTTCCTCCTCCTCTTCGGCGGCGGCCGCGCCATGACCGGCGTGGGCCTCCGGGGCAGCCTGGGCTTCCTCCACCGCGATCGAGCCGTCCACGGGCGGCTCCCCGACCACGTAGGCCACGGCGAAGGCGAACAGTCCTGCGATCAGGCCCGCGAGCATCCCACGGACCAGCAGACCTCTGACAGTTGAGCCGTGCATGTGCTGTTCCGGCCCCTTCAGTGGCAGGGGAAGCCGAGCAGGTGGCGTCCGTCGTGCACCCACTCGTGCACGGTCGCGCCCGCGAACACTGACGTGGCGCCCTGCTCGGCACCGACGAAGTACAGCGCGATCAGCGCCAGGAGGCCGACGAACAGCGCCCAGGGCAGAACCGCGCGTACCGGCAGGGGAGCCGGAGCGGAAAGGGAAGGGGTGGATGCGGCAGCGGAGACGACAGCCTCGGCCATGATGGAACCTCCTCGGGAACACGCGCCCATACGGTGGTGCAGGACGACGGCCCACGGGTCTGACTCGCCCCCGCCTCATCCCTTGCGGAATGCCGCGGCAGCTCACAGTGGCGCGACCGTGCCGGTTTCCCACCGGACTTCCGTCTCGCCGTCGTCACGTTGTTCAGATGTCGGCCGAGAACGTACCGCGTACGTGCCATTCAGCCAAGGGCGTGAGTCCTGAATCACTCCCGTGCGCCCCCTGTGGGTAGGGTGCGCCGGACGACTGCCGCACGCTGGCGCACCGGGAGGGCTGATGACGACACGGCTGACGCTGATCTCCCCGGCGACAAGCAGGGCACTGCGCAGTGTCCGGTTCGACGACGACAGTCCGCTTGATCCGGCGGGGATCGCGCGTGCCGAAGCCGCTGCGGGTTCGCCGCCCCCGGCCTCCCTCGCCTTCACTTCGCCGTCCCGCCGCTGCCGCGACACCGCGCGCGCCCTCGGGATGGCGGAAGCCGAACCGCAACGAGCCCTGGCGCCCTGCGACATGGGCCGCTGGCGAGGACGGTCACTGGATGAGGTCGCGGCCACCGAAGCGGAGGCCGTGGCCCTCTGGCTGAACGATCCCACCGCCGCGCCGCACGGCGGCGAAGCCCTGCGGGCGGTACGCCTCCGGGTCGGCAGCTGGCTCGACGACCTGCGCGCCGGCCCGTCGGCGCGTGTCGTCGCCGTCGTCGAACCCGACGTGGTCCGCGCCGCCGTCGTCCACGCCCTCGACGCACCCGACCACGCCCTCTGGCGCGTCGACGTCCGCCCTCTCACCGCCACCGAGCTCAGCGGCCGGGCCGAGCGCTGGAATGTCCTGGCCGGCCGCTCCCTGGAGCCGCACTCCCGTTCGTGAACATCTCGCTGCCGGGCTGCCCCATCGCCCGCTTGTCCCGCTGATACTGACCGGACGCTACTGACGGGCGGGGGGTTCGGTGAACTGGACGTGGGGGCGGGTCTGGCGGCCGGCCTGCTGATCGCGGCAGTGGCCGCGCCGGTCGGTGTGTCCGGGGCGGCGTTCCTGCTTTATGACATTCGAAATGCCATACGCGTGCCATGGCTGACGACAACACCGACTTCCCGCCCGGCGACGGCCCAAGCAATGGCAGCTCCGTCTCCCTGACCGCCGGCACCCTGCAAGCGATCCGTGAGCGGGTCGGCAAACGAGGCGTTTCGGCCCGCCGCCGATCTGCTGCGCGCGGCCGGGCTGCACGGGCACAAGTGCGCCTTCGACGCCATGCTCTGCACCACCGCCCTTGCTCGGCATGGCCGCGTTACGATCCTGACGTCCGACGTCGAGGACATCGCCATGCTGACCCCGGCCACTCACTCGTCGCCGTGGGGAAGGTCTGACGGGAACTGGCTGAGACACGCCGTCGCACGTCGTTCCGTTCCAGCATGGAACCGGCGTGACGATCCGCCTTCCCGGCTCCTCCACCGTTCGGCTCGCGCTGGCTGATCGACGAGCTGACGGCACGGCCGCGGACCCGACGATCTACTCCCTGCGCCCGGCGACGAACTGCGTGGCAGCGGTGAACACGGCAAGGATCACAGCGGAGATCGCGAGCATGGCGCCCGCGGGGGCGAGCAGTTTCGCCGCGTCGGGGGTCGTGGCCATCAGGGTGAACAGACGGTTGACCGGAGGCATGCCCTTGGCGAAGAGGGCTCCCATCACCAACGCGAGGGCGGCGACCAGCGCATATCCCTGTCGTTTGAAGACCAGCTTCGAGCACAGTACGCCGATGGCGATGCCGACGAGGGCACAGGTGAGCTGTGCCTCGAGGCCCAGCAGGAGGTCGGTCGTGCTGACCACGTAGTCGCCCGTCCACAGCGGGAAGAACAGTCCGAAGACCATCAGGACGAAACAGCTCAGCAGGGCCGTGCCGATCGCCGCGAGCAGGACCGTGAGCGACCGGCCGCCCGCGGTGATGACGACGATCGCCCGCTGCGGCGGGTCGTCCAGGCTCATCAGAGCGATGGTCAGCCAAGTCGAGCAAACGAACAGCGCGCCGGCGGAAGAGGCGTAGGCGGGAGCCAGCGGCCCGCTGCCGTTGACGGTCAGCACGCCCATGAGACCTATGAACAGGAGCAGCGGGGCGAGGTAGCGCTGCGTGTGCAGCACGGTGGCGAAGGTGTAGCGGATGAGCGCGATCACCGCATGGCTTCGTTCGTCGCGGCGTTAGGCGCCCGGTGGTGGTTCGTGGTCCTCCCGTTGACGCGCTCGACGGACCAGCCGTGCTGGAGCGCAGTGAGCAGCAGAGCGTCGACGGACTCGCGTCCCACACGCATCCTGACGCCCGTGACGTCCTGGCTCACCGTCAGTATGCCCTCCAGTTGTTCCCAGGCAAGGTCCAGCGGTACGCGGCCGTCCCGGCCCGCGGTCAGGACGACATCGGACACGGGCCGCCGCTCGGTGACGCACGGCTCCGGTCCACGCAACGAAACGCGGCCCTTGGCGACCGTGTAGGTCCGGGTGGCGCGGGCCCGGGTCACCGACTCGCGGTGGTCGGTGAACACCACCGTGCCGCCGGAGGCCGCGACCTCGGTCATGATCTCGGCGAGCACGCCGTGGGCATCGGCATCCAGCCCGGACCACGGCTCGTCCAGGACAAGCAGCCCGGGTTCCACCAGGAGCGCCTGGGCCAGCGCGACCTTCTGCGCATTGCCCTTCGACAGGCTCCGCAGGGGGGCGTGCTTGCCGCCCACCAGCGCGAGTCGGTCCAGTAGCCGGCCGGCCCGAGCCGAGGCGACCGAGGTGGTCAGCCCGCGGACTCGGCCCATGTGCGTGAGGTACCCAGCGGCCGACATGCGTTCGTTGGGGGAGAACCGGTCCGGGACGTATCCGACAACGGGCGGCCGGGCGGCCACCGTTCCGCGGGTTGGCCGGGACAGCCCCACCGCGATCCGCAGCAGGGTCGACTTCCCAGATCCGTTCCCGCCCGCGAAGGCCACGACCTCGCCGGCGGGGGCCTCCACGTCCACGTCTCTCAGGATCCAATCGCCACGGCCGTAGCGCTTGCTCACTGATTCAAGACGTAACAACTGATCTCCTCCATCCGGTGCAGAATCCCCACGTGCTCGCAGATTACGGGGCTCGGCCTCCGCTTTGCATAAGCCGCTTATTCGTGGCGAGGGCGCAGCCCCGTTCAGCGAATCGGGCTGCGAGCCGGTCGAGCCCCTCCTCGATGTTGGCGCCGGTGAGGGAACTCACGGAGAGACGGAGCTCGTTGGAACCGCCCCGTCCACTGTAGAAGTGGCCCATCGGTGTCCAGAGCACGCCGAAGCGCTGCGCCAACAGCTCGGCAGGCAGTACCCCCGCCCTTCAAGGTGCCCACCGCCACACAGTCGAGGGCTCCGCCCGGCCGTCGCCAGTCACGTAGGCCAGCGCAGCTCGTCGCGCTCGGACTCGCCTCCTGGGTGCCCGACGGCCTGGAGGGGGCGGGGGAGATCGGCGCCGTCTTCGGCAACCTCGTCGACAACGCCTTGGACGCCGTCGCCGGCACCGGACGGCCGGAGCCCCGCGTGGAAGCCGTGCTCCGGTACGACCGGGGCGCCGTCGACCTCTCCGTGTACGACAACGGGCCCGGTGTGGCACCCCACTTACGCGGCTGGGTCTTCGAGCGGGGCTCCTCTACGAAACCGGCCTCGCCCGCACGCCCCCGGGGCATCGGCCTCGCGCTGGTACGCGCCGTCGCCGAGGCGCGGAACGGATCGGTCGAGGTGAGGGGCCGGAAGGGCGGCGGCGCCGTCTTCACCGTCCGGATGTGCGCCGCCGAGCAGCACCAGGGAGCCCGCCGACACGTGACGTGCCAGGCGGACGCGGACACGTCGAGACGGCTGCGGGAGGACCTATAATCAGCGTCCTCGTCGTCGACGACGACTTCTACGTGGCGAGGATCAACGCCCACTACGTGTCCGAGATACCCGGTTTCCGGGTGGCGGGAATCGCCCACAGCGCGGCCACGGCCCTGGAGGCCGTCGAGCGCGGTGGCATCGACCTCATCCTGCTCGACCAGCACCTCCCCAACGAGAGCGGACTATCCGTCACCCGCCGCCTTCGCGGCCTGGACCTGGACGTCGACATCGTCATGGTCACCGCCGACCGCAGACCCGCATCGATCCGCGCGGCCGCCGCGCGGGTGTCCTCCACTACCTCGTCAAGCCCTTCACCTGCGAGAGCCTCCGCGAGAGGCTGGAGTCGTACGCCCGGATGCGCTCCGCGTTCGACGACACCGCGGAGATGGACCAGCACGCCGTCGACAGGTCCCTGGGCGGCCTGTCCGCTCCGGACGCGGGGCGGGACCTGCCCGCCGGGACGCGGCATCGTCCACCAGGTCAACCTGGAGCAGCTGGCTGCCGTCGTCACCGAGGGCCCCGACGGCTCCCTCGTGCCGGACACCGTCCTGGGCGCCGACAGCCACACCACCATGGTCAACGGCCTGGGCGTACTCGGCTGGGGCGTCGGTGGCCTGGAGGCCGAGGCGCAGATGCTGGGCCGGGCGCAGGCGATCCGCATCCCCCCGATCGTGGGGGTGCGGCTCAGCGGCACCGTCAGCCCCGGGACCTCGCCCACCGACGTGGTCCTGGCCCTGACCCGCCGCCTCCGCGAGGAGAACGTCCAGGGCCTGATGGTGGAGTTCACCGGCCCCGGCGTCGACGAACTCTCCGCGCCCGACCGCTGCACCGTGGCCAACATGGCCCCCGAGTACGGCGCCATGTCGGCGTTCTTCCCGGTGGACGAGGAGACCCTCGACTACCTGGGGCGCACCGGGCGCGACCAGCCGACGGTGTCCCGCGTGCGGGAGTACTGCCGGGAGCAGCGCCTGCTCCGGGAGTTCGACGTCGTGGCGGTGCAGCTCCTCCGCCACGACGTCGAACTCCTGGAGCAGCCCGTCGCCCCCGGCCACCTCGACGACCTGCGCCACGTCCACGAGCACTCGCCCGTCCCCGTCTTCGCCGACGAGGACTGCGCCACGCCCGAGGACGTCCTGCGCCTGCGCGGCCACGTCAGCGGCGTCAACATCAAACTCGTCACCTGCGGCGGCCTGGCCGAGGCCCACCGCATGATCCTGCTGGCCCGGGCCTGCGACCTGCGGACCATGCTCGGCTGCAAGGTGGAGAGCGCGCTGGGCGTCTCCGCCATGGCACAGCTCGCCCCGCTCGCGGACCACCTCGACCTGGACGGCCCCGTCGGCCTGCGCGACGACCCGTTCACCGGGGTACGGATCGACGACGGCGCCCTCGCCCTGCCCACCGGCCCCGGCATCGGCGCCACTAACCTCCAGCAGACCCCGATCACCTGGGACAAGGACTGACATGAGCCTTCGCTGCGCCGTAGTCGACGACTTCCAGCAGGTGGCCACCACCGCCGCCGACTGGAGCCCCCTCAAGGACCAGGTGGAGGTCGTCAGCTTCCCCGAACACTTCGCCACCGAGGACGAACTCGCCGCTTTCCTGGCCGACTTCGACATCGTCGTGACGCTGCGCGAACGCGTCGTCTTCCCCGCCTCCCTACTCGACCGACTGCCCCGCCTGCGCCTGCTCATCGCCTCCGGCATGCGCAACAGCGTCATCGACTACGCGGCGGCCGAGCGCAACGGCGTCACCGTCTGCGGCACCGCCAGCACCTCCACCCCGCCCGTCGAGCTGACCTGGGCCCTGCTGCTGGGCCTGGCCCGGGGAATCGTCACCGAGAACGCGGCGCTGCGCACCGGCGGCCCGTGGCAGTCCACCGTCGGCGCCGATCTCCACGGCCGGACCCTGGGCCTCCTCGGCCTGGGCAAGATCGGCAGCCGGGTCGCCCAGGTCGGGCTCGCCTTCGGCATGGACGTCCAGGCATGGAGCCAGAACCTCACCGACGAGCGCGCCGCCGAGGTCGGCGTCCGGCGGGCCTCCAGCAAGGAGGAACTCCTCGCCACCAGCGACTTCGTCTCCCTGCACCTCGTCCTCGGCGACCGCACCCGCGGCCTCCTCGGCCCCGCCGAACTAGCGCTCCTGAAGCCGACCGCCTACCTGGTCAACACCTCCCGGGCCGGCCTGATCGACCAGGACGCCCTCCTGGACGCCCTGCGGGAGGGGCGCATCGCCGGCGCCGGCCTGGACGTGTACGACGTCGAGCCGCTGCCCGCCGACCACCCGGTGCGCACCGCGCCCCGCCTCCTGGCCACCCCCCACCTGGGCTACGTCTCCCAGAACAACTACAGCACCTACTACACCCACGCCGTCGAGGACATCCAGGCGTACCTCGCCGGCACGCCCGTCCGCCTCCTCGGCTGACCCCACCACCGCCTTCCGCGCCACCCTCTCTCGACCTTGGAGACTCCCGGTGAGCCCGCACCGCCGCATGATGAAGCTCGGCGCCTTCCTTCCCGCGCCCGGGCACCACATAGCCGCCTGGCGGCACCCCGAAGCCCGCCCCGACGGCGGCCTGAACTTCGACTACTACCGCTCCCTGGTGCAGACCGCCGAGCGCGGCATGTTCGACATGGTCTTCCTCTCCGACGGAGCCGGAGTGCGGACCAGGTACAAGGACGCCGACGAGCTGAGCCGCCAGGGCCGCATGGTCCACTTCGAGCCGCTGACCCTGCTGTCCGCGCTCGCCGTGCACACCCGGCACATCGGCCTCACCGCGACCGCGTCCACCACCTACAACGAACCCTTCACCCTGGCGCGGCAGTTCGCCTCCCTCGACCACCTCAGCGCCGGCCGCTCTGGCTGGAACGTCGTGACCTCCGCGACGGACGCCGAGGCGCGCAACTACAACCTGGACAAGCAGCCCGAGCACACGGCCCGCTACCACCGCGCCCGGGAGTTCATGCAGGTCGTCACCGGGCTGTGGGACAGCTGGGAGGACGACGCCTTCCTCTACGACAAGGAGTCCGGCCGCTTCTTCGACCCGGAGAAGCTGCACATCCTCGGGCACAGGGGCGAGCACTTCTCCGTACAGGGCCCGCTGAACGTCGCCCGCCCGCCGCAGGGCCACCCCGTCATCGTCCAGGCGGGCTCCTCCCCGGACGGACAGGACTTCGCCGCCCGCTGGGCGGAGGTCGTCTTCACCGTCCAGCAGACCCTGGACCAGGCGCAGGTCTACTACCGCGGCCTGAAGAAGCAGGTCGCCGACCACGGCCGCGACCCTGACCACGTCAAGATCCTGCCCGGCGCCTTCATCGTGGTGGGCCGCACCCTGGCGGAGGCCGAGGACAAGTACGCGACCCTCCAGTCCCTCGTCGACCCAGTGGTCGGCCTCGGGATGCTCTCGTACCAGCTCGGCAACGTCGACCTCACCGGACACCCGCTGGACGGCCCCCTGCCGGAGCTGCCCGCCATCGAGGGCAGCACCAGCAAGCAGCAGGTCATCTACGAGCAGGCCCGCAGGCAGGGCCTGACCATCCGTGAGCTCTACCTGGCCGTCGCCGCCGGACGCGGGCACCGCTTCCTGCTCGGCACCCCAGAGGCCATCGCGGACGAGTTGGAGGACTGGTTCGTCAGCGACGCCGCCGACGGCTTCAACATCATGCCCGACTACCACCCGGGCGGCCTGGACGCCATCGTCGACCTCCTCGTCCCGGAGCTGCAGCGCCGCGGCCTGGTGCGCACCTCCTACGAGGGCACCACGCTGCGGGGGAATCTCGGACTGCCCCGGCCCGCCTTCCCCCCGGCCCCGGCGAGCGGAGCATGACCGTCGACGCGGCGGCCCTGCGCTCCGTCCTGCGCGCCCACCCCTCTGGGGTCACGGTCCTGACCGCCGCCGGGCCGGGCCGCCCGGTGGGAGTGACCGTCACCTCCTTCACCTCGATCAGCGCCGAACCCGCTCTGGTCGCCGTCGCCCTCGCGGACACCTCCACCACGTGGGCGAAGATGGCGCACAGCAAGCACTTCGCGTTCCACCTGCTCGGCGCGGACCAGGCGGCCACGGCCATGCGCTTCGCCACCCCGGGCGTCGACCGCTTCGCCCCGCCGACCGCCTGGCACCTCGGCCCGTACGGCGTGCCGTACCTGGCGGGCTGCCTGGGCCGGCTGCTGTGCTCGCGCCACAGCACCGTGCGCCTGGGCGACCACCACCTGCTGGTGGGCGCCGTCGAGCAGGTCGAGCAGGGAGAGCGGGGGGACGGCCTCGTCCACCGCCACGGGGGCCTGCAGCCGGTCACGACTCCTCTTCCAGCAAGGACCTGACACATGCCCACCGTTCTGTTGTTCTCGCGCCAGCCGCTCACCGGCCGCCCGCTCCAGCAGTGGCTCGACCGCCCCCAGAACGTCGTCCTGATCACCACGCCAAGGCGGTCGACGGCGCCGAGGACATCCTGGCCGCCTCCTTCCCCCGCCACCGGCTGGTCGACGACTACCACGGCTGGGCGACCGAGGAGGTCGCGGAGGCGGCCGCCCGCGAGTACGGGGTGGACCTGGTGGCCAGCACCAGCGAGAGCGACGTGCTGCGGGCCGCCCGGCTGCGGGCCCGGCTCGGCCTGCCCGGACAGGACGTCGCCTCGGCCACCGCCTACCGCGACAAGGTGCTCATGAAGGAGCTCGCGCGGGCCGCGGGCGTACGGGTTCCGGCGTTCGCCGCCGTGGACAGCCCGCGGGACCTGCTCGACTTCGTCGACGCCCACGGCCTGCCCGTCGTCGTCAAGCCGCGCGCCGGCGCGGGCGCCGAGGGAGTGGCGTTCCTGCGCGAGCCCGCCGACATCACGGCCTTCTTCGCGCGGGAACGCGGCTCCGAGGTGCCGTACCTGCCCGGCCAGTGGATGGTGGAGAGCCTCGCACACGGCGACTTCCACCACGTGGACGGCATCATGCGGGACGGCCGGATCGTCCACTCCTGGCCCGCCCGCTACACCGGCGGCCTCGCCGAACGCGTCCGTGAGAACCTCCACACCGGCAGCATCCTGCTCGCCCCGGACGACCCCGCCACGCACGCCCTCCAGCGCATGGCCGCCGACGTCGTCGCCGCCCTGCCCCCGGCGCCGCACCCCCTCGCCTTCCACCTGGAGGCGTGGATCGGCCCGGACGGTGTCCCCGTGCTGTGCGAGATCGCCAGCCGCGCCGGCGGCTCCCTCATCGGAGACCAGTACGTACGGGCCTTCGGCGTCCACCTGGCGCGCGAAGGGCTCCGGGCGCAGTGCGGGCTCCCCCTCACCCTCACCACGCAGCCGGCCGCCCCGTCCCGGGCCATCGGCCACGTCCTGCTGCCCCCCGGCCACGGCGTCTTCGTCCCCCCAGCCGACCCGTGCCCGGTCCCCGATGTGGAGCTGACCCTGATGCGCGAGGCCGGGGCGCACTGCCAGGGCGTGGAGTACGCCGCCGACGCGGCGGCCAGTGTCTTCGCCGAAGCCGACACCACCGACGCCGTAGAGTCCCGGCTCGCCGACACCATGGAGTGGTGGAACCGGCACACCCGCTGGGAATGAGGCGCCTCGAGCCCGTCACCGTCCTCTGTCCTTCGTCCTCCTCCCACCCGGAAGGGACAAGCCGTCTTGTCCGAGCACGTCCTGATCGTCGGCACCGGCCGCGATTTCCCCGCCCGCATCCGCGCCGCCCACCCGGGTGCCCGCACCACGGTGTTCTGCCGTCTCGACTCCGTCGGCCGGGTCCGCGCCCCCGGCGAGAACGCGCGCGTCCTGGGGCTCCGCGACGACGCCCCTGAGCAGGAGTGGGTCGATCTGGCGGCGGCCGTCCACGCCCGGGACCCCTTCACCCGGATCGGCACCTTCGGCGAGCGCAACCAGAACCACTACGCCCGCATCGCCGAGGCACTGGAGCTCACCGCGCACAGCCCGGACACCGTCCACCTGGTGCACGACAAGCAGGCCATGCGAGCCCGGCTAAGCGAGGCGGGCGTGGACTCCACCGCCGGCGTCCGCGCCGCGGACCTCGACGAACTGCGTGCCTTCGTCCGCCGGTACGGCCTGCCCTGCGTGGTGAAGCCCGTCTCCAACTCCGGCAGCGCCGGCATCACGAAGGTGACCAGCGAGAGCGAACTGGCCGGGGCCTTCGCCCGGGCCGACGACAGCTACCAGGGCCTGGCCCACACGGGCGTCCTCGTCGAGGAGTTCCTCGACGGGCCGAAGTTCAGCATCGAGGCCGTCTCGGAGGCGGGCGAGCACCAGGTCGTCGCGATCACCGCGAAGTTCTCAGACCCGGCCTCCTTCGTCGAACTCGGGCACGTCACGCCCGCACGGCTCACCGACGAGGTCCGCGACGAGGTCCACGCCTACGTCGGCGCCGTACTCGACGCCCTCGGCGTGGAATTCGGCCCGACCCACTCTGAGATCTGCCTCACTGAGAAGGGCCCGCGACTGATCGAGACGCACGTCCGCATGGGCGGCGACGAGATCCCAGCGCTCGTCCAGGATGCGACCGGCGTCGACGTGGACGACTGCGCGGCCCGCCAGACCCTGGGCGAGAGCGTCCTGCCGGGCATCCTCGCCATGCTGGCCGAGGATCGTCCGGCGCGCTGCTCGGCCATCTGGTTCGCGGCCTTGGAGGTCACCGGCGTCCTCGACCACGTCGGCCGCCTCGACGAGGCCCGGTCGCTGCCCGGCGTGACGGAGGTGCGCCTCCTCGCCAAGCCGGGAGCGGAGGTGGGCGGCCTGACTTCCTCCGACTCAAGGGTGGCCTTCGCCCGCGCCCTGGCGGACACCCCCGAAGAGGCCGCACGCGCGGCGCGGGCGGCGGTGGAGCACCTGGAGTTCACCCTGAAGGTCTCCGCCCACCACGACCAGGCCATCTGACCAACAGCCCCCCGACCAGCACAAGGCCCCCTCCCGAAGGAGGGGTCTCATGCTGTGCGCCCCGGCAGGACTCGAACCTGCGGCCAACTGCAACACCGAGACCAGCGCCAGCCGGCCGCGCGACCAGGCCGGCTTCCCCGTACCGGTAACAGATCCGCGAACAACGACAACGTCGGTCTCCAAGACCACAACCAGGTCTTGGAGACCGACGTCACGCCAGCCCCCGAATTCACCGGCAGCATCCGATGCGGGTTGGGGGCCGCCCCGGCTCGTTCGCGTGCGTTCACTCCTCCTCGATGCCCAACAGCTCCAGGAAGGCGGCGGCCGCCGGGGTACGGCTGTCCCGGCCCCAGACCACGTACTCGGCGCGGGCCGGTGCGTCCGTGACCTCGATCGCAGCCATCCCGGACAGGCCCGCGACGTAAGCGGGCGGGAGCAGGGCCACGCCGAGGCCCGCGCCGACCAGACGGGCCAGGTAGTCCGCGTTGGTCACCTCGAAGGCGACCTCGCGGGTGAGGCCGGCCGCGGTGAAGGCCAGATCGGACTGGGCCCGGCCGGCGGTCTTCGCCGGAAGGTCCACGAACACCTCCGAGGACAGCCGACGGAGGTCGACCGAGGTCTCGTCGGCGAGCGGGTGGTCCGGGGAGACCACGGCGACCAGCCGCTCGCGGGCCATCTCCCGGGCCATGACGCCCCGGGGGCGGGCCGTGACCGGGATGCCGAGGAAGGCCACCTCGAGCTCGCCCTGCCTGACCCGCTCGACGAGTTCGTCGCTCGCTCCCACGCTGAGGCTGATCCGCGCCTTGGGATGGCGTTGGTGGAAATTCCTCAGGACGCTCGGAACGTCGACGGCGGCGACGGTGGGGATCAGCCCCACCGCGAGGCGTCCGCGCACCTCCCCGACGGCCGCCGCGACTTCGGCCGCGGCCCGTTCCGCCGCGTCCAGGCACTGGCGGGCGGCGGGCAGGAAGGCCGCGCCAGCCGGGGTCAACCGCACCCGGCGGCTGGTTCGTTCGAAGAGCCTCGCACCCAGTTCCTTCTCCAGGCGCGCGATTTGGTGGCTCAACGCGGACTGCACCACCAGGCAGCGTTGGGCAGCCCTTGTGAAGCTGTTGGTCTCGGCCACGGCGATCACGTACCGCATCTGCTGAAGCTCCATGGATCCATCGTGATACGAGATCTATCACGTGACAAACATGTATTGGACTCATCAATACCCCGGCCCGACACTGGTGAAGACCGCACGCGGGAGGAACGTCCTCGGGCCGACTCCGCCGGGCGGGCCCTCGAACGGGCCCCTCGGCATGCCCGAAGGCCGCGCCTCCGCTGCCCCCTCCCCTAGCCCCCGTACCTGGCGCACACCGCCGAGGCATGCCTTCGTGCGCCCTCACGCCCGTGACACCGAAAGGCCGAGCGACCGTCATGAGCACCACACCACCGCGTTCCGAGACGACCACCGCCGACATCTGGGTGGACCCCCGCTGCCCCTGGGCATGGATCACCTCACGCTGGATGCTGGAGGTGGAGCAAGTCCGGCCGCTCGAAACCCGCTTCCACATCATGAGCCTGTCGGTCCTCAACGAGGGCCGCGAGGTCCCGGAGAAGTACCGCCAGGGCATGATCGACGGCTGGGCCTGCGTGCGCGTGTGCATCGCGGCGCAGCAGCGGTACGGCAACGAGGTGCTGCGCCCCCTCTACAACGCCATGGGCCGTCTGATCCACCATGAGAAGGCCGGTCTCGGCCACGACATGATCAGCGCCGCCCTGGCGGAGGCGGGTCTGCCCGCCGACCTGATCGAGGCGGCGGAAGACACCTCCTGGGACGGGCCGTTGCGGGCCGAGCACCACGACGGGATGGAGCCGGTCGGTTCCGCGGTCGGCACCCCCGTGATCCACGTGCCCGGCCCCGACGGGAAGCCGATGGCGTTCTTCGGCCCCGTGCTCACCCCCGCCCCCCGTGGCGAGGCCGCCGGAACGCTCTGGGACGGCGTGCTCGCCCTAGCGAGTACCGACGGCTTCTTCGAGCTGAAGCGCGGCCGCGACCGCGACCCGATCTTCAACTGCGCTGACCGGACGGACGTCGGGAACCACGCTGATTCCCGCGGGATTTGACGCAAGATGAAGAGCGGAAACAGTGGACTCACGGCGGCCCTGACCGGCCTGGCTCCAGCGGTCTGGGGCAGCACCTACCTGATCACCACCGAGTTGCTGCCACCGGACCGGCCGCTCCTGGCAACCACCGTGCGGGCCCTGCCCGGCGGCCTGTTCCTGCTGGCTCTCGGCCGGAAGCTTCCTGTCGGCGTCTGGTGGTGGCGCGCTCTGGTGCTGGGCGTGCTGAACATCGGCGCCTTCAACTTCCTGCTCTTCGTCGCGGCCTACCGGCTTCCGGGCGGCATCGCCGCCGTGATCATGTCGGCACAGCCCGTGTTCGTCGTGATCCTCGCCGCCCTCTTCCTCGGTGACAGGATCAGAGCCGTCCACGCCCTGGCCTGCGTGATGGGCACCGGGGGCGTGGTGCTGCTCGTCTTCAAGAGCGCGGCGCCGCTCGACACCATCGGAGTGTTCACCGCAGTCGGCGGAGCCCTGTGCATGGCCTCGGGCATCACCCTGACCAAACGGTGGGGCCGGCCGGAGGGCGTCAGCCTGCTCACGTTCACCGGGTGGCAACTCACGGCGGGCGGTCTGGTCCTGCTGCCGTTCTGGCTGTCGTCGGAAGACCTGCCCGACGACGGTCTCACCGGCTCCAATGTCATCGGGTTCGCCTACCTCATCGCCTTCGGCGCGGTCCTGAGCTACATCGTCTGGTTCCGCGGCATCGAACGCCTGCCGGCCGTGGCGGTCTCCTTCCTCGCGCTGGGCAGCCCGGTCGTCGCGACCCTGCTGGGTTACCTCGTCAAGGACCAGACGCTGTCCGCCCTCCAGATCGTCGGCATGGCCGTCATCTCCCTGGCGGTCGTGCTCGGCCAGCCGCGCCCGCCCAAACCGGGGTCCGAGGAGACCCTCTCGGCTCCACCCCGCACCACCACCTCGCACCTCCCCGACCAACCCGCTCTGGAACAGGAACGCAGCCCATAACGGCGGGCGCACCTCCCCACGCCTGACCACATCCGGAGAAATGACATGATCATTCAAGAAGAGACGAGTGCCCCCGTCGCGGCACAGAACCAGGTGTCCCCGACCCGGGGATGGCTGGGTGTGGCTGCCATCACCGCCAGTCTGTTCGTCTTCCTCACCACCGAACTGCTGCCGATCGGCCTGCTCACGCCGCTCAGCGAGAGCCTCGACGTCACCGTGGGCGCGGCCGGCCTCATGGTCACGGCGCAGGGTGTCGCGGCCGGTCTCGGCGTGCCGTTCATCGTGGCGTGGACCCGGCGCGTCAACCGGCGCCGGCTGCTGACCGCGCTGCTGGCCGTCCTGGCCGTCGGCAATCTGATCACCTCGATCGCCCCGAACTACCCGCTGATCCTGGGCACCCGCCTGATCATGGGCTTCGCCAGCGGCGTCTTCTGGGCCATCGGCGTCAGCATGGCCATGCGCATCGTCCCCGAGAAGCACGCCAACCGGGCCGCCGCCGTCGTGGTGTCCGGCATCTCGATCGCCACCGTCGTCGGCATCCCGCTCGGCACTCTGCTGGAGAGCGCCAGCGACTGGCGCGCCACTTTCCTGATCTGGGCCGGCCTCAGCGCCCTGGTGTTCCTCGCGGTCACCTTCACGATCCCGTCGCTGCCGTCAGCCAACGCGGTCTCGGTCCGTGAGGTCTTCGGACTGCCCATCAAGAACGTTCCGCTACGCGTGGTCCTGGTCATGGTCGTGCTCTTCGTCCTCGGCCACTTCGGCGCCTACACGTTCGTCCGTCCCTACCTGGAGGAAAGCACCTCCGCCACCGTCGGCTTCATCACCGTCGTCCTCATCGTCTTCGGTGTCGGCGGTGCGATCGGCAACTTCATCGGCGGCCAGACCGTCAACAAGAGCCTGCGGGGCAGCTTCGTCGTGGGCGGCCTGATCCTGATCGCCGCACTCGTCATGCTGCTGACCATCGGCACCAGCGACATCGGCGTGATCGCCGCCATGACCCTGTGGGGCCTCGCCTTCGGTGTCGTCCAGCTCAGCCAGATCAACATGACGCTCGCGGCGGCCCCGGACACATTCGAGTCCGCGATGTCGCTCAACACGATGGCCTACAACACCTGCATCGCCCTGGGCGCCCTCATCGGCGGCCTGCTCGCCGACCACGTGGGCGTCACGAGCGTCGTCTGGTTCGGCATCGCCCTGGTCGCTCTCGCCGTGTTCCTCCGCGCCGCCACCGGCCGCCGGACCACCCCGGCGAGCTGACCCCTGCTGACCACCGCAGCGTGGCCCGGGTCCTGCCCCCGCGCTGAGCGCGGGACCCGGGAGCGGACGTCGCGCGCACCCCCGCCGCGACGATCCGCACCGGCGGACAAAAACAGGTGAAGCGGATGACTACCGCCGAAAAACCGCAGGTCAGGCGTCCTCGCGGATCGGCTCCAGGATCGCCACGCACTCCACATGGTGCGTCATCGGAAACTTGTCACGGCGCACGGAGCTGGAGAAAGTGCAGGTCAGGCAGGTTCTTCCGTCCCTCCAGCGGGCTGCCGGGTGACCAGAGCGTCAAATGAGCGTCACGGAGGATTAGCGGTATCGCCGCACGGCGGGCGGCTACGGAGCAATGCACCACCTGCCGCGCTCGCGGGTCCAGGGGCAGTCTGAGGCACCCATAAGGGGGACGAGCACGCGTCGTACGCAGTATGCCCGATCTTGGCCGGCCGATCCCGTCGGGTAGGGCCCGGAGTCGTGAGATGCGTTGACGGAGCCGCAGGTCGTCTTGCTCCGAGAGATCGCGGCCGCCTCCAGTGCCGCGCCTGCCCCATCCGCCGGTTAGCAGACGGCCTGGGCGCTGGAGAACCGCGGACTGATCACGAGCACCTGATGTGGCAGTGAGCACGTCCGCAGTGGTCGCTGCGGACGGCCGCTACTACCTCAAGCGCGGCAAGCACCCTCGGGAGGTGGAGGCCGAGGGCGAGCGGCTGGCAGGCGATGCCGGGCGTGCCCCTGCCGATCGAGCCGCGTCGTGTTCCCGGCTGCGATCGGCCTCGGGGGAGATCACTGCCACTGATTCCGCGCCAAGACCTGGAGACGGTGAGGGGCGGCCTACTGCGACGCGCTCCACCACGGGCACGTGCCGGGGGACAAGCTGCGCTGGAACGGACGGCAGTGCGGCGGTGCGTCTCCAACACGCTGCTCGGCAGCTACGCGGGTGCCATCGGCGTCAAGACCGGTTCGGCCCGGAGGTGGAGTACTGCCTGGTCTTCGCCTCCGCCCGCAACGGCCAGACGCCCATCGGGACGGCTCTGGTCTCCTCGTCCGTGGCCGACTGTACGGCAGACGCAAAGAACGTGATGGATCGCGCACTTGAGAAGTGGGCGTACGGTAGCGCGAAATGCGCTGGTTGAAACCATGATCAGACCATGCGAATTCTGATAGTGGGCGGCTCTGTGTTTCTCGGCCGTGCCTTTGTGGCCGAGGCGCTGCGGCGGGGCCATGAGGTCACGGTCTTCAACCGGGGGAAGTCGGGAGCGGACTCGGCCGGTGTCGAGGTCGTGCGCGGGAACCGCCAGAGCGCCGAAGACCTGGATCGGCTGGCCGAGAACCGTACTTGGGACGTGGTCGTCGACACCTGCGGCTTCGAGCCGCAGGTGGTCGCACAGTCGGCCAAGGCCCTGTCCGGCCACGCTGGCACGTATCTGTTCGTGTCGTCCTTCCATGCCTATGCGGGATGGCCGGGCGAGCCGGTGGACGAGAAGTCACCCCGGCACCCGTGCGCGCCCGACGCCGCGTCCGACGACGTCGTGTACAACGCCCTCAAAGCGGGCTGCGAGCGTGCCGTCGAGCAGTCATTCGAGGGGCGGACGCTGACCCTCGGCCCCGGCCTGATCGTGGGTCCCCACGAGAACACCGGGCGTCTGCTGTGGTGGTTGGAGCGCTTCGCCCGGGGCGGGCGGGTGTTGGTGCCGGGCTCGCCGGACCGGCCCGTACGGCTGGTGGACGCGCGGGACATCGCCGTGTTCGGGCTCGACCGGGCCGAGGCGGGCGACAGCAACCGCTACCTGGTGACCGGCCGCGGCGGTGAAGGCCGTGACGGCGACGTCGACACCCTTGGCGACCTGTTCGCGCACTGCGCGGAGGTGACCGGATCTGATGCCGAACCGGTGTGGGTGGACGACGACTTCCTGCTGGAGCACGAGGTCGCGGTGTGGACCGGGCTGCCCTTCTGGGCCGCCGACGTCCCTGCCCTCGCGGGCACGTGGCGAGCCTCCTCCGCGAAGGCCGAAGCGGCCGGTCTGCGCCTGCGCCCCCTCCCCGACACGGTGCGGGACACATGGGAGTGGCTGCGGGAACGGGGGCCGTCGGACGGCCCCTACCGGCAGGGCGACACGCTCCTGGGCATCGCCCCGGACCGCGAACGTGAGCTCCTCGCCGCGTGGGACGCACGTCAGCAGGGTGGTGCGGCGTGAGGACGGGAACGGCGTACGAGCAGCGGACCCTCTACGACTGGTTCGCCGCGTCCGTCGCGGAGTACGGCGAGCTGACCGCTCTCGAAGTGGCCGGGGAGCGGCTCTCGTACACCGAACTCCACGACCTCGTGGAGCGCGTGGCCGGCGAGATCCTCGTCGCCTCGGGCGGGGAGGCTCCCGAGCGCATCGGCCTCCTCGCCTCCCGCAGTCTCGCCGCGTATGCCGGCTATCTGGCGATCCAGCGGCTCGGCTCCACGGCGGTCCCGCTCAACCCGG
Source organism: Streptomyces chengmaiensis (assembly GCF_029846775.1). Taxonomy (NCBI): domain Bacteria; kingdom Bacillati; phylum Actinomycetota; class Actinomycetes; order Kitasatosporales; family Streptomycetaceae; genus Streptomyces; species Streptomyces chengmaiensis. The sequence goes on from NZ_JARWBG010000005.1 coordinate 118,528, forward strand.
CCTGGCCCGCGGCGCGCACGGCGAGGGTCGTCTCCGCGGGTGAGGCCGGCCTCGTGTTGGCCGACGGTGATCTGGCGCCGACGCGCGGCGGAGCGGCCCTGGACGAGCTCGAGGGCCCCATCCTGCGCCTGGACGCGGCGGGGTTGCGGGAACTGCGCGAGCGGCGGACGCCCGGGAACGCGGCAGCGACGGACCCCATGCCGACCGCCCTCCCGGGGGCGCGCAAGGCGGGGCCCGGACGATCTCGCCTACATCCTCTTCACCCCGGGCTCGACGGGTGCGCCCAAGGGAGTGCCGACCCGGCACCGCAACATCTCTCCCTAACCGATCAGCCCGCCGTCGCTGCCGCGACCGTCTCTTCGCGAGGCACGCTGCGGTCGAGGCTGAAGCGTGTGGTTACTCCGCGGGGCAGATGACGCAGCACCTGGGACAAGATGCGGTAACGCAGACTCGGGATACTGATCGTCCGACCGCGCTCCAAATCCCGCAGAGCTGAGGAGACCACCTGCTCGCTGGTGAGCCACATCCACTGCGGCATATGAGGGCCGGTCATACCGGCCCGCTGCGGAAATGCTGTTCTCGTGTAGCCGGGGAGCAGAGCCATCATGCGCACACCGCTGCCTTTGAGCTGGGCGGAACGAGCGGTGGACTCGGTGAAGGCAAGCACCCAGGACTTACTCGCGGGGTAGGTGCTGGCGAGCCAAACAGGTCCGTAGGCCGCGACGGACGCGACATTGACGATGGCGCCCGCGCCGCGGCTGATCATCATCGGTAGTACGGCATGCGTGGTGCGCAGGACGCATCCGACGTTCACTCTGAGGAGCGTCTGCTCGTCGGCGGGTGTGCTGTAAGGGAAGGCTTCGGCCAGCCCGTAACCAGCGTTGTTGATCAACAGGTCGGGGACTGCGGTGGTCAAGGCTTCGAGGAGGCGGCTGACGCCGTCTTCAGTGCCCAGGTCTGCCGTGATGATGTGGGGACGACGATCGCCGTGGCCGAGCCGGGCGGCGATCGCATTCAGAGCATCGGTGCCGCGGGCGACCAGAGTGAGGTGGTATCCGGCTGCGGCGAGCCGTTCAGCGAAGACAAGGCCAAGCCCAGATGTGGCGCCGGTGATCACGGCTGTGCGGCCGACAGACGTTGCCTCCGGATGCGGAGACGAAAGAGCGGATGAATGGAACATGCACGCCTTCGAGGAGAGGGAAAAGAGAGGTCTGCCAGGAAGTTGCTTGCCCAAGAAGGCCGCCTACAGAGCAGCGACACCGAGCGACACCGGAGACTACCGCCCAACCAAGGTCACCGATGTCGTACGTCACCCGAACGGTCGACTCCGTCTCATCGTCTGCTGCCGCTCAACTCATAGCCGCTGCCGTGCGGTGGCGTGGTACGTGACCACCTTGTGGAAGTACTCGTTTCAAGGTCGTGATCGTGGGTCGGAACCCAAGGCACGTTGAGCGCTCGTTTTATGCCGTTCCTGGCAGCACATGGAGAGGTTCTGTGGTGACGGGAGAACACGAGCCCCCAGGGGCTCACCCCGATGGTCCTGTTGCTCTGCCGGCTGGGGAACTGACCACTCCCGACGAGGCCGTGGCCGCCGCCTCCCGGGCGCGCCTCGTCGGCCCGGCGTGGAGCAACTGGCCTTGTGTACAACGAACACAGTGGGCCCTGCGCTTCACCCAACTGGTGCGTAGGGACGCCCCTTTGCTGGCCCGCATGGCGGTGCCGACGAGCGGTCTGTGCAGTCGCGACGTCATGGCCGACCAGCGCAACGCCTTTTCGACGCGCCATAAGGGATGGAAGCGAACGCCGCAGGCCCAAACCGGCAAGGCGTCCCCCGCACACGTCCTGCTGTCATTGAGCGACGATGCCGCGCCATTGACGCATGTATTTCACGGCGTGCTGCCAGCGCTGCTCCATGGGGACTGTGTCATCTCCGCCGTCGCGCCCCATGCAGTGCGGATGTCCGCCCACGTACGTGCACTTGCATTGGAGACCGGGCTTCCAGGTGACGTCTGGCAACAGCTGGCAGGCCATGACCGTAGGTTGCTGTGGGCAGTGGCCGAGCACACTGATGGGTCGGTCACCGCGTGTTGCACGCCTCGGTCCGCGCCGGGGAGCACGACGCTGCCTGGCCTGTTCGTCGTGCGCAAGGACGCCCGACTTCGCCCGGCCGTGCAGGATGCGGTACGAAGCGCCTTTCGCTCGGCCGGCAGGCACTGCAGGGCCACCCCCGTCATGGCGGTTCATGCGCACCATTACGACCGATTCATCGAGCTGTTCGCTGCAGAGGCCCGCGCACTTGGTGAACGGGCAGCCAGGTCACCCGAGGCGGTTCTCAGCCGGCTGGCCACCGCCGATGAGCTCGGCGCAGTGCGGTCGTACCTGACTCGGGCGTGGGGGGAGGATACCCAAGTGGTGGCCAAGGGGGAGAGTCTCGGCCACAAGTTGCACGGCCCGACGGTGTTTAGTCAGCGACACCTTGATCGTATCGACACGACCCTCATTCCACCTGGGCCCGTCGCGGTTGTCGCGCCGTTCACCGCCTGGTCGGAGGTGCTGTGGGCGGCACGAGGAACAGGCCGGCATGCCACTGTCCACACCGGAGCCCCGCTGAGTCAGCTCGCACCGCAGTTCGCCACCCTCCGGGTCGACGACGTGCGACTGGTGCGGCCTCTGTTCAGCCTGCGTCGGTGACCCCGGCCGAGCGAGACGGCGACGCACGACCTGGCGTCAGCACATCACCGAAGGGCATGCTCCCGCGAGCGCGGTAGGTTCCGCCGCACAGGAGAAAGAGCAGGGAGAGCGTTGCTGCCCCCGCCACCGGCCCGGCCACCCAAGCCGTCGCTGCCACGAGCCCGGCGGCACCCAGGCTGGGTAGGAGCACACCTCCGACGAGGAAGCTCAGGAAGGTCGGGACGCTCCGGGACGCGGGGCGTCCTTCCGACCGCGCGCCTGCCGCATACAGACACGTCATGACTGTCGCCCCCATCCCCACCGCGGCAACGACAACCCCGGCCAAGGCGGTCGCGACATCAGAACGCGCCCAGAGTGCCGCCACCTCAAGAAGAGGCCGCTTCGAGCAGGAGGAGAGGCGAAAGACCGTGGGCGACAGGAAACGGCAGTAGCCCCAGCCGTCCCATCCGTACGTCAGGACGACGAACACCAAGGTCCAGGGCACGATCGTGTTCAGGTAGGTCCCGGACGGATTGCCTTTCGCCAGCAGGCGAAGACCGGTAACACAGCCCGTGACACCGAAGGCAACCGTGCCCACACCGAACAGCGCCATTCCCCAAACCGGCGCCTGCTGAAGCATGTGCATGCTCTCCCACGCGGGGTACCGCGCGAGCAACCACACGCACGCCGGCGCCAGCAGCAGCGAAAGGTAGAGCGCACACGTCACGACAGGGGCGCTGATCAGCCGTGAGCCGCTACCCGCCGGATCACGTCGGTCGGCTTGTGTCTGGCTGGTGGCGGAAACCGCGAACATGGCGCCGGTTCCGTAGGCGAGGAAAAAGTCGACTTGCATCATGATGCTGGCCCTTCAGTTGCACGCCGGTGACGTGCCCGGTTCCAGGTGGAGAGGTGACAGCCGTCGCGGTCGCCCGCGCGTTGCCTCCGGTGGCGGCCACTCGTCCTGCCCGCCACCGGAGACCTCGGAGCCTTGCGGTACCGCTGTGTCAGCCGGTTGTCTCCTGCTGATGCCGTTGGACCAGAACGTCAAGGCGTTGGGCGACGCCGACCAAGGTCGCCGCACCCATGAGCTCCATCAGGGGGAGTTCACAGCCGAACGCCCGGTGCAGCTGCACTTTGAGTTCGGCTCCCATCAAGGAGTCCAGCCCGAGGTCCGCGAGGTTGGCGGTGGGGTTGACGCGGTCCGGGCTGGTCTGCAAGATGCTCGCTGCGAGTGCCGTCAACGCGTCGGTGATGAGAGTGATGCGTTGGGCCGCGCTGGTGGCCTCTTTGAGACGCTGCCCCAGTCCGTCGGCAGCTTGCGGAGTGGATGCGCCCGCCGCATTTCGCAGTTGCGCGCTGAATCGCGGCCCGGTGAGAGCAGGCAGGATCTGCGAGAGGCGCTCCCAGTCCATGGCGCCCACGGCGACGGTCGGCTCGTTGGCCAGGGCGCGATGCCGGTCAAGGGCATCCAGGGCGGTCCGCGGACTGATCAAACCGATACCGGAGCGGGCGATGGTGTCGGCCATCAGCGTGCGGGCGACGTACCCGGTGTCGCTGATGCCGCCCCAGGCCAGCGCGAGACCGGGACGTCCTTCTGTTCGCCGCCTGCGCATCAGGCTTTCCAGGTAGAGGTTGGCGGCCGCGTACGGGGCCTGATGCAGGTTGCCTACGAGCGCGGCGACGGATGAGTAGGTGACGAAGAAGTCGAGTTCGCAGTTCCTGCTGGTCTCGTCGAGGACCTGAGCGCCGAGGACCTTGGCTGCGAGGACGCGGCGGATGCGATCGGGTGTCAGCTCGTCCAGCGGCGCGTCATCCAGCTGCATCGCGGCGTGGACGATCCCCCGCACGGGCCGCCCTTGCTCGGCTGTCTCGCGGACGATTCGGGTGATGGCCTGGCGATCGGTGATATCGGCCGCGCTGGCCGTCGCCTGGGCACCCTTCCTGTGGAGGTCTTCGAGGAGGGCAGACGCTTCGGGAGACCGGGCTCCCCGACGGCCGATCAGCGCAAGGTGACGTGCGCCTCGGTCGACGAGGTGACGGGCGGTGGCAGCCCCCAGACCGCTCAGCCCACCGCTGATCAGGTAGGTCGCCGAGGGATCCAACGGCGCAGACGTGACGGGCTCGTGCACGTCGACCGGCTCAGTCCCGGAGAAGGTGATCACGACCTTGCCCAGATGCCGTGAGTGACGGAGGCTGCCCAGGGCCTCGGCCACGCGGTCGGCGGAATAGGCCCGGTGCGGCAGCGGGCGGTAGGTGCCGTCGGTGATCCGGTCGGTGACTGTCCTGAAGGCCGCCGCGGCCTCGGCGGGTGTGTCGGCGATCAGCCGGGTGATGTCCACGGCGTGATAGGACAGGTTGTTACGGAACGGTCCGAGCAGCACAGGGCTGTTGGCGTAGATGTCCCGTTTGCCGAGTTCCACGAACCGGCCTCCCGGGCGCAGGCATTCCAGGCCACGCCCGATCGCCTCGCCTGCCAGCGAGTTGAGGACGACGTCGACACCACCTCCTGTCAGCTCTTGCACGTCTTGAGCGAAGCGCAGGTCGCGCGAGTTCAGCACGTGCTCGACGCCGAGGGCGTGCAGCAGGTCGCGCTTGGCCGGACTGCCGGCGGTGGCGATGGCGCGGGCCCCGATGTTCCTGGCGTGCCGCAGTGCGGCCAGGCCGATGCCGCCAGCACCGCCATGTACGAGCACGGTCTCCCCCGCTCGCAACCGGGCGCAGCGTTCGAGGCTGTGCTGGACGGTGAGGTAGACGGCGGGCAGGGTGGCGGCTTCGGCGTAGGTGGTGTTGTCCGGGATGCGGCCGGTCTGTTCGGCACGCACGCTCGCGTGGGAGGCCAGGGCGCCGTGCGCGAAGGCATAGACACGGTCGCCAATGTCCAGGGAAGTCACTTCGGGCCCGACGGCGACCACGTCTCCGGCGCATTCGATGCCGAGCTGGGGAGCGGTGCCGGTGGATGGTTCGGCTCCGGGCGGCAGCAGTCCCTGGGCGAGCATGACATCGCGGTAGTTCAGGGCGGCGGCGCGGACCTGTACGACCACCTCCCCAGGAGCCGGGGCGGGCGGGTCAACGGCCGTCCAGGCCACCACGGGATCACGACCGGGCCGTTCGAGGCGCAGGGCATAGTGGTCATGGGCGGCCGCGGGGCGCGTAGCGGACGGCAGGGTTGTGACCCGGGGTGTGAACCGCCCACTACCCACGAGAACGACTTCGTCCTCGTCATCGGCATGCAGGAGCTCGTGGGTGACCCGCTCCGCGTCCTCGACGACGTCGCCGCACGAGTGCAGGCTGATGCGGCGGACCTTCAGCAGCGGGCGTTCGTTGCCCAGCACTCGACCGACGCCCCAAGCCGCCGCGTGCACCGGGGACGCCTCGTCGTTGCGTTCTGGAGCGGGGAACAGTCCGGTGGGGCCGGTGACCACCCACAGGGACGAGGTGCCCTCTTCAGCCGCCGCGCACAGCCCGGCGGCCGTCCGGATCAGCTCAGTGGTTTCGGTGACCGCCTCGGCGGCGTCGGGGCCGGCGCTGCCGTGATCCAGTAGCGCCACCACTTTGACCGGGTGTGTCATCGGCGCCGGGGGCTGGTATGTGCCGCTGTCGGTGATGCCCACACTTGTGGCACCGGCTGCGGTGAGGGCATGAGCGAGGTGCTGGGCGACCGGGCCGGCGGGATGCGGGGTGACGACGAGCCAACTGCCCGTCGCCCGTGCGGGAACCGGTGGCTGGGCAACCGTGCTCGACTCGGTACGTCGGGCGAGCAGAACGGAGTAGTCCTCGTCGGCCTCGCGTTGGACGCTGCTGGTCTGTGCGGCCGTGTCGAAGCCGGCGGCACGCAGAATGGTGGGCCACGAGTCCCGGTTCAGCAGCGGACTGCTGCGCACCTCCGTGTCGGTGAAAGCCCAGAACTCTTCGAGCAGACCGAAGCAGGGGCCCACGATCTCGGTGTCGTGACTCTCGATGGCCAGCAGCTGACCGCCCGGGGCGAGAAGCCCGGCGATTCGCTCGCAGGTGGCCTTCAGGTCGCGGGTGGCATGCAGCACGTTCGAGGCGATCACCAGATCGAAGCTCTCGGGCGTGAAGTCCTGTTCCGCGGGATCGGTGTTGAGGTCGAGGGTGCGGTAGGTGAGGAAGTCGAACTTGGTGAAGCGGGTTTGAGCGCGCGGGAAGAAGGCGGCGGAGACGTCACTGTAGACGTAGGTGGTCAAGGGCGCGGGCAGAAGTGGCAGCAGGTACGCGCTAAGCGCTCCGGTGCCGGCCCCCACCTCCAGGACGCGCAGTGGCCGGTCCTCGGGCCAGTCCCGCAGCATGCGGGCCAGCAGGATGCTCGCGGTGCGGGCATGCAGCCGCGTCTGCGGTGTGTCGGAGTAGAACCCTTCGACCAGATGCCGGTCCGCCTCGGTGAACAGCAGCTCACGTGGGTCGACGCGGCCGGTGAGGATGTCGGTCAGCCGGCTGCCGCAGCGGACGTAGACGGCGATGGCGGTGATCCACTCGGGGAAGCGGTCGACGAGCTGCTGCGTGTGCTCGTGCGGCTGCGCCACGCCGGTCATACGCCAGCGGGCCTCACCTTCAGATGCCACCGTGCGGATCAGACCGGCCTGCTCGGCCAGGTGGATCAGCAGACGCAGATAGGGGAGGTGGTGGGGCCGTACGCGAGCTGCCAGGAGATCGTCTGTACCGAATGCCGTCGCTTGTGGCAGCAGTTCGGCCATGGCTGCGGCCGCCCAGTGCCCGACCGCCGTCTTGACCTGGGGAGCGAACTCCGCATAGCCGTCTCGGTGCTCGGTGTCCACTTGCAAGCGCTGTCGCGCGGTGGTAGCCACGGTCGCCTCCGGGTTCGGCCACGGGCACGCGGCGCCGCCCCGGCCGGTGGCGCGGCCGGAGGCCCGCAACGTGTGGGTCAGCTCCTGGAGGTGTACTGCCTTGGCCTTGGCGGCCTGCACGCCCCTCAGTCGGCAGCCGGTCAGTTCGGCGCAGACGGTGCCGTCCTCCGCCCCAACCGTGATGTCGACGAGGGCATCCGATCCGGCCCGGTCCCGCAGCCGCGCGTGGACCAGTCCTTGGGCAGGCAGGTGGTGCCACACGCGGATGGCCTCGACAGCGGTCGGAAGGAACATCCTTCCGTCGCCTGACGAGACCAGGAGCGGGCCGGCCGCCTGCAACGCTCCGTCCAGGATGACCGGGTGGGCTTCGAGGACGTGCTGATCATCCGTGGGCAGCCGGTAGGTGGCCACCACGTCGCCGGCGCCTGCCTGCAGGCCGGTCAGCACTTGGAAGGCGGCACCGTACGCCAGCCCGGCCCGTCCGGCACGCTCGTAGTGCGTGGTGGCTTCGATCAGCGGACCGGACAGGCGGGATCGCAGCGTGGCGGGGTCGATCGCCGGGGGGACGGGACCGAGGAGACGGCGCACGCGTCCGCGGGCGTGCAGCGTCCAGTCGCTCGTGAGCGTGGTCCGGGAGGCGAAACAGACCAACCCGGTCTCCACCGAGAGGGACGTCTGCACCGTGACGCTCGTCGGGTCGTCGCCGCCCGGAAGGGTGAGGGGGCGGACGATGTCCAGACCGGTCACTTCGCAGGCAGCGTTCAGCGCGGCCCGGCCCGCGGCGAGAAACGCCTCGACGTAGCAGGTGCCGGGCATGACGACGCTGCCGTCCACCCGGTGGTCGGTCAGCCAGCCGAGGCGGCTGGTGCTCAGCAGTTGGTGCCAGGTCGGTTCGGCGACCGCGGCACGTCGGCCGAGGACCGGATGTGTCAGGGTCTTGTCCTGCGGCACAGTGACCCACCACTCGGGCTGTCCGTTGCGGCACTCCTCGCGCTGGAAGGGGTATGACGGCAGCGTCACCACCGCACCCGGACGGGAGAAGCAGTGTCGGACGCGAGCGCCGGCGGCGATCACGTGAGCAGCGCCGCGGCGGACGGAGGCAGGGGCCTCCTGGTCACGTCGGCACAGTGCCACGGTTGCTTCCGCCCCGACCAGGCGACGTAGATAGCCGGCCAGTACGGCGTGGGGTCCGATCTCCACGAACTGCGTGCATCCGCTGTCGGCCAGCGCCCGCACAGCCTCGGCGAACCGCACGGGTTCCCGTACGTTGCGCCACCAGTAGTCGGCGTCGAGACGGCTGCCGTCGAGCCTGTCTCCCGTCACGGTGGAGATGAACGTCCGCTGGTGCCGGCCGGGACGCAGCAGCAGCAGGCTGTCGGTCACGTCGTGTCGGATGGGGTCCATGGCCCTGCTGTGGAAGGCGTAGTCGAGGTCGAGCTGCCGGAAGAACACCTCGCGTGTGCTCAGTTGCCGGCCCAGTTCGGCCAGTGCTTCGGCAGGGCCTGCCAGGGTGACGTCCTGGTCGGTGTTGATCCCGGCCAGCTCGATTCGGCCGTCGTAGGCGGCCAGTTCCTTCTCCGCCTCCTTGGGCCCGAGGCCGCAGGCGGCCATGCGTCCGGTCCCGGCGGTGGCCGCTTGGGCGGTGCTGCGGGCGACGACCACCTGGCAGGCTTGCCGCAGGTCGAGGCAGCCGCTCGCGTACGCGGCAGCGATCTCGCCGACGCTGTGGCCGGCCACGGCGTCAGGCTCAATGCCGTAGGAGGCGAGCAGTCGCAGGAGACCGACCTGCAGGGCGAAGAGCAGTGGCTGGGCCACGTCCGTCCGGTCAAGACGCGGAGACTCGGCGGTGAGTTCGCTGAGCACCGACCAGCCCAGGCGCGGTTGGAGTTCGGCGTCGACGGTCTCGACCGCGGCCAGGAAAGCGGGTTCCGTGCGCAGAAGATCGGTGCCCATGCCCGGCCACTGCGAACCGTTGCCGCTGAAGACGAAAGCCACCTTGCCCGGTCGGCCGGTCACCCAGGAGGGCTCGCCGTCACCGGCCACGGCCATGGACAGCAAGGCGTCGGCTGCCTCGGCGGCCGACGTCGCCAGCACGGCGGCACGACGCTCGTAATGGTGCCGCCGCACGGTGGCCGTGTATGCCACGTCGTAGAACGGGTCAGTGGTGAATTGCAGGTGCTGGGCCATCTCCTGGCAGGCCACCCGCAGGGCCTCATCGGTGCGTGCCGAGACCACGACCGGCAGGGTGCGGTGCGAGGCCGAGTCCTGCCAGGCCCTCTTGTCGGTGTCAGGCGTGTTCGGCGCGGGGGCTGCCAGGATCACATGAGCGTTGGCGCCGCCGAATCCGAATGAGTTCACTCCGGCCAAGGGCAGACCGTCGTGGGTGAGGGGCTGCGGCCGGGTCACCGGCCGCACGTTCAGCCCGGTGAAGTCGATGGACGGGTTCGGCTCTTCGCAGTGCAGGGAAGCCGGGATCTGCCGGTGCTTCAGGACGAGAAGGGCCTTGAGCAGACCGGCGATGCCCGAGGCGGCCTCCAGGTGCCCGATGTTCGCCTTGACCGAGCCGATCGGCAGAACACCGGTGCTGCGGCCCTGGCCCAGCACTCGGCCGACGGCCTCGCACTCCAACGGGTCCCCCACCGGGGTGCCCGTGCCGTGTGCCTCCAGATAGGCGAGGTCGTCGGGGAGCACTCTCGCCCGGTCGTACACCTCGCGGAGCAGAGCCTGCTGGGCGGAGGCGCTGGGCAACGCCAGCCCGGGGGTCCGGCCGTCGTTGTTGGTCCCGCTGCCGAGGATCACCCCGTGGATGCGGTCACCGTCGGCGCGTGCATCGCAGAGTCGCTTCAGTAGGACTAGGCCGCCGCCTTCGGCGCGCACGAATCCGTCCGCCTGGGCGGAGAAGGCGCGGCAGCGCCCGGTCGGGGAGAGCATCGAGGCGGCCGAGAACCCGCCGAAACCCTGGGGGTTGATCAGTACGTTGACACCGCCCGCGACAGCGACGCGGGAGTGTCCGGACTTGAGGTGTTCACACGCCTGGTGCACCGCCGTCAGCGCCGACGAGCAAGCCGTGTCGACCATGACCGACTGGCCGCGCCAGTCGAAGAAGTGCGACAGCCGGTTGGCGACGATGGCACCTGCCATACCGGTGACGGTGTACGCGTTGCCCGACTCCGGGGAGTATGCCTGTAGCTCACCGTAGTCCCGGCTGGAGCAGCCGATGAACACCGATGTGTCTGTCCCCTCAAGGGCCGTAGAGTCGATGCCCGCGTCGTCCAGCGCCTCGACCGCCATCTCCAGCAGCAGACGCTGCTGCGGATCCATGCGGGACGCCTCGCGGGGGGAGATCCCGATGAAGTAGGAGGCGTCGAAGCCGTAGATGTCCTGAAGGAAGCCGCCGGCGGCGGTGTAGGACTGGCCCGGGCGCCGTCGGATCCTGTCGACGAAGTCACCGGCCGGGAAACGGTCCGCGGGAACCTCACCGACCATGTCTCGCTCGGTGACCAGCACGGCCCAGAGATCGTCGAGCGAGTGAATGCCGCCGGGAAGCCGGCAAGCGGCTCCGACGACGGCGATGGAATCATCGGACGGGAACGGCACATGTGCTGACAAGATTGATCTCCGGGGAGGAAACGGCACCTACGGGTGAACGCGAGCCGGCAGCTCGGCTTCAGCGCGTGCTACCTGAATGGTCAGCGCCACGGCGTGTGACGCCGAGGGCGCCTCGGAGGAACGCGGCGTCGATCGGGGCGGGATCGGCCAGGCCAGGGCTCGCCGCCGTGGCGTTCGAGCGGTCGTAGACCCGTTGGTGTCGGCAGTAACGGAGGAAGCCAGTGAGGCTTGCGGCCACGAACTGTTCAGCGTCTGACGGGTCCGGCACGTCATCGTCCGCACACTCGATGCGCAAGCCCGGATACTGCTCCTCGATGACGGCGAGCAGGTCACGGAGCGGCGTGGGCTGGGGATGCACCACGTGGAAGGTGTGGGCAGCCGCGCCCTGATACCGGCGGTCGTGACCGATACGGATCATCATCTCGGTGGCATATCGATCGCCGACGATGTTGAAATTGGCATCGGAGGGAACCCGAAGCCGCAGAGTGAGCCGTCGCGCGCCCGGGCGTTGCGCCGGGATACCCGGCGCGCCTCCCTGGGACACCGCCTCCAGCATGTCCCCCAGGACGGACAGCGAGTGACCAGCTGCGCCCTCCGGCAGCTTTCGGTCGGCGGCGACGATGCTGGGTCGGAAGACCACCACCGGTCGGCTGTGCCGCTCCGCCCACTGCCGCACCAGACACTCGACCGTGAACTTCGAGGCGTCGTAGTGAGTCTCGAAACCGTGCAGGTCACTCAGGTCGCTTTCCATGACACGGCCGTTCGGACGGGCGCCGGCCACCGCCACGGAGCTGATGTGCACCAGCTGACAACGCTGCGGGGTCGCCCGCGCGAAGGCGAGCACCTCGGTCGTGCCATGAACGTTGACTCGGTACAACCGCTCACGTTCCCCGGTCAGTGCGATGTCACTGGCGCAGTGCCAGACGGCATCCACCTCGCCTGCCAGGCGCGCATAGAGCGCGGGAGACAGGCCCAGCCACGGCTTCGTGACATCCCCGCTCACGCAGCGCAGTTGGCCGACGTGACGTCCATCGAAGGGCCCCTCACCCGCCACCCGGAGTGCCTCGACCATCCGGGCCCTCAAATGGGACGGATCTCCACGCCCCAGGACGACGACGGGCTCGGAATGGGTGGCGATCAGGGCGTGCGCGATGCGGGAGCCGAGGAAACCGGTGGCTCCGGTGAGCAGAACTGTCACTCATGCACAAGATCACAGTCCCACCGATATTGGCAAAGCAGTGCGTCACCCTTCGGACACAATCAGTAATAATCGAATCGCAGCGGATTGGCGGCTGAGGCGTCCTGAATGACGCACACTGATCTCCCGGCACCGCCGCTGCCCACTGCTGGCCGGCGCCAGGGGAAGGTCGGTGAAGCGACGCGGCACTCGACCCGATCCCCCGTCTCCGAGTGCCGTGAAATGGCATCATGACCGAAGAGGCCACCATGCGTTCTGCCCTCCGCGGCCGTGCGGGACGTGTAGTCCGTCGGGGTCTGCGATCACGAGTCGTCGCAGCCCTGACCGCTCCCCACGGAGTCGACCGGTATCTGGAGCACCTGAATCCCACGTGGACCGTGCACGAGGTGAGGGGGCGCGTCGTGGACGTTCAACGCCGTACAGCGGACAGCGTGACCATCCGGCTGCGGCCGAACGGCAGTTGGAACGGTTTCGAAGCCGGCCAGTACGTCCACTTCGGAGTCGACGTCAACGGAGTGCTCATGCAGCGCTTGTTCTCTCTGGCCTCATCGGCGCACGACACCGCGCAGGTGGAGATCACCGTGGCGTCGCACCCGGCAGGCATCGTCTCCTCCTACCTCCGAGAGCATGCCCGGCCGGGAATGGTCATGACGATGTCACAAGCCGGAGGCGTCTTCACGCTGCCCCACAGCCGGCCGCAACGCTTGCTGCTGATCAGCGGGGGCAGCGGCATTACCCCCGTGATGTCGATGCTCCGTACGCTGTGCCACGAGAACCATGCCGGACGCATCACCTTCCTGCACTACGCGAAGTCCGCTCAGCGGATCGTCTACGGAGACGAACTCGCCGATCTCTCCAGGCGGTACCCGAACATCGAGGTCTTCACAGTCCTCCCGACCCGGGAACAGGGTGGTGATCTGCACGGCTCCTTCGGCATCGGTCACCTGCTCGAAGTGGCTTCCGACTTCTGCACCTCTCCCACCTACCTCTGCTCGGGACCACGTCTGCGACAGGCGGTCAGCGACCTCTGGGCGCAGCGGGGTATTGGGCATCTGCTGCACACGGAATTGTTCGTCTCCGGGACCACCGGTCCCGTAAGTCGCGGCGGCGACGTTGCGGCCGGTCCGGGGGTACTGCGGTTCAGCCGTAGTGCAGTGGCAGTACCGGCCCGGGAAGGCACTCTCCTTGAGCAAGCCGAGGCTGCCGGCGCCGACCCCCGGTCCGGGTGCCGGATGGGCATCTGCCACACCTGCACCACCAGGAAGATCTCGGGCTCGGTGCGCAACCTGCTGACCGACGCCGTGTCCGACGGCAGAGACGAAAGCATCCAGCTCTGCGTCTCCGTGCCTCACGGAGACGTGCTGCTGGACTTGTGAGGGATGAAAGGCAGTGCATGCGACGAGACCACGATGAGCTGCTCCTGTCACCGGAGCAGCTCGAAGAACTCGGGCGGGAGCTGGACGCGATCCGCAGCCAGGTGCTCGCGGATCTGCAAGAACGCGACGCTATGTACATCCGCTCGGTAGTACGTGCCCAACGCCGCATGGAACTCGCAGGACGCGGCCTCTTCTTCCTCGGTTTCTTCCCGCCTGCCTGGATCGCAGGAGTCGCATGCCTGGCAGTCGCCAAGATCCTGGACAACATGGAGATCGGACACAACGTCCTGCACGGCCAGTATGACTGGATCGGCGATCCAGACATCCAGTCGAAAACCTTCGAGTGGGAATGGATGTACCCCGCCGAGGAATGGCGCCGGTCCCACAACTACGAGCACCACACATACACCAATGTCCTGGGCAAGGACAGGGACATCGGCTACAGCGTGCTACGCATGAGCGACGGCCAGCCGTGGCACCCGTACTACCTGGGAAACCCGCTGTACACGCTCATCCTGATGCTCTTCTTCGAGCAGGCAGCCGCTCTGCATGACGTACGGGTTGATCAACTCGTCACCAGGAAAAGAAAGTGGTCGGAGAGTCATGCCACTCTTCTGCGCCTGCGCCGCAAGGCCGGTTCCTGTGCACTCAAAGAATACGTCCTTTTCCCAGCCCTCACGGGCCCCCTATTCCTCAGTACTCTGCTCGGCAACCTTGCGGCCGGTCTCATCCGTAACATCTGGGCATTTTCCGCTGCCTTCACCGGCCACACCCCGCAAGATGCACAGACTTTCACTGAGCAGCAGATCGAAGGCGAAACCCGCGAACACTGGTACTACCGGCAGCTGATGTGCAGTGCCAACTTCAACGGCGGCAAACTCTTTCACATCCTCACCGGACACTTCGGGCACCAGATCGAGCATCACCTGTTCCCGGACCTGCCCTCCAGTCGCCTGAGGGAAATCGCACCTCAGGTAAGGAGCCTCTGCATCAAGTACGACCTCCCCTACAACACCGGCCCTTTCCTCAGGCAGTTGGGCAGTGCTTGGCTCAAGGTGTTCACGCTCGCCCTGCCGAGCAAGGAGCACGTCGTTGGGCGCTTTCAGGGAGCCCGCCGCCGACGCGAAATCACCCGTTGATTAGGACAACGAAGTGAGTGTTCGACTTGGTCCAGTGGACCGAAGCTTCACCTACAGCGGCACTGAGCCACAACCCGTCACGGGCTTCTTTCTGGATCTCGAAGGGGACCCTCTCTTCCAGAGAGGATCTGCTGAAACGGGTCTCACAACGCGTGGGTTCACTCCCGGCGCTGTGGCAGTCACAGCCTCAGCGAGGACAGGTGCAATGGCCTGTGGCGCCGGTACGCATCGGCCTGGAACATGTGCGGTGGGCTTCCGGCCACGAACTCCCCAATTTTCCCGAGGCGTTGTTGGCCATACCGCTCCCAGCAGGCGGACCGGCGTGGGATCTGTGGTGCGCACCGGGAAGAGACGAGGGTCGCTTTCAGGTTGCCTTCCGCATCCACCACGCGGTCCATGACGGGATGGGCGCGGCCCACGATCTTCTGACACTGCTTTGTCATGACGTCCCGCCGCTAATGCGTCCAGTGGAACGGATGCGGCCCACAATCACTGGCTGTGTCGCCGTCGTGAAGGATCTGACACGCGCACTAGGCGGCAGGTTGAAGGGCCGTTCCGACTACCTGCCGGAACTGCGCGATCCCGTGCGGTGGGCGTGGGAGGAAGCGCCAGAGCGCATCGTGCAGGAAGCTGCTCGATCAGCTCGGTGCACGGTGAACGACATCTGCCTGGCAGCTTTCGCCTGGGCGCTGCGGCTGGACGCCTCGCGGACAGCGGCCGGCGACGGTGCCCGTCGTCGCGACTTCGACGCCGTCATTCCCATGTCCATTCGTGATCACCGGAGCAGAACGGTACTCGGCAACCAGCTGGTGGCTTACCGACTTGGTCTGCCCGTTTCGGCCGAAAGCCTCGAGGAAGCGGTGGATCGGGTGGTCGCCCAGAGTCAAGCGGCGCGCCTCCACCGGCGACGTGACGCGACACGCTGGTTGCTGGAGCTGTCCCCGACGCCGGTTGGGGCCTGGGCAAGCCGAGTGATGATGGGCCCCTGTACTGCACCGATGATCGCCAGCAGTCTGACGTTCCCCGCCGTTGGCTCCTGTCTTGGGGCGCGCCTGCTGGGAGCGTCGATGATGTACAACCTCACGGGTGGCATGAGGTCCTATCTGTCCTTCACACGAGCACAGGGAGTGGTGCGGTGTGGCCTGGCATACCGAGCCTCCTGGCGGGCGAATACCATTCCGGCGCCATGGCGGCAGACCCTGGTCCAGTTTGCGCCGCAAGAGGTGTCCTCCGGCACGGGCACCATCCCCCCAAAGCGCTGATCAGGCGGCTTCCGGCGGGGCAGACAAGCCTGGGCGGCGGCGTGCGGATGGAAGCCACCAGTTGGCCGGACCGAGTGCCGCCATCACGGCGGGCACCAGCACACCGCGCACCAGCACCGCGTCCACGAGCGCGGCCAGTGCCACCCCTGCCCCGATCATCTTGATCACGGATACGGAGGAGGTAACCATGGCCGAAGTGGAGAAGGCCACGGCCAGTGCGGCGGACGTCATCAGTCGCCCGGTACGGGCGATGCCCTCCACCACGGCGGCCGGGTTGTCCGCGCTGCGCTGGTACTCCTCGCGGATCCGCCCCAGCAGGAACACCTCGTAGTCCACCGACAGGGCCAGGGCGATGGCCAGTGTGAACAGCAGCAGTGAGATGTCGAGCGTCCCCGTGACTGTGAACCCTCCCAGCACGCTGCGAGCCGTACCGTCCTGGAAGACAGCGACCAACGCTCCCAGACTTGCGCCGAGACTGACAACGGCCACGACCAGTGCCTTGAGAGGAGCCACGACGCTGCGGGTGAACAGTGCCAGGAGGAGTGCCAGCCCGACGCTCAGCAACGCCACCGCCCAGGGCAGCGCCCGCCTGGCGGCAGCGAGCGTGTCCTCGACCTCGGCGGCTCGCCCGCCTACCATGACCGGTCCCGGCGCGGGGACCGCCCGGATTCCCTCGACCAGAGCTGCGGCGCTGCTGCTTCCCACTCGCACCGTGGTCGTGGCGGCGAGAACGGTTCCTGCCCCCGGTGAACCGGCCGCCACCCGCACACCGTTCACACCTTGAACGGCGGCCAGCGCATGCTCGTACCCGGCCAGCCGTGCCGCTGACGTCGGCTGGGACAGCACCACGGTGACCACCTGCTCCGGCGCGCCGACGAACTCCGCCCGGACTCGTTCGCCGACGGATGCCACAGGCGAGGAAGCAGGCATGACGCGATGATCCATGATGCCCAGCCGAGCGTGTGCGAAGGGCCACGCCATCATCCCCAGCAGGACCACGACAACACCGCCAGCCACAGCCCACCGCCGGGTCACCACCTGCGCGGCCCTGCGCCAGAAAGGGCTGCCCTGGCCGAGCTTGGTGGACCGCCAGCGGTGGAAGGGGTCACCTCGTTCGCACAGTGGTCCGAGGAGCACCACGCAGGCGGGCGTCAGCAGCAGCGCCACGGTGGCTGACAGGAGCGTGACGGTCACTCCCGCCAAGGCGAGCGCCCGGACCAAAGGCACCGGGATGACCGTCACCGCGGCCAGGCACACCATGACCGCGGCGGCGGAAAAGAGCACCGAGCGACCACTCGTCCGCACGGCCACGGCCAACGCCTCGACGCGTGTCAGGCCGTCGGCGAGTTCCTCCCGGTACCGGGCGAGGAGAAACAGCGTGTAGTCGACAGCAAGGCCGAACCCGATGGCCAGAGCGGCATTCACTGCGAACGCCGAGATGTCGACCAGCCGCGCCATCCCACCCAGCAAAGGAATGGTGCACAGCACGGCGACCCCGGCGACAAGCACCGGCATCAGAGCACTCACGAACGAGCCATAAGTGATCAACAGCAGGACGAACACAACCGGTGCCGCCAGAAGTTCGGCCCGTAGCAGGTCGTGCTCGATGCGGCTGTCTACGCGCTCCAGCGTCCACGACGGCCCGCCGGCCTCGACCGTGGCAGCGGGCACCACGTCCCGCGCCCGCTCCACCAAGCGGTCGGCGGTCGCCTCCCGTTCGTGTACGGATCCACTCAACCTGACAAGGACCAACACGGCAGCGCCGTCGCGGGACCGCAACGCCGACTGGTCCCGGGTGGCCCCGGACCATACGGCGCGCACCCCGGACTCGCGGGACAAGGCAGCCGAGACGATCTGAGCAGCCCGCACCGCCGTACGCCCGATTCGCTCGTCACCAGTGACCGTCAAGACCAGATCAACGGGCGGAGCTCCCAGACGCTCCGCTGCGTGCCGCGCTCTGACCGCCTCCGAGCTCTCGATCACTCTGCCGTCCCTACCGAATGTGGCGACCGACACCGGAATCAACCAGGCCGCGCAGGCCACCACGAGCACGGCCCCAAGTGCTACCAGCCGCGCCCGTGCCAAAGTCATCCGGGCCACCACCGCACCACTCCTTCACGGATCTGTTCTTCACGTCCGTCAAGAAGAACGGCTCTGTCCGCCCGAAGTAGCTCTCGGACAGACGGAAGCGCACGGTCGGCCCCATCGGCAGACGGGCTTGATGCCACATCCCACTGAGAACGAGGCGGGCGGCGACCTTGGAAGTGATTGACACACCATCAGATACATCGTCAGTCGAGCGTCAAGACAATGCGTCGGGCGTTCTCCACTGCCGCCCCGACCCATGCGAGCCAACCACTTCACTTACGAAAGGCGCAGGTCACCAGAGTCATGAACCGGAGGTGCCAGCTCCACGTGATGGACGGGGGGAAACAGGTCGAGCACACCAGTTCACTCCGGAGGAACCCAGGAAAAACCGCAGGTCAGTGCACCTTTGTGGCGGGCTCCAGAACAGCCACGCACTCCACGTGGTGCGTCATCGAAAACATGTCACGTTGCGCCAACGTGGGAGAACATGCAGGTCAGACCGGGCTTTGCGGTCCCGCCAGGGGGCTGTTGGACGCCCAGAGCGTCAAATGAGCGTCACAGCCGCGGAGCGCTGAGGCCGTACTCCGAGCTGCTGGGAGGCTGTGCACCAGCTGCCATGCTCGGCGGGACACAAAGCCAGACTACGGCTCCCAAGCCTGGGCCTTTGTCTTGGCCATCCGCTCATCCCGTCTAGCCTCTCCACAAGCCCGGCAGGGCTCTAGGGGAGCCGGGGATTCGGGGCCCCGTAGGGACCAACGGACTGAGCTGGGCGAAGGTACGCCGGACGGTTCGACGCGTCCGAAGCGTCCGATCTACGAGCCGGTCTCCCCCTCCTCGCCGAGCACCCGCACAGTCCAGTCGAAGATGTCGTTGGACAGGGCGAGCAAGGCGTCGGAGAGCTTGCCGATCTCCTCCGGCGCCAGGGGCCGGGTCTTCACCTGCCAATCCTTCTGGCTGAGCATGACGAAGGGCTCGCCGTTCGCCTTGGTCAGCCACACGCCGTGAATGTAGGTGTTGCGGCCCTCCAGGTGGCCGCCGACGTCGTCCAGGAGCTTCACGAGCTCGTCGCGCTCGGCCTCGGAGATACGCTCGTCGACCGCGGCCTTCTCCACGAGCCCCTTGGCCTCGTTCACCAGCCTGCCCGCCGGTACTCCGTCGAGCTTCTGGAGCTCCTTGGGCGTAATGGCGAGCCTGCCGCCGACATATCGCACCGCGGCCTCCAGGTTTCCGGCGCGGTACACCATGCGGCCGAGGGCGGCCTCGATCGCGGTGAGGTCGAGGGGGATGTCGCTCTGTTCCGTCGTCATGTGCGCCAGGCTCGCACGGGGCCTTCGCCGACCGCCTGGGTTTTCGGCACCTGGTGGCGGAACCGGCGCTGGGCGGACTCGTTGTCCTCGCGGCACCGGGCCACACTGGAGCAAGACCCCCGGATAAGCCTTGCCGCTCGAACAGCGGGACAGCCCTTAGTCGCCCCCGCCCTCTTCTTGCTCTGCGTCGTCGCTGATTCCGAACATGGGACGAAGCACGCCCCGCAGGTCGAGTTCCAGGCGCTGAGCGGGAATCGACAGAGACCGCTGCACGTTGCTGCTGACGTTGGTCGCAGTCGCTCGCCACTCCGCAGGGAAAGAGTCGGCTTCCTGACTGCTGTAAACCGTGATCGCGTCGAGGGTCACGGTCTCGTGGGGGCGTAGGTCTACCGGGGCAAAGCGGATGAGGGTGCGGCCGTCCTGCTGCTCGATGTCCGGGGAATGCAGGGACGGCAGATGGTAGGCCGGGGGCTGCACCCCGAGCACCCCTTGGTGGATGCCGAGTCCGGGTATGGTGCCCTCTCCGTACTTGGCCGGCTGGTGAGGCCAGTCGATCTCTTCCTCGGCGTCGGCCGTGACGTGGGCCGTGACGGTGTCGGGGAGGCTCAGCACCACCTGGACCTTGGTGAGGTTGTCTTCGCCGGGGTTGGTCAACGTGAGGGTCACAGGCGTGCCTGTGGCGCTCACCCTCTGTGCCAGAGCATGCTGCATCGCGAGATCGAAGTCGCTCAGGTACTCGTCCACCTCCTGTCGGAATTCTTCCGGGGAGCGGGAGTCAGGCCACAGGACTTGGAGTGACCGGAAGGTCCTGAACGGGTCCGAAGCTGGAGCCTTCTTCTTCTCCTCTGCGGCGTCCACCTGTCGCATCATCACCTCGCGGAGGGAGTCGGTGATCGTTCGGCGGACGTCCTCGGTCGGGGCCAGCAGGGCGACGGTGCCGTCGGTCATGGTGACGTCGACGTTCACGCGCTTCGTTGCTCGGCGGGCGCGCTCTGTGAGGGCGTAGATCTCCGCTGGGCGAGCAGGTTCGGTCTTGCCGGCGTACCGGTGGAAGACGGTGCCCGGGCGGTAGCTCTCATATTCCTTGTGCAGGGGGTGAATAAGGTCGCCCCACCGGGGAGGAGCGACGTCGACGAGCATGACGTGGCGCTTGCCCTCGTCGGTGTCCATGGGGACGTACGTGAACTGGTAGCGGCTGAACTCGCCCAGGTAGCGCCTCAGCCAGCCGTCGACCTTCTCAACATCATGCGTCGGAACCCCATGGATCGCGTCTTCATCAACCCCTACCAAGAGGTAGGCGTGGCCTCCAACCCACTGCTCCGCCACATCAGGCATCCGGTTGGCGAAACCGAGGATCGCCTTCGACACAGCGAAGGATCCCGCCGCCCTCGACACGTCGTGCTGGGACTTCCACTCCAGCCAACGCGTCTCGTCCGCGCTGCTGGCGTTCAGGACAGCGCGGATCAGCTCTCGCTGCCGCGCCAGCCCGACTACCGGTTCGTCCGCGTTGAAGTCCAGAGTCATGGTTGTCCTTCGTGCCAGGTGAACTCCAAGCATGCGGGACCACACCGACAAGCCAGCTCGCCAGCCGGGTAGACCAGTCGCATGGATCGTTCGAAGATCGTAGAGGTCCGCTCACCCGGCGGTCTCGGGGTTTCGCCGTCCACGACCTGTCCGCTCGCACGCTGGCCGCCGCCGTCAGCTTCGGCGTGGTGACTGCACCGGGGCTAGCGCAGTGATAGGCAGCGTTCCGGAAACGCGTAGCCGCCCTGTTGTCGCGCCGGTATATTCGCGCGGCACAGAGAGGGTGGTTGATGAGCAAGAGGGTCGTGGAGCTGCCGGACATCCCCGGGGCCGGCGAGGAGCTTGAGGACTACATCGCCGCGTTGTTTCAAGCATCGGGCCACTTCGTGGAGAAGCAGATCGTGGAGTCCGACCCTGCGGACCTCCTCGAGCTCGACATCGTCACCACTGACTACGCAGGCGAGCAAGCCTCACGGCGGCTCATCGAGGTCAAAGGTGGCAAGTGGGGGTACACCGATCTCTTCAAAGTCATCGGCTGGATGCAGTACCTGAAGATCCAGCACGGTGCTTTCTTCCACACCCGTTGGGACGACCGTACGACTGCTCCCACCCGGATGAGCCCGCTGGGCCTGGAGGTCGTCTGCATCGACGACTTCCAAGCCGTTCCAGAGCACTTCTCCGAAAAGGGCTTCGGCGCCTTCGTAGAGCCGCAACTCATCGGCCTCTGGCGGTTCTCGTACGGTGTCGAGCGTAGGTTCGTCAATCTCATCCATGGGCGGGCGAAGAAGGGCGAGGAGGGCGCCAAGGCGGCGAAGACCTACCATCGCCAGATCAACAACGGCACCTTCCTCTCGCGGGCTCCCGAAGAGTCTGTGGCGATGCTGTACGAGGCGTACCAGGAGCATCCTCAGCTGACTCGCGGCTACGCGCACGAACTCGATGGGGGCACGTTCGACCCCCAGTCGGCGCCCGCTGACAGCCCGAGCTACAAGGCAATGCTCAAGGGGAAGTATCCGGAACTCCAGTCATGCACCTACCTCGAGCATCGCGCCCGCCTGGCCATCCTGAAGGCCGCCGTCGACTACGCGCTCGCACACCCTGACGGCGCGCCGGAGTTCAGCATGTCGGAGGACCGAAAGGTCTTCATCTTCCAAGGGCTGACGTACCACGCCCTCCCTTCGAGCTTCCACTCGGGCATGGAGTGGCTGCGGAGGCAACCCAACTTCCGGCGCTACGCGACCTTCTGGCAGCAGTTTCTGTGGGGATGGGGAGGGTTCTACCTCGAAGACCGAAAGGAGCAGGAGTTCGAGTGGATGTCGAAGTACTCCGGTATCCCGGTCGACGAGATCCCAACGGCGCTCGAAGCCTTCGACCGCTTCTTCCCCATTCAGGATGGGTGGTTCATCACCGCAGGGGCGACGGACGTCCGCATGGTCAAGCTGGTGCCGTTGATCTTCCAGGGACTCGGCGCCCATCACCGCCGCGTCCAGTACGGCTTGATGGACCAGCCTGACCTCTCGTCGCTGAGCCCGAGTTCCTGGTACACCCTCAACGACCTCCACAGCCGCATCAGCTGCGCTGTCGACTTCCTGCTTCTGCCTGGCAAGGAGCTCAAGTAGTCGACGAGCCGAACTTGCCCCTCAGGACCTCGGATGGGGGCGGCCCCGGACGTACTGCGTCCCCCTCACGGTGACCGGGCCTGTACCACGCGCTCCATTCCGGCGCGGGCCGGGGAAGACCATAAGGGGACTGCACCGCACAAAACGACTTCGCCCTGTCCGTAACGGACAGGGCGAAGGAACGTTTATGCGGCGACGGTCAACGGAGTGTCCAGACGCTCCCAAGCTCCGAGGACGGCCTTGTGTGCGTCCGGTTGCAGGTGGGCGTAGCGCTGGGTGGTCTGGAAGCTCTCGTGGCCGAGCAGGTGCTGGACCTCATAGAGCGAGACGCCCTTCTGGACCAGCCACGAGGCACAGGTGTGGCGCATAGAGTGCGGCGGATAGTGCGGGACGAGCTGCTGCTCGCCGTCGCCGTCGAAGTAGTAGGCACCTTCGACAGCTGGCCACCAGATTTGCCGACGCCAATTACCGTCGTCGAGGAGCCGTCCAGCCCGGCCCTTGGTGATGGTGGTGAACACCACGGCGTCGCGGTCGAGCCCATGGATGTGGCGTTCAAGCGCCTCCAGGACGTGAGGCGGCAGCGGAACCTCCCGGCGGCTCTTGGAGCTTTTCGGGTACTCCTTGATACCGCTCTTGGTGTTGACCTCCACCACGAACAGTCGCGAGCGACGCTGGTCGATGCGGTGCCGGTGAAGGCCGGACAGCTCGCCCCAGCGCAATCCGGTGTAGAAGCCGAGCAGGCACATCGTCCGCCACGCGGTGGGCAGTTCGTCCAGGATGCTCTGCGCCTGATCGAGCGTGAACCACTGCGGCGGCTTTACAGCGACCTGAGGCAAGTCGATGCTGCGGCACGGGGTCACCGCAATCACGTCGTCGTCGACGGCCGCACGCATGATGGAGGACGTCAGGTTGTAGGCCCGCTTGATCGCTGCCGCGCCGGCGCCCTTCTCGATCAGGGCGCGGATCCAGCTCTGGACGTCCATGCGGGTGATGGCCCGCATCTCCCAGTCCGCCCAATAGGGCATGACGTGGTTGTTGATGCTGGATGCGTCGCCCCGCAGGGTGTGGGGCTCGACCACACGGGCGCCCCACCATCGGTCGTGCCACTCGCGGAATGCTATTTCGCCGGCCCGCGGGTCACGCATGCTTCCGCGAGCGAACTGGGTCTCCAGCTCGACGGCCCAGGCCCGCGCCTGGGCCTTGAGGGGGAATGACTCGCTGAACCGGTCTCCTGCCCGGTTACGTACGGTGGCCTGCCACTTACCGGACTTCAGCTTGCGCAGGTACGAGGTACTACTCCTTTATCGGTGACGGTGAGGGGCCGGGCTGCCAGTGAGAGATCAGCGGCGGGTGCGTGGGGAAGCGACCGACCTGCTCGTAATGAACTCCTCCAGCCCATCAGCGGGGACACGGACGCGAGAGCGGCCCGTTCCGGTGCGTAGGTCGACGATCGGCAGTTCGCCGGCGGCGATGAAGCGGTAGACGGTGCGCCGGTCGACGTCCAATGCGGCGGCGACAGCGGGTACGGACAGCAAACGGGCAGGCATGGGTGTTCCTTGAAAACGAGGCGGGAAGGGCAACCAGCGACGGTTCAGTCGACTTGTCGGGCGGGCAAAGAATTGCCGCCTCGCGACGGAGTAGCGCTGTTCATTGCACAAGGCCGCAGACGAGTGCCGCTTCTGTTCTCCTCTCAGGATCGCGGCGCGGTCTTGTGTCCGCGACGGCTCCACCGCCAAGCACAGCCGGATGCGAACACCTCAATGGTCACGAGGATCGCCGGTTTGGCTAACCGGCGATCCTGGTCTATGTTGCGCTCGCAGCAGCCAAGGAGCTGACTAGTGCCTGCCCCTCACGACACCAACCGGTACGCCCTCAGGTGGCCCGTGGTCTCGGAGTTCTCGACCAATTGCAGCGCGTGGTAGAGGCGCTGGTACTCGCCGCAACAGCACGATCCACGCCTCCGACGTGAGCTGCAATGACTCGGTTTACCGATCCGGGATTCTTGCCGACATAGGCGAGAATCAGAAAATCAAGGCGCTAAACGAAAAGAGAACCGAGAAGAGAACCGGGGTGGTCAGCCGCACAGACCTGAGTGGGCATGTCAACAGGAAAGACTTCCGATCATTTCAACCGGTGGGCCACTCGCCAGCCGCGTGCTTCCGGGGTGTTGTACGTTGACATAGCTTCGGAGATGGATCCAGTCTTTCGAGGTGTTCTCTCGTCTGCCGTGGGCGAATGCCGAATACCGCTGTCCCGTAATAGCCCGGACACGCTCAGCAAGGCGGCAGTGTCGGAACCTCCGCTGATCACTCACGCCATGGTTGCCCGTGTTCCCGCGCAACGTGCAGAGCGCAGTCGAGACCCTGCTCGAGCAGAGAGAAACGGCCATAGCGGACGAAGGCCATTACGCGCTGCAAGCTCGGATTCGGACGCCTCCTCCAGCATTCCGTCCATGGCGAGGCAGGGTCCGCGGCGACCGGCGTAGGGAGTCGACACTCGTGAGTTCGACACGGCCTTGGAGTAGGGCGTCGTCACATTCGCGGACCAGGGCCCCGACCGCTGACCTAATCCACTGGGCCAGCAAGCTAATCGTGAACGTGGTATCGGGAGGCGACGGCACGGAGCTCTTCGGCTACGGACCGGATTCCGTAGTTCATGAGAGGGTGCACGGCGCTTACCTCACGCCCGCCGTCCCATATGCCGAGCGTCGGGGTACGAAAGGGAACCACGGATATCCCTCGGGCTGCGAACGGGGCTACCTGAAGGTAGCGCGAGCCGCCGGTGCCGCAGAGGTAGCCCCGCGCCCCGGTGACCGCCGCGAGGTCGGCGAGTCGCTGTGACGGATCGGAGCGGGCCGACATCTGGCTGCTGTACAGGATCCGGCCTTTCCACCCCACCAGGTTGAGGAGCATCCGCGTGGATGCCTCGGCCACATCGGCGGTCTTGTTCGATCGCCGGAACTGGACCAACGCGGAGTCCAGCTCATGCCTGAGAACCGGCCAGTCAGAGCAGCTGCTGTAGTGCTGTGCAAGCATGTGCATCACTCGTCGACGTGACCGTTCTGGGTCGACCAGCACGGCGTCCCGAATGAGGGTCGCCCGACCGTGAGGAAGGTGAGTGGGGATCGAGAGCCATTGGCGTCCTGGTTGCGACATGCTGGCCAGCCGCGCCCGGTGCTGGTAGTCGCGGCGGGCAAACTGAACGTCGTCGAGCACAATCCAGTAGTCCGCCGCGAACAGCTTGGCAAGTGTGGTCAGCCGAGGCAGGACGTTGGGCTGGTGGATCGCACACAGCCCTCCCGGCAGGGGCACGTCATCGGGCGATGAGTCTGCTGGTGAACCCGGCTTGGATGAGGGACTCGTACGCGGCATGTACGTCCTCCGGGACATGCTGCTCGATGGCGAACCCGAGCTTCGGATATTCGATGACGCGTTGGAGGTCGCCGACGAGCATGTCGATGACGAGCTTTTCGTCGCCGATGCTCTTGAGATAGTCGTCGAACTCCATGGGCTCCGAGGCGCAGGTCACCTCGACCTCGGGCCAGAGTTTGCGGGCGGTGGCGAAGGAGCGGCGCTCCATGTAGGGCTTGGAGACGAGGAGCACGGACGTCGGCGTGATGCCGGCACATGCGAGAACCTCGCGGGACAGGGTGATGTTCTGCCCCGTGTTACCGGCGTTTGGCTCCACGAGGATCGCGCTGTCCGGGACGCCGAGGACGAGGGCATGCTCGCGGAAGTGCACGGCTTCCCCACGCGGGAACACCTTGGCGGTGGTCGGGCTGTTGCCGCCGGTGAACACGAGAGTGGGGAACAGGCCGGCGCGGTACAACTCGGCGCTGAAGGCCGCCACGCCGAGGTCGTGACTGCCGAGCCCGATCGCAACGTCGACGGGGTGCACGTCGTGATGCATCCGGTGGAAGTCCCAGACCAGCTTGGCGCTGCTGATCTGTTCCTCGGTGATGGCCGGCTGGTTGTCGGTCACTCGCTTGTCTCCCTGGTCACCGTCGTGTGGGGCGGGCTGCCCCTTCGGCCGTCCTCCGGATGTCCGTGATGCTGCGGAGCTGGTGGCTCAACCCGTACTGGGCCGCCTCTCTGGCAGCGTCGTCGAGGACGTGTAGCCCATCATCCAGGGTGGCGGGATCCGAGAGCAGGATGTGGCCATAAGCGGTGTCCAGGCGCACCCGCTGCATGGGCGATTCCGTAACGCCCGTACTGCGGGCAAGGTCGATGAGGCGAAGGGCGGCATCGAGGTTCCCCGAACCGCGGTGAGCGAGGGCCAGCTTCTGTTGCGCGACAGACCAGTCCTCCTGTTCGGAGAGCTCCTCGAAGGCATGGACCGCTGTTTCCATCACGTTGACCGCATAGTCGTGGTTGCCGTCCTTGCTCAGGGCCGTGCCCACCCACAGACGGGCGCGGGCACGGTCACGAGGGGACAGTCGATCGTCGGCTGCGAGGTCCTCGTACTGGCGCGCCGCTGTCTCAAGCTCGCCGACCATCTCCGTGACGACTGCGAGGGAGAGATCGAGCTGGGCTACGCGCCGCGGGATTTCCAACTGCGTATAGAGCGATCGAGCGTTGGCGTACGAACGCTGGGCCGACAGAGGGCCGACGACGGCCCCTTGGTCTCGCCGCAGGTCTCCCTGCATCGCGGTGGACCGGGCCAGCAGGGACAAGCCCCGTTCATCAAGTTCCGAGGCTTTGTAGCGAGAGGTCCAGCGGTGCAGCAGTGATTCTGCGAAGGGGAAGTTTTGGCGGGACAGGGCCACGACTGCGCGTTCCAGGTCGTCTGCCCAGGTCTCGTAGTCCCAGGCTCGCGGGCGGGGAATGGTGACGCGCCCGGCCACTTCCGAGGAGGTGTCCCCCTCGGCGAGTTTGGCGAGCTCTGTTTCGAAACGCACGTGGGTCGCCGCATTCGCCTGGGTGAGCGCTGTATCCAAGATGGCCTGGCTCTCCGTATTGGGTCGCCTCTTAGCCAGAAACCTCTCCCAGTTGCTGACGGTATTGACCGAGACGCCCAGTTTTTCGGCGAAGGCGCGCACGCTCAAGCGGAGAGCCTTCCGGAGGGCAAGCGCCTCCAGGCCGGTCCATTCATGAACGGTCGCCACGTGCGACTCCTTTCCGTCGCCATCGAAGCACGCTGTGTCGCGCCAGGTGGACGGAAGTGGGACAGAAGTGGGACGGCCGTGGATTCCCCGACCACCCGGCCGGCATCAGGCTCGGAGTGTCCCTCCGACGACGGCTCGATGGACGGTCATGATCATGGAACCCCTCACGGAACAGCGGCACGTCCCCGGTCCGCTCGTGTTCGGCTTCCTGCACCTGGTGCGTGTGTCGCGCTCTCGTCAGCTGGCCCTGACGAGAGCGATCACCGAATACTGCCGTCGTCACGAGCTGACGCTGGCCGGCGTCTACATGGAGCGTGGCTCCTCCACGCCGTCCGCGTTTGTGGGCATGCTCGATGCCCTCACGGCCACTCAGTCCTATGGGGTCGTACTTCCCACCCCGTCGCACCTAGGACCCAAGGTCATAGCGGCTGAACGGCGCAGTCAGCTGACCGAAGCCGGCGCCCGTCTCTTACTGATCCGCGGTGAGCAGACGGCTCCACCAGGTGCAGCCGCGCCGCCCCTCACCGCCGGAGGCACCGAGTGATGAGTGCCTCCCGGGACGTCCCTGCGCGACAGCACCCCTTGGCGCCCGCTCACGTGGCCACGTCCCGCCGGGCCGCCAGTCTCGGTTCCGGAGGATGCCCCGAGTCAGCGTTCGGCGGCGTCCCTCCAGTAGTCCTTCAGCATCTCGCTGGGCCACGCGGGCTGGGTGACGGTGCCGCGCGGCAGGAACTCTTCGAAGACCGCTACCAGGTCCACCACCAGGGTGCCGTCGTCGGCGTCGAGGTCGGTGACGTGCAGGTCCCGTCCCTCGACGCGGACCAGCCTGGGGAACGAGGTCGCCAGGCGGGCCGGGCGCCGGTGATTGTGGTGCACAAAGGTGCCCGTCGCCGGCCAGTCCGGGTTGTCCCGCGGGCTGCGCGCGTGGAGGGCAACGTCATCGGGGGAACCGAAGTTGAAGAACCAGGTGACCTGGAGATGGGAGAACTCCTCGATCCCCTGCAGCGTCTCCTCCGGGTACTCCGGGCGCAGCCGAATGATCGACTCCACACCGCCCTTGAAGTCGTCGAGCCGCCCCTTGTGGCCTCCGACCACCTCGGCGATCACCGGCACCTCGATGGACTTTGTGGACACGGGTTCCCCCTTCTCCGCTCGCGGCACGGCAAGGCGGTCAACCACAGCATGCCCGCCTTCACCACCATGGCGCCGTCAGGCTACTCGTTCGAGTACGGCCTTGGCGCGCTCGTCGATCTCCGCCGCCACGCTGATTCCCCGATTGCGGAAGGGGGACAGCACTCGGCGCATGTTCACGGCTGCCTCGCGAGCTCTGCCCGACTGCACGCCTTCCATCGCGTCCAGGGCCTGTGCCCACGTGCGGCACGCGGCCTCCACGTTCCCCTTGCGGGCCTGCACAGTGCCCATGTAGCCCAAAGTCACCGCGTGGGTCCGGCTGAAGGTATCGGCCTTCCTGGTCAGCACGCTGTTGTTGAATTCTCGGAGCGCTCCGTCGAGATCGCCGAGCGTCCACAGGGTGCGGGCGGTCTCATGGGCCAGGGAAGCCCGCTGGAAGAACCACACCCGACTCGGATCCTCGTCGCCAACGTCCGCCGCAGCGAGGTCGTCCTCGGCCCGGAGAAGCGCTGCGATCGCGGCACGCTTTTGCCCGTCGGCGGCCAGGCTGCGTGCCTGCACCACTCCGAGCAGTGCCCGCTCGCGGGGGGTCGCCAGGGTGTACCGCTTGCGCTCGACGGAGGCCGTGGCGAGGTCGACGGCGGATCCTGGGTGGCCAAGGTCCGTTGCCTGGTGCGCCATCGCTCGCAGGATGTGGCCTGCGAGCGGAGCGTCGTCCGCTTCGGCCGCGAGCTTCAGGGCCAGAGTGAAGTAGCGCCGGGCGGGCTCGTGGTGGGAGGCGTCGAAGCTCATCCAGCCGGCGACGTAGACCGCCTCGGAGGCAGCGGCGAGAAGGGCGCGACGAGTGTCGTCGCTGGTGAACACGCCGCCGATGTACCTGGCTACGTCGTCGACAAGGTACTGGTAGAGAGCCGTACGGCCGTCCATGCCGCCGTGTCGCTGGTCTCTCCGGGAGAAGAATTCCGTCATCTCACGGACGGCGGTGACTTCTGCGGCCCCGACCCTGCGGCTCGTCGCGGCTTGGCGGGACTTCGCACGCTGAGGAGCCTCGTCCCACCACTGCTGTCCTGGCAGGACCAGGCCGCCGACCGAGTAGGCAGCGCCCGCCAGCAATCGGCGGCGTTCGAGGTCCACGTCGCTTCTCCCAAGGTCTACCAGCGCCGTCAGCGTATCGACGTTCCACTCCGATGCCGCGACCGCACCCATGTCCGGTGCCGAGAGCCCGATCTCGGCTGGCGTGATGGGGCGTTGAAGTCGACGCGACAACGTCTCGCACAAGATAGAGGGCGCTCTGCCCGAGGGCTGGGTTCCCGCAACCCACATGGCGATGTGCGAGCGGCTCGTGCCCAGCAGTTCTTGCGCTCCGACCTCTGCCGCAACCCTCACGAAAGCAGCCGCCACCTTCGGTTGCGACCAGCCTGTTTCCGCGATCGCGTCGGCCAGCTTCACGTTCCGCTCGCGCGCCATCGTCTACCTCGGTTCACCAAAACGATCTTTGACGGGTTTGACGGCCCCGGCAGCCGCCCGGAGATACCGCCGCGATGTGATCCACGGTTCGCTCGTGGTCAACGAAACCATCAACTGCCTTTGTCCGGGAGGGAACCGGTGAAGACCAGCCACACACGACTGGCGCCGATTCCCGGAGTGTTTCGGGCAACCCCCGCGCTCCAGCCCCGACATCCGACGGGCGGCACCTCGACCACCCCCCGCCGGTGGCCGTGCTCGTGCAGAACCTCCGCCGCTTCGACCGCTCCGACAAGACCGCCGATCGAGTCCTCCGCGGGCTCAAGCACCAGTTGTGAGAAGGCGAGCATGGACCGAATCGAAAGCCTGGGCAGCGTAATCAGCGCCCCTGAACACCAGAAGAGCCTGACGCTCGCCGCCAACGACATGGCTCCGGGTAGGGCACGGTCCTTCACCCGCGAGGCGCTGACGGCGTGGGGGGTGGAAGACCTCCTGGACCAAGCCGTGCTGATCGTCAGCGAGCTCACCACCAACGCCGAACGGCACGGCCGAACTCCGGACACCAGCCCGGGCCTTCCGTCCAGAACCGGCGGTGAGCCCGTCGATGAGATCACGCTGACGCTCGCCCTCCAGGCCGGCGTCGTGGGGATCGAGGTCGAAGACAGCTCCCCTGAGCCCCCGGTGCCTCAGATTGCCTCGCTCTACGCCACCAGCGGACGGGGCCTGCACCTCGTGTCGGCAGCGGCCGACGCCTGGGCTACCTGCCCCAAGGAGGACGGACGCGGCAAGCGGGTGATCGCCCTCGTGAGGCGCCCCGAGTCGCCCATCACCTCCTGACCACCTCCCTTGGAGACCCCTGATGCCATCCCGGCTTACGCGCTCGTCCACGCCGACCTCCGGCGGGACGAGGCTGCACCACGACACCGAACCCCTGCGCGTGCTGCTGCTCGACCTGGACGGCGTGCTCGTCGACACCCGCCCGGTCATGGAGAGCGCGTGGCGCCAAGTCCGCGAAGACCACAGCCTCGACGTGCCGTTCGAGGAGTACGAGCGCCACCTGGGCCGGCCCTTCGCCGACATCATGGAGCAGCTCGGGCTCGCTGACGTCGAGCCGATCCACCAGACCTACTCGAAGGCGTCGACGGCCGCCTCTCATCTCGCCCGACAGTTCGATGGCGTCGCTGAGGTCCTGCATGCTTTCGCCATTGCCGACTGGCGGCTGGGGATCGTCACGTCCAAGCCGCTGGACCGAGCTACTCCTCTCCTGGCCCAGCTCGGCGTCCCGTTCGCCACGGTGCGCACCCCAAGCGGGGTGGGGCGGGGCAAACCCGCACCGGACCCGATCCTGCTCGCCCTGATCGATCTCGGCGCCGACCCGGCCGATGCGCTGTACGTCGGGGACATGGCGGTCGATCAGGAGGCGGCCCGACGTGCCGGCGTCTCGTACGTGCACGCGGGCTGGGGCTATGGAACCCCGAGCTCCCCGGCCCCCGTCGTCGCCGAATCGCCCAAGGACCTGCTGCGGCTCGTGGACACCGGCCCCTTCCTCGAAGGGAGCCTGCTGTGACGCCGCCCAAGGGCAACGCCCTCGCCATCACCCGGACCGAGTGCGATGGCAAGCCCCTGTGGGCCCTGGTCGGCGAGGGCGCACTCACGACCATGAAATCCGACCGGATCACCACGTCTGAACTGGAGTCCCTGCCGTTCGACCCGGGCGAAGCGGAAGCACTGGTCGACCAGGTGATGGAGGCCCTCGAAGCGTACGGCGCTGACCTCGCGAGGACGCCGGGTGGCGCCGGGTGGTTGTACGTCCAGCACGTGCCGGCGCGGCGCCTGGTGGCGCAGGTTGTACGCAAGCTTGCGGCGCTCAGCGCCTGGGAGCCGTTCGCGAAGGCCCCAGGTCCGCTGAAGCACGCGCCGTGCGAAGGACTCGTCGGGCTGCGGTCGAGCAGCTCCCGCGAGTACCGGGCGTACACCGTCACGTGGTCGGGCATCGCCTACCTGCTCAGTGCCGCGGCCCCTCACAACCCCCTCCACTCCGCGCAGTTACGTAACCTCCCTCCTCTCCCGGTGGCCGTAGCGGTGCCGAGCCCGGCTTCCTCGGAGCTTCCAGTGAGCGATGTGGTGGCGCTGTCGTGGTCCTCCCGTCACGCGGCCACTCTGCTGCCAGTACTGGAGGAGCTGGCCCGGAACGGACGCCCGAGCCTCGTGGTCGACCTGGCGACCGACCCAGCGGAGCGGTGCCCGGCTTCGAGGGTCGCGGAGGTGAAGCTGTGCTCGCCGCCATCCGGTCTCTTCAGCCTCTGCGGCGCCGTGGACAGTCTGCGGCTGCCGGACGACGGCCGCGTCGTTCGGGTCGACGGGCACGAGATTCAACTGGCCCGGCTGATCCGCCTCGTGGCCGTACTGCTGGAGACGAGCGGCGGGTGCACTCAGCCCTCGTGGCGCTCCGTGGTTCGGGCGGAGACGTGGCTGGACGGCGTCCTCGCCGCAGCTCGACCGCACACCGTTCTGGTCAGCAACGACACCAGCCCTCTGGGTGCGCTTGCCGTCCATGTGGCAGAGCGCCACGGCGCGAACACGGTACACGTCCAGCACGGGGCCTGGACGGCGGAGTCAGTCGCGTGGCCCGCGCTGCACAGCCGCGACATCGTCGTCATGGGTGAACGGGATCGCCCCCTCGCGAAGGCGTGGGTGCGCCACCCTGACGCCGAGGTCCACGTCCTGGGCCAGCCCCGCTTCGACGCGCTCGCCGGCCTCCGCCGGGAAGCCCAGCGGGGCTATCTGGAGAATCTGCTGGCGCCCGGCCCACGGCAAGGCCCTGCCCGTATCGCGGTGTGGGCCTGCCAGCCCTTCGGACCTGAACGGCTCAAGGCCCAGGCCGACCTCCTCCTGGACGGTCTCTGGAAGGCCGGCGGCGACTGGGGCCTCGTCATCGCGCCGCATCCGGCACAGAGCGTCCACGTCTTCGCCCCCCTGCTCGAACGGGACGGCCGGCCGCTCGTGGCCGTGGCCGATCCTCGGGTCGGCGCTCGCGGCTGCCTCGTCGGTGCCGACGCCCTGGCGAGCGCCTATTCGACGTGTGGCATCGAAGCCGCGCTGGTGGGCGTTCCGGTGCTCGAACTCGGTTCGCCTGGCGAGCGCACGCTCGGACTGTCCGACCAGGGCCTCGCACAGCGGTGCAGCACCGCCGACGACGTCGCCGATGCCCTCGCCGCACTGCACGGTCTGCGCCCGCCTGCCGACCGGGCGGCGCCGGATGTGGTGTGCCGGTGGCGCGGCGACAGCGCGGCCCAGGTCGCACGCCTCATCACCCGCCGGGCCGACGGCCACGACCTGCACTCCCGCCACGTCCACCACGATGCCCGCGGCACCGACTCCGGACTGCCGCAGGGCGAAGGAGTACCTGCCGAATGACACACCTGACCGCCGACAGCGTCGCCGAACTCTTCGTCGGCGCTGTCGCCCTGACCAAGAGCGGCGAGAGCGTCAGCCCTCGTGGCATGGCGACCCGTGAGGTCCTCGACGTCCACATGCGGCTGACCCAGCCACGGGCCCGCCTGCTGTACGCGCCGCCGGCGCGCGTCATCAACCCCGCGTTCGCCGTGGCGGAGACTGTGTGGCACCTCTCCGGCTCGGACGCCCCGTGGATTTTCGACTACAACGCGCGCCTGCGACAGTACGCCGACGACGGTGTCCTGCGGGGCGCGTACGGGCCGCGGATGCGGAAGTGGGCTGGGAAGGTGGATCAGCTGCGCCGCGTCGTCGAGATCCTCAAGGAGGACCCCGACTCTCGCCGGGCTCTGATCCAGCTCTACGATCCGGCCCAGGACGCCGCCGGGCACAAGGACGTGCCCTGCACGCTGGGCTTCCGCTTCTACCTGCGCGCCGGCCACCTGCACATGTCGACCACGATGCGTGGTCAGGACGTGTGGATCGGTATGCCGTACGACCTGTTCTTCTACACCGTGCTGCACGAGCTGGTCGCGGGATGGCTCGGCGCCGAGCTGGGCGAGTTCCACCACCACGTGGGATCGCTGCACATCTACGAGAACCACCTCGACCAGGCCGAAGAGCTCAGCTCGGTCACCGCGAGCGCGGTCATGCCGGACCTCACCACACCGTGGCGAGGCTTCGATGGCCTCCTCGACCAGGTCGAGGCCCGGGACGTCACCGGCCACCCGGGCTGGGACACGATGGCCGAGACACTGCGCAGCTACCGCCTGTGGAAGGACGGCTCGCGTGAGCAGGCGTGGCGGGTCGCCGACAAGATCGACGGACCACTGGGCGAGGCGCTGATCGCCTGGTACGGCGAGCTGAACCACCGTGCCCGCACCTCCACCGCGCGCGAGACGGCAGGGACGCGGTGATGGCCCCCATGGACCGCGCACCCTCGGTCATCCTCGGTCTGTGCTCCTACACGCACGACTCCTCCGCCGCTCTGCTTGTGGACGGAGAGCTGATCGGCTTCGTCGAGGAGGAGCGGCTCTCCCAGCAGAAGCACACCAAGGACTACCCCCACCACGCCGTTGAGTGGCTGCTGGACGAGGCCGGGCTCACCGCGGCCGGCGTCGACGCCATCGCCTACAACTTCCAGCCCGCCCACTACCTTGCCGAGTCGCCGGCGGCCCTGCGCTTGGCGCTGTCGCCGACGACGCGTAACCGGGCGCTGCCGAGGGCTCGCGGCTTCGCCAAGGTGGCGCTGCGAACCCAACTGCGCATCCGATCCCTGGGCCGGCGGTTCCCCTCCGCCCGCGTCTCCCCCGTCATGCACCACCGCGCCCACCAGCTGACTGCCTTCGCCGCCTCTGGGTGGCACGAGTCCGCCGTGCTCGTCGTCGACAGCCTCGGCGAGCGGCAGACCACGACCATCGCTCGCGGGCACGACGCGCTCCACCCCTCCACCCACACCCTCGAGGCGATCAACGACCCCGCCTCCCTGGGCTACGTGTACGGCGCGGTCACCGAGCACCTCGGGTGGCGCCGCGGT
The DNA here is from genome assembly GCF_029846775.1 of Streptomyces chengmaiensis. Taxonomy (NCBI): domain Bacteria; kingdom Bacillati; phylum Actinomycetota; class Actinomycetes; order Kitasatosporales; family Streptomycetaceae; genus Streptomyces; species Streptomyces chengmaiensis. The sequence continues at coordinate 153,832 of NZ_JARWBG010000005.1, forward strand.
GATGAGGAGGGCACCGTGATGGCGCTCGCCGCCCTCGGCGACCCGCGGCGGTTCCGGCACCTCTTCACCCAGGCTGTGCGCACCACGCCCACGGGGTTCGTGGTCGACCCCGCGTACTTCCCGCCACGCGTGCTGACCTCGGGCTACCGGCGGACCGCCCGTCGTTTCATCGCCGAGACGTGCCCCGAGCGTCACCCGAGCGAGCCGCTCCAGGACGTCCACCGAGATCTGGCCGCGGCGCTCCAGGAGCGCACCGAGCAGGTGATGCTGCATCTGGCCCACCGGGCGCGGATGATCACCGGTTCGCGCCGTCTGTGTGTCGGCGGTGGAGTGGCCACGAACTGCGTGAGCGTCGGTCGGATCATCGGGGACGGCATCTTCGACGAGGTCTTCGTACCGCCCGCCCCTGGCGACGCCGGCACCGCGATCGGGGCGGCCATCGCCGTGCACACCGGCAGCCGCAGCCAGCGGCCTGTGTCCGGCGTCGCCCGGGCCTGCTACCTCGGCCCGTCATACCCGGGCCAGGCCCTGGACCTCACGCCCTGGCCCGGGCTCCAGCAGAAGAAGCTGGGCGTCGAGACCGCCGAGTTCCTCGCCGACCAGCTCGCCCACGGCATGATCGTGGGGCTTTTCCAGGGCCGGGTCGAGGCTGGCCCCCGCGCCCTGGGTAACCGCTCGATCCTCGCCTCCCCGCTGGAGCCCGGGGTCGTCGAGCGTCTGAACGCCACCGTGAAGTTCCGGGAGCCGTTCCGCCCCTTCGCCCCCATGGTCCTGGCCGAACGCGCCGCGGAGTTCTTCACCCTCGGCCAAGAGGCGCCGTACATGTCGATGGCGTCCGGCGTAACCGACAAGGCAAGCGAACGCGTGCCGGCCATCGTTCACGCCAACGGCACCTCCCGCCTCCAGACCGTCACCCGGTCGCAGAACCCGTTCATGCACGAGGTGCTCAGCGCCTTCGCCCGCCGCACCGGGGTGCCGGTCCTGATCAACACCTCGCTCAACGTCAAGGGCAAGCCGATCTGCGGGACACCGGAGATGGCTCTGGACTGCCTGGCCAACTCCGGGCTGGACGCCCTGCTGCTGGAAGGCCGGTGGATCACCAAGTGAAGATTGGATACAGCTTCTGGGGCTTCCTCGGCAACGGAATCACCGACACCCCGGACGGGGGCCGCAGCCACCGCCGACCCCTGATCGACGCCATACTCGGCCGCGGGCACGAGATCGTCTTCCTGCAGGCCAACCGGGACCTGATCGAGGCCGGCGACGACCTGGGCAACGCCTACACCTTCCACAGCGGCAGTCCGGACATCGACGTCCTGTTCCTGGAGTGGCGCTGGGCGATCGAAGGGCGCAACACCACCCCGTGCGGCACCGAGGGGCACACCTGCGACCTGCACCGCCAGGCCGAACTGGTCACCCGGTACACCGTGCGGAGGAAGACGCCGACCGTGATCTGGGACAAGGACCGCCAGCTCCGGCCTGACAGCATGTGGCGGCGCGTCCCCCAGACCGCCATCTGCGAAGCCGCTCTCCAGCCGAATCCGGGCGCCCACCGCCTGCTCTTCCCGGTCGACGACCGTCTGCTCGCCGAGGCCGACCCGATCGCTCTCGCCAAGAGGCCCCGGGACCTCGTCCTCGGATACGTCGGCAACCAGTACGACCGCGACGAGCACTTCGACCACTTCTTCGCGCCAGCCGCATCCCACTTCGATCACCTGGTCGGGGGAAAGTGGACGAAGACCAGCCGCTGGCCGCATGTCCGGTTCCTCGGCAGGCTCCCCTTCGAGGCGGTCCACGCCGTGTACGACAGGTCCCTGGCGACCGTGCTGATGTTGCCGGAGCGGTACGCCGCCGTCGGACAGATGACGCAGCGGATCTTCGAGGCCGTGCTCGCCGGCTGCCTCCCACTCGCCCCTGCCGACATCCTGCACGCCGACCGCTTCGTGCCCAAAGAGCTGATCGTCAGCTCCAGCAGCGAGGTGATCGAGCGCCTGACGCACCTCCAGGGGATCGCCGGCACCCAGCAGCACGCGGACCTGATCGCGGCCTGCCTGGACCGCCTGGACCTGTTCCGCCTGAGCCGGCAGATCGACGTACTGGAAGCCGTCCTGGACACGGCCGCCAGCCCCGTAGCTGTGGAGCGGGGAGCGGCGTGATGGAGCTGACCACCCAGGCCATGGCGTCTGGATCATCCGAACGTGTCCGACCGGACGGTCCGACCGGGCACCCGAACGCCTCTACGCTGGAGCACCATGAAGAAGGTCGCCATCGTCGGCTGCGGAGGAAGCGGCAAATCGTACCTGGCCCGCGAGCTGGGCAGGATTCTCGACGCCCCGGTCACGCACCTGGACGCCGCGTTCTACGACGACGAGTGGAACGCGCTGCCCATGGAGAAGTTCGCCGCCCTGCAGCAGGACCTCGTCGCGCAGCCGAAGTGGGTGATCGACGGGAACTACAACTCAACACTGCAGATCCGGCTCGAAGCCTGCGACACGGTGGTCCTGATGGACGTCTCGACCGTGACCGCACTGTACGGGATCTTCTCCCGGCAGATCCGGCACGGGGCCGGGCACAAGGGCAACGGGGTGCACAACCGCATCCACTGGGGCGTGATCAAGTACGTGGCGACGTACCGCCGCAAGATGCGCCCGCGGGTCATGGCGAAGATCGAGGAATTCGCCTCGGGCCGTGCCGACGTAGTGCTGCTGTCCAACCGGAGGCAGACGCGCCGCTGGCTGCGGAAGGTCGCCGCCGAGCACATCTGAGCACTCCGCGCCCCCGAGGGGAGGGTGCGGCATGAGCGGCACCAACCCCTTCCTGGACCCCGCGCGGCAGGCTGAGCTGTACGGGCACGCCTCTCGGCTGGCCGGCCGGTCCAACGCCCTGATGCGTGCGAAGATCTCCGGGCGCCCGGTACCGGACACGATCGTCGGGCTGGTGCGCAACCACCACGAGCGACCGGACCGTCTCGGCCTGGCCCTGGACCTCGGCTGCGGTCGCGGCACGAGCAGCCTGACCGTCGCCCAGGAACTCCGTCCCCGGCGCGTCGTCGGCCTCGACGCCGCGCCAGCTCTGATCGAACAGGCCCGCAAGCGTGCCCAGCGGTTGCCCGGCCTCCCCGTGAGCTTCCTCCAGGGCGACTTCCACCATCTCCCGGTGCCCGCCGGGGCATGCGACGTCGTCGTCGCCGCGTTCTGCCTCTACCACTCAACGCGCCCGCAGGCGGTCGTCGCAGAGATCGACCGGGCGCTCGCTCCCGGCGGCTTGGCCGTGCTTGTCACGAAGGGGCTCGACAGCTACCGCGAGATGGACCAGCTGGTCGCTGCCGCCGGCCTCGACCCGCGAGCCGAGCAGCACGAGAGCCTGTACATCTCGGCGCACAGCGGCAACCTCGCCGACCTGGCCGCCGTGTCACTAGAGGTACTCGCCGTGGAGCACGAGGAGCACAGTTTCGCCTTCGACGGCCACGAACACGTCGCCGAGTACCTGGCCACCAACCCGAAGTACGACCTCGCCCCCGGCCTGTACGGCAATGCGGGCGCGCTCGCGGCGACCCTGCACGAGTTCCTGCCGGACCGGCCCCTCACCACCAAGTCGCTCGTCACCTTCGTCGTGGCCCAATCCGGGGGAGGACGGTCGTGAGCGTTCGCCAGTTCACCAAGCACTACGAGACCCCCCGCCAGGTGGCCTCGGCCGCCCGCCATCACGCGTGGCTCGCCGAGCACGCACGGGCGCTGCGGCTGCCGGCGCTGACCGTGGTAGGGCCGACGAGCCTGACGTACGAGTGGATCGACGGCCGCCCAGCCCGGACCGAGGACCTGCTGGCCCTGGCAGGGCTTCTGGGCGACGCCCACGGAACCGCCTGGACCACCGATCTCCGGCCGGCCTCTCTGAACACGCCGCATCATTTCCGGGATGGCGTCGCGTTCGGCGACTACATCGGTCCCCGGCAAACCGCCCTCCGAAGAAGGCTGGAGCAGGGGTACCTGCCGGACCGGGTCGCCCTCCACGCGATGCTGAGGCTGCTGGAGAAGACCGCAGAGGGGCCTACGGCCTTCTACAAGGACAGCAACCCCCGGAACTTCATCATCACCGAGGCCGGCGACATCTACACGGTCGACACCGACGACCTCACGCTGGCCCCGATGGGGTACGACCTGGCGAAGCTGATCGCGACGCTGGTCCTAACGTACGGGCCTCTGCCGGCCTCAGTCGTCGACTCCGCCCTGCGCGCCTACAACGAAGCCGTCGAACGCCACGACTCCCGGCTCGGCACCACAGATCGCGAGCGACTCGACGACTTCCTCGCCCTGCACGCCGTCCTGACCGCCCCGTACGCCGGGCGCAATGGCTACCGCCACAGCTGGGCGCCCCAACCATGCCCGCGAGGTTCCGCATGATCACCACAGAACTCGTCTTCGTCCGCCACGGCGAGGCCCAGTGCAACGTCGACGGCCTGGTTGGCGGCCCGCGCACCTGCACTGGGCTGACCAACCACGGGTACGCGCAAGTCGAGCGGGCCGCGCTGCGCCTCGCCGCCGAGCACCGCGACAAGCCGTTCGACGCCCTGTACACCGGCCCCCGCATCCGCCTGCGCCAGACCGCCGAGATCATCAGCCAGGCCCTTCGGCTCCCCATATCCACGGACGACCGTCTCGATGGTCCCGTCCATGGTGTCGCCGACGGCCAGCCCTGGACCGAGGTGAAGACGACCGCCGATGGCGGGCCGCACGCCCACCCCGACAAGCCCTGGGCTGCTGGATCCGACACCTGGAACGGCTACTTGGAGCGAGCCAGTCGCTTCTTGCGGGAACTCATCGACCAGCACGAAGGCGAACGCGTCCTGTTCGCCGCCCACGGTGAGACCGTGATCGTCGCGCACACTCTGCTCCTGGGCATCCCGCTCGGTTCCCCTTCCGGATTCACGGTCTCCCACGGGTCCATCACCCGTTGGCAGCACCACCTCAACCGGCTCGGACAGAGACGGTGGATGCTCGACCACCACAACGACACCGAGCACCTGGCCGCCTTAGGTCAGGAGGCTGCGTCGTGATCACGCTGTCCGACGACCCGCGCCTGAACCTGGCTCGCGGCGCGCTCGGAGCGGTCCGGATCGTGCACGATCCGATGCTCCCGCCCCGCGTCCTGCGCCTGGTCAATGCCGACGGCAACGAGTTCTTCGCCAAGCAGCACAGCGAACGCGACCGGTACACCCGCGAGCTGCACGCCTATCTCGCCTGGGGATCTCACCTGATCGGCCACGTCCCCCGCGTGGTGGGCAGGCAGGACAGGACGTGCACCCTGCTGCTCACCGCGGTTCCCGGCGTACGGGTGGATACGGTCGCGCCGGGGTCGCCCGAGGAGGAGCAGGCGCACTACGAGGCCGGGCGCGTGCTGGGCAACCTGCACCATGCCACCTCGGTATCGCGTACCGGCGCCGTCGGCACGGAACTCGCCCAGCGGCTGCGCGACTGGATCGCCCGCGCAGACCGGGCCGGCCTCATGTCCACGATCGAACGCGAGCGCCTGAGCCACCACGCGGACGTCCTGGCGAACACGCTCATGGACAGCGCTGTATGCCACCTCGACTACCAGCCGAGGAACTGGCTTCTCGGGGACGACTTCGGGCTGTGCGACTTCGAGCACATGCGCCGCGACGCCCGCATCCGTGACTTCGCCCGGCTCGAGTTCCGCCGCTGGCAGGCCGCCCCGAACCTCCGGACGGCGTTCTTCGCCGGGTATGGGGAGCCCCTGAACGACACCGAGCAGCGGCTGCTGGAGTCCTTCGGCGCGATCGAGGCCGTCACCGCGCTGGTCCGCGGGCACGAGCAGGAGGACCTCGCCCTCAGCACCCACGGCCGGACGGTTCTGGCCCGCCTCGCCTAAGCAACCCCTCCCCTGGATTCCTGGAGATCTCCGTGTCACAGCACCCATCCCACCTGACCACCGCCGTCCCCCGGCGGGCTGTGGTGACCGGCGCCGCCGGCTTCATCGGCTCCCATCTCGCACACGCCCTCGTCCAGGCCGGCACCGTCGTCGTCGGCGTCGACCGGCGCGACCCGACCACCGACCCCACGGCCGCGGCGAACCTCGCCGTCGTGCGGGGGCTCCCGGGGTACATGCACGTCACCGCCGACCTCCTCAGCTGCGCGATCGAGCCGCTTCTCATCGATGCGAACGCCGTCTTCCACCTGGCGGGCATCCCTGGGGTGCGCCCCTCCTGGGGACCGAAGTTCAGCGAGTACGTCGCCTCCAACGTCCTCGCGACCCACCGCATCATGGACGCCGTCGCCCGTATGGGCACTCCCAGGCTCGTGGTGGCCTCGTCCTCCAGCGTCTACGGCTCCACCGACGGCGGTGCGAGCGTGGAGACCGACAGGCCCCAGCCGGCATCTCCGTACGCGGTAACGAAACTCGCCGAGGAGCAGCTCTGCCTCGCACACTCCGCCCAGGCCCACTGCCCCACCAGCGTCGTCGCCCTGCGGTACTTCACCGTCTACGGCCCCCGGCAGCGCCCCGACATGTTCACGCACCGCGCCCTCACGGCCGCCCTGACCGGCCAGCCGCTGCGCTTGTACGGGGACGGCCACCAGCGCCGGGACTTCACGTACATCGACGACGCGGTGGCCGCCACCATCGCCGCGGCCACCATTCCGACGGCCAGCGGGGTGATCAACGTAGGGGGTGGTTCGAGCGCCTCCCTGCTCGAAGTGATCAACATCGCGAACAGCCTCGCCGGGCGCGAGATCCAGGTTCACCAGGAGCGCCCGCGCAGCGGAGACGTCCTCACCACCCGAGCTAACCCCGGCCGCGCCTACGAGGTCCTGGGCTGGCAACCCCAGGTCGACCTCCACAACGGCATGCGGGCCCAGATGCAGGCGCTGACCGCCGAGTCCGCCGCGTTCGGCCGCGCGGCATGAGCTGCAGGACCAGTAGGAGTTGCAGTGGAGAGTCCTGAGAAAGCGCGGCTGGACGCCTTCTTCCGGCAGATCACTACACGCTTCCCCGCCGGGGACTGCGTCACCACCCTGATCATCACGCACCTGCTTTCCGAGCGGCCGGCGTTCCTCCGCGCGATGGCCGCCACGTCCACGGTCGGTGCTGTCCTGCCCAAGCCCAAGTCCGTGGACCAGCCGACGCTGGAGGCCGTCCGTCGTGCCTTCACCGTCCATGACCTCAGCCGAGAGCTGTTCGCGGACTCAACCAGGGCATTGGACTATCTGGAGGACACGGCCGGCGGCCGGAACGTCATCCTGGTGGACATCGGCGGCTACTTCGCGCCGTGCCTCGACACCCTGGTGGAGAAGTTCTCCGGCCGCATCCTCGGCATCGCCGAGGACACCGAGAACGGACACCAGAGGTACGCGGCACTCGACCACCTGCCCTGTCCCGTCGTCTCGGTGGCCCGCTCCCCGCTGAAGGACTGCGAGGATCACCTCGTGGGCCGGTCCATCGTCTTCTCGACCGACGCGCTGGTGCGTGCCCGCGGCGACATCCTGACCAGCCGAAACGCCTGCGTCATCGGGTTCGGCAAGGTCGGCCGAGCCATCGCTCAGACGCTACGTGCCCAGGACCTGCGCGTCACCGTGCACGACACCGACCCGGTCAAGAGGGTGCAGGCGCACTCCCAGGGCTTCCGTACGAGCGCATCGACGGCGGACGCGCTCGGAGACGCGGAACTCGTCCTGTGCGCCACCGGCAACCTCGCCCTGCGGCAAGGCGACTTCGCCGCCCTGCGCAACGGGGCGTACGTCGCCTCGGTGACGTCCTCGGAGGACGAACTCGAACTCGGCAGCCTCGACGGGCTGTACCAGCGCACCCCGGTCGGCGAACACCTGACGCGTTACGAGATCACCGGTCACTACTTCTACGTCCTCGCCGACGGCGGCGCCGTCAACTTCGTGCACGGCGCCGCCGTCGGCACCTACATCCATCTCGTCCAGGCCGAGATACTCGCCGCCACCGCAGCCCTCAGTCAGGGCCGCTTCCAGCCCGGCCTCCACGAGATGCCCGCACCCGACCGCCAGGCCATCGCCAGGATCTGGTTCGACTACTTCAACAGGTGATCCCATGCCACCGTCCACCCACCACATCCGCGCCACCGTTGAGGCGTACCTCACCCGCTACCCGTCTGAGCGCGATGCCCTGGCTCCGCTCTTCGACGTTCTCGCCGGCGAGGAGGACCCGACCAGCCGGAAGACGTTTCCCACGCACGTGACCTGCAGCGCCATCGTTATCGACGGCAGCAGCCGGGTGTTGCACATCCAGCACAACGCGACGGGCAAGGCCCTCGCGCCGGGCGGCCACAACGAGCCGGGCGACCAGAATCTACCCGGTGCCGCCCTGCGCGAGCTGTTCGAGGAGACCGGCATCCCTCACAACGCCGTCGTCCCCCTCCCGGGATTCGAGACCGTGCCCCTGGACATCGACGTACACGGCATCGCCGCCAACGCTGCGAAGGGCGAGCCGGCGCACCAGCACGTGGACTTCCGCTGGGTCTTCCTTCTGCGGTCCCAACACGCGGTGACGCTCCAGGCCGAAGAGGTCAGCGGCTACGAGTGGCGGTCGTTCGAGGACTCCGCCTCGCCCACCGTCCGCGCCAAGCTGGCCCTCCTCCCCCGCCTCACTCATTCCTGACCCTCACCGACGGGAGTCCGCCGTGGCCGCCACCACAGCCGCACCACCGAACACCACGCACCGCCACCACATCGCCGTCATCCCCTGCCGCTGGGGAGCGTCCCGGTTTCCGGGGAAGCCCTTGGCACAGCTCGGGGGCAAGCCGCTGCTGTGGCACGTCCATCAGCGCTGCCTGGAGGCGAAGCGCCTCGACAGCGTGGTCGTCGCCACTGATGACGAGCGCATCGAGGAGGCGTGCCACGAGCTGGGCATCGAGTGCGTGCGCACCGGAAGACACCTCACCGGCACCGACCGGGTCGCGGAGTGCGCGGAGCGTCTGCCGGCCGACGCGTACATCAACGTCCAGGGCGACGAGCCGTTCATCTCACCCGCCGCGATCGACGCCGTCTCCGAAGCCCTAGAGCAGCTGGCGCCCGGAACGCTCGCAGTGAACGCGTACACGGAGCTTCAGGACGTCGGTGCCGTCCTGGACCACAACGTCGTCAAGGTCGTCGTCGATACACAGCGCAACGCCCTGATGTTCTCCCGGCAGCCGATCCCCTACCCGCGCGGGGACCGGCCAAGCTACCTGCGTCAGCTCGGTCTCTACGGCTTCACCGGAACAGCCCTCAGCTTGTTCCGGCACCTCCCGCAGGGGCCGTTGGAGCGTACCGAGGGCGTGGAGATGCTGCGCTTCGTCGAACACGGCCACGGCGTACGGATGCTCCCTGTCATAGACGACGGTCTCGCGGTCGACACACCGGAGGACCTCGCGAGGGCCAACATGCTCCTTCACTCCCAGCCGGTCCCATGACTGGCCGGTCTCCGCTGCTCCCTGAGCCCGTAGGAAAGGCGCTGCCCGCCCGTCACGGCAGCCCTGGGCGCGGAGCCCGAAAACCCAAGCGCCACACGCGTACCCAACATCGGCGTGTCGGCCACCGGTCGATCGGTGGGCGTCCGGGCCGAACAAGGATCCGTGGACTCTACATGCGACGTCGAGCGCTCCATCTCGGGGTTTCGGCAACGTCTGAAACACGCGTGTTCGATATCGGGGTCCACCTCGTTGACCTCGGTGTCGTCGTACACGGCACACAGATCAGGGATGGAGGACCCCAGTTGCGCGCAGCCGACACACGCGAGTTCAACCAGGACGGCGCAGTTTCTCCTCCGCTGCCAGCAAGGATCCAGTACGCAGGGCAGCACTCCGCTAACTCCCTCGCTCAAGCCTCCTTCCGCAAGCACTGCACCAAGGCCCCGAAGGTGCCGCACCGCATCATCGGCATGTCCAGGCGTATCGACAGCCAGGCGGTGTTACTCCAACTGCGGAGGCTTGACGTTCGCACGCCCCGATCGGCACGACCGGATACGAGGTGGGCGGCATGAGCGAGTCCACCGATGCCGCCGCTGACACCATTCCGGCACCGCGGTCCGCCCCCCTGCCCCTGCCGCCGACGACCGTGCCCGCCGGGCCGGAGGACGGCGACGTGACCGATGCGATGGAGGAGGCGTACTGGTCCGTCCACGACGGCGCCGCCGCCAGCGCCACGGTGCGCCAGGTTCTGGCCCGTCTGCCCAGGATCACCGCCCTGATCGGGCGGCTCGCCTGGCAGGCGGACCGCGCGTCCACCCTCACGGCCGTCGTCTGCCAGCTGGCCTCGGCCGCCATGGCGGCCTTCGGGCTGATCGCCTCGGTCGGAGTGCTCCAGCACCTGTTCGCCCAGGGGCCCACGCCCGATCGCGTACGCGCCGCCATTCCACAGATCCTCCTCGTGGCAGGTTTCCTCGCTGCCCGGGCCCTGCTGGAAGCCGCCGTCTCCGTGGCCCAGGCGCGCGTCACGCCCAAGATCCGCACCGCGCTCGAATGCGAGTTCCTGAGCCTCACCGCGCACGTACGGCTGGAGGCCGTGGAGGATGCCGACTGGCACGACGAGGTGCACCGTGCCAACGACCGCGGGCTCTTCTACGCCCGGATGATCGTCGGGCAGGTGGTCTCTCTGGCGTCCGCGGCCCTCGGCCTCGTCGGCACCGCCGGCGTCCTGAGCGTCCTCCACCCCGCCCTGCTCCCGCTGTTGTTGCTGTCCGTCCTGCCGGTGGGGGCCGCCGCCGTGCACAGCGCGCGGGCCCGCTTCCACTCCTTCAAGCGCTGGAACGCGCTGCAACGCCGCGTTCGCGTGTTCTCCTGGCTGCTGCTCGACGTGGACGCGGCCGCGGAGCTGCGCTCCGACACCGCCCAAGGCGCCCTGCTGGACGAGCACCGCCGCCTGACCGTCAGGATCGCCGATGAGGACACCCGCCTGGGTGTGAACTCGGCCCTGATCAACCTGGCCGGCCGGGCGGTGGGCGGAGTCGGCACCGGCATCACGTACACCGCGCTGGCCGCCATGCTGATCGCAGGGTGGCTTCCCCTGGCCGCAGGGGCCGGCGCCGTCCTGGCCATCCAGTCCGGACGGTCCTCCCTGACCCAGCTCATCGAGTTTGCCCACCTCGTCTACGAGCACGCCCTGTGGGTCGACGACCTCCTCGCCGTCCAGGAGCGCAGTCGCCGTCTCCTGCCCCGTACGGCCAATGTGCGGGCGCCGGAGAAGGTGAAGGAGATCGCCGTCAAGGACGTCTACTTCACCTACCCCGGCAAGGACACGCCGGCGCTCGACGGGGTCTCCTTCACGCTCCGCGCCGGGGAGACGGTGGCGTTCGTCGGCCTCAACGGATCGGGGAAGTCGACCTGCGCCAAGGTGCTGGCCGGCCTGTACGAACCGCAGCAGGGCAGCGTGAGTTGGGACGGCATCGACGTCCGCGAGATGGACGCGAAGTCGGTGCATCAGCAGGTCGCCTGTGTGCTGCAGGACCCGGTGCGGTTCCCCTTCAGCGCCCTGTCGAACATCACCGCGGGCACCGGCACGCTCACCGAGGCCGAACCCCAGCGCGTCATGACCGCCGCACGGGCCGCAGGAGCCGACGGGGTCATCGCCGCACTTCCCGCTCAGTGGAAGACGCTGCTGTCGAAGCGGTTCAAGGGCGGGCAGCAGCTCTCCGGCGGACAGTGGGCGAAGATCGCCGTCGCCCGGGGCCTGTACAAGGCGGCGCCGCTGCTGCTCCTGGACGAGCCGACGGCGAGCATGGACCCGCCGTCCGAGCACGCCGTGTACGAGGCGGTTCTGCGCGGCCGACTGCGCACCGACCAGATCACGGTGCTGATCTCCCACCGGCTCGCCAGCGTCGTCGACTGCGACCGCATCCTCGTCTTCGACAGCGGCCGCATCGTCGAATCCGGGTCCCACGACGAGCTCATGGCCACGGGCGGCGACTACGCCGCCATGTTCACCCTGCAGGCCAGCGGCTACCAGCCCGGCGCAGCCTCAGCCGCAGCCGAGGAGGCGGGCCGGTGAACCGCTCACCGGCCGAGGAACGCCGGAGCTCGCCCCGGCCGAGGTGCTGCTCGAAGGAATCGGACTGTGGTGAGCCTGCCTCCGCGCCGGCCAGCGAACCGCCACCGGCCCCAGTCGGCCGCCCCCGCCTTTGCATCCCGACCTCAAGGAGCCTGTGATGACCGTGTCCGACGACCCGCGCGGGACTGCTGCCCTGCTCGTTGACTCGCGTGGCCGTTACCTGCTGCACCTGCGCGACGCCAACAAGAAGATCTGCGACCCGGGAACGTGGAGCATCCCAGGCGGCGACCGCGAAGGAACGGAGACCTCACGTGAGGCGGTGGAGCGGGAACTGCTGGAGGAGACCGGCCTGGTGGTTCCGCTGGAGGAGTTCACGGTGGTCGACTCCCTGGGCCCCGACGGGACCAAAGGCCGCATTCGCGTCTACCTCGGAACCTGGGACGGCAACGCCGATGAACTGCCCTGTCCCGAGGGCATCATGTTCCGCCATTTCGACGCCGCCACCATCCCGTACCTGACGATGTGCCCGTGGACGAAGGAGGTCATCGACCTCCACCAGGCCCAGGCCCCCACCCGGCTCCCCGTACCGTCGCAGGATCGACCCGGAAGTCAGGCACGCCTCAACGTCGTCGGCGTGCACCTCTACCTCGAGCAGGACGGCAAGGTACTGCTGGGCCTCCGGCACCCCGACGCCGCCTTCGCGGCCTCCACCCACCACTTCCTGGCCGGCCACTGCGAACAGGAATCCGCCATCGCCTGCCTGATCCGCGAGGCACAGGAAGAAGCCGGGGTCGCAATCGCCCCCGCAGACCTGGAGCTGGTCCACGTCGTCCACCTCGTGGACCACCCCGGCGGGCAGCCCCGCATGGGGCTCGTGTTCCGCGCCCAGAAGTGGACGGGAACGCCGGAGGTACGCGAGCCCGACCGCTGCGTCTCCTGGGGCTGGTGGCCCTCCGACGCCCTCCCCGACAAGATCGTCCCGTACACCCGCGCCGCGATCGAGGGCATCCGGGCCGGCCGCCTCTACACCGAATTGGGGTGGTGACCGTGGCCTCCGCCCGAAGCACCTCAGTGGATGCGGGCCCGCAGCGGCTCGGCAGCAGCCCGGTGCTGCCACGGGCGTCCTACCGGATTGCCCCTACCTCGGGCGTTGCTGTTCACCGAGCGCCCGGGAGAAGCCGAGGAGGGACGCCGTGACTGCCTGTCCTGACTCTTCCACCGCGTCCAAGTCGTTGTGGCGGCACCGCGACTTCCGTCGCTACTTGACCGGCCAGGCCGCCAGCGTGGCGGGAAGCTCGATCAGCTCGATGGCGCTCCCGGTGCTCGCCGTTCTCCACCTGGACGCCACCCCCGGCCAAGTGGCATGGCTGGCGTTCTGGGGGCAGCTGCCGCCGGCACTGCTCGCTCTGCACGCCGGTGCGCTCGCCGACCGGCACTCCAAGCGACGACAGATGATTACCGGTGACCTGGTCAGCGCCACGGCGCTGGTAACGGTGCCGGTGGCCGCGGCTCTGGAGGAGCTGACCCTGGCGCAGCTCATGGTTGTCGCCGTGGTTCACGGGGCCGCGTGCGTGTTGCACGATGCGGCGGCGATCAGCCTGCTGCCGACGCTGGTCGATCGGTCCTTGATCCAGCGGGGCAACAGCCGCATCGGGGGTCTGTTCGCGATCGCGGCGACCGGGGGCAGCAGCCTCGGCGCCGCGCTCACCGCGCTGCTCGGCCCGGCCCGCGCCTTGCTCGGGGACGTCGGCTCTTACCTCCTCAGTGCCTGGTGCACGGCCCGCATCCAGGCCCGCGAGACCACCCCGGCGCGGACCTCGCAGCGCCGGCTGCGGGCGGAGATCGCCGAGGGCCTGCGATACGTGCGCGACGACCACCGGCTGAGCGTGCTCACCTGGGTCAACGCCACCACGTCGCTGGCCCTGGCCGTGCTCAACACCCTGTGGGCGCTGTACCTGCTGCGGGTCCTGGAGATGAGCGCGACCGCCTTCGGCGTGGTGCTGGGGATCGGTGCACTGGGCGCGGCTGCCGGGGCTCTGTCCGCCCCTGCCGTCGCGCGGCGGTTCGGCCCCGGTCCGATGATGCTCGGCGCGCTCGCGCTCACGCCGCTCACCCAGGTCCCGCTGTTGCTGGCCTCCCCGGCGCTGGGCTGGGAGATCGTGATCGGCGGCGCGTTGTTCCTGCAGCTTGCCTGCGCGGGGGCGGCGGGTACCACCCAGCGGTCGATTCGGCAGATCATCACCGAGGACTGCATGCAGGCGCGGATGCAGGCCGTGAGCACGTGGCTGACCTCCGGTGCCCGGCCGTTGGGCGCGCTGCTCGCTGGCGGGCTCGGCACATGGGCCGGAGTACGCCCCGCGCTGATCGTGGGTGCCTGCCTGCTCGTCGTACCGCTGGTGGTCCTGGCCCGCTCGCCGCTGCGTGCCCTGCGACAGATGCCCGCCCCTCCGCCCACACCGGAGGGCACGGGCTACACCACGGGGCAGCCGCCTGCCGCTGCCGGGCCGGCCGTGCCCGCGCCGGGGCCTGCACCCGCCGCGGAGGGCGCGATGGACGGAGGCATGCCGTGACGCACCTGAACCCCGGCGGTACGGAGGCCGGGCCGACCGCCCCCGCGCTCCCGGAACCTCGCACCGCCGCGCCGGCCCCCGACGCCTCGGATCTACAGGTCGCCGCCGCACGGACGGAAATGGTCGCCCGCTCGGAGGAGGCCGGTGACCTTCACCCTGGTCCCGTGCGCGATGCGCTGCTCGCCCTGCCGCGCGAGACGTTGATGCCGCAGGCGTACGTGCGGCGCAGCGCCCCCGACGAACCGCCGCGCTGGGAGCTGCTGGACTGGTCCCGGCCCGACGACCGGGAGGAGCTGCTGGTTCTTCTCCACAGCGGGGACAGCGTGTCCATCCAGCACGAGGGCGAGCCCATTCTCGGCCGGGTCCCCGGCGTCCGGTCCGGGGGCTCCATGACGGCGATGTCGAGCACGATGGGCATGACCGCCGACCTGTTGCAGCGTCTGGACCTGCGCCGCGGGCAGCGGGTGCTGGACGTCGGCACTGGTGCCGGCGTGACCGCCGCCGTGGCCAGTTTCATCTGCGGCCACGACGGCGTCGTCACCCTCGACATCGACCGGCACGTCAGCGAGGCCGCCCGCTCGCGTCTGATGGCCTTGGGATGCCGGCCTGCCGTGGTGACCGGGGACGGCCTGGGCGGCTGGCCCGAGTTGGGCCCGTACGACCGGATCTTCGTGTCCTTCGCCGTACCCTGGATTCCGCCGGCCCTGGTTGCCCAACTCGCGCCAGGCGGACGCGCGCTGATGACCCTGGGCACCTCCTCGCCGTCCTGGCCGGGCCTGGCAGTGATCTCCAGAGCCCCGACCGGCGTTGCAGAGGCGGAACTGGTCGCGGTGGAGTTCGGGCACCGCGGGGGCGCCGGATTCGACCGGCTGTTCCTGTCCGCCGCCTTCCGCAATCGGATCACCGCATTCGAGGGCGGCCGGACCCGGCGCAGCCGGCTGGAGCCGCCGGCGGATGCCGACCGGGGTATGTGGCTGGCCCTGGACCACCTCCACCCCGGGCTCGTCCGCGACTTCAGCGCGGAAGACCTGACGATCGGCGCACCGCGGTGCGGTTCCTGGGTGCGGGCGCTCCGCGTCGGCCATCGCCGCTGGGAGGTCACCTCTTTCGGGCCGCGTGATATCTGGGCGGAGATCCATGACGTCGCTGGCCGCTGGCGCGCGGCCGGCTCACCGCACACCTACCGGCTGGAGATCGACGCCGACGGCGTCCAGCGGGTGACCAGCCGCTGCGGCGCCCTGTCCTGGACGCTGACCGACGCCTCGCACACCGGTACGGGGGTGACGGGCGAACTCGACCCGCTCCTGGAGAAAGGCGACAGCCATGCATGCTGATCCCGCCACGGCCACCAGCACAGCCGTGATCCTCACCAACAGCCGCGGGCAGTACCTGCTGCACCTGCGGGATGCCAACAAGCCGATCTGCGATCCGGGCACGTGGTCGCTGATCGGAGGAGGCCCCGAAGGACAGGAGACGCCGGACGAGGCGATCGTCCGCGAGCTCCGCGAGGAGGCCGACCTCGTCATCCCCGACCTGACGCTCTTCACCACGGTGGGTGCCTCGGGCCCCCACGTCACCGAGGGCCGGATCCAGGTCTACGAGGGCCGGTGGGACGGCGACGCCGACCGGCTGCCGGTCACCGAAGGCATCATGTTCCGCTGGTTCGACGTGGAGACCATGGTCCACCTCTCCATGTGTCCCTGGGCGTACGAGGCGATCCTCGCCCACCATGCGAAGAACCTCCTCAGCGGGATCGCGCCGGTACCCGAGCAGCGGCCCGGGGCATCACAGGGCGGTGCGGGGGCCGTGAAGAACGTGATCGGTGCCCACCTCTACCTGGAGCGCGACGGACGCACCCTGCTTGGACTACGCCATCCCGACGTCGCGTTCGCCGCCGAACAGTGGCACGCGCTCGCCGGACACGTCGAGCGGGAATCGGTGCGGTCCTGCCTGGTCAGGGAGGCGGCCGAGGAGGCCGGTCTCATCATCAGGCCGGAAGACTTGGACCTGGTGCACACCGTCCACCTTCTCGACTACGCCGATGCCCAGCCCCGCATCCAGCTCTTCTTCCGAGCAACGGCGTGGTGCGGAGAGCCGGAGGTACGCGAACCGGACCGGTGCGTCCGCTGGGAATGGTGGCCACTCGACGACCTGCCAGAGCCGATGGTGCCCTACACCCGTATGGCCGTCCACGGCATCCGCTCCGGCCAGTCCTACTCCGAGATGGGATGGGCGTGAACGTCGACCCACCAGTGCCCAACCGCACCGACGAACCGTTCGCCGGCCCAGCCCCCTTGGGCGAGGCGCTGTTCGGTACGGTGGCCGACGCGTATGCCCGCTACCGGCCGGGCGTGCCGGACGCAGCCGTACGCCTCCTCGCCGCGACCTTGCACGGGGTGCCCGCACCGGTCCTGCTGGACCTGGGAACCGGGACCGCACAGGTACCCCGCGCGCTGCTGCCTGTCGTCCCGCGGCTGGCTCACGTCGACTTGGTCGACATCAACCAGCAGATGCTCGCGCAGGCGATGACCGCGATCGAACCGCTCATCGGAACGTGCACGGTCTCCCCGTACGCCGGCGAGGCCCACACCTTTGTCCCCGAAGGGCCCGGGCGGCGCCCTGATCTCGTCACCTGCTGCCGGGCGTTCCACTGGATGGACCGCCCGGCCGTCCTGGAGATGGTGGACCGGGTGGCCGCGCCGCACGCCACCGTGGCGGTCATGGGGGACGGCAGCCTGTGGACCTACGACGCCGACTGGACGGTCGCGCTGCGCGAGTTGATCCAGACCTACCTCGGCCCTGGCCGCCCCGCGGGCGCCCGCGGCACCTATACCGAGCCCGGCCGCTCCTATGAGGACGACCTCGCCGACTCCGTGTTCAGCGACGTGCGCGAGTACCGCTTCCCCATGACCCGCGCCTGGACGCCGGAGTCGGTCGTCGGTTACCTCCGCAGCACCAGCTTTGCCCGGCCCGATCTCTTCGGCGACCGGCATCAGGCATTCGAGACCGAGGTCCGCCAGTTGCTCGGCGCGTACGCCCGCGGCGGGACCCTGCGTGAAGACGCCGTGTTCACCATCCTGCTGGCCCGTCGGCCAGGAGCGGCGTCGTGAGCGGCGAGCTGCGGCACCGTGAGCCGGTCGACGTC
This sequence comes from Streptomyces chengmaiensis, assembly GCF_029846775.1. NCBI lineage: Bacteria > Bacillati > Actinomycetota > Actinomycetes > Kitasatosporales > Streptomycetaceae > Streptomyces > Streptomyces chengmaiensis. The sequence goes on from NZ_JARWBG010000005.1 coordinate 171,549, forward strand.
CACCTGATCCTGCGCCGTGACGGCGCAGCCGGCCCCGAGGTCCTGCTGTCCCGCCGGGCTGGGAACGTCTACGCCTCGGGCCTGTGGCATCTGCCCTCTGGACACCTCGATGGCCCGCACGAGGACGTCGTCGGCGCACTGATCCGCGAGGCGCACGAAGAGACCGGCGTCGTCATCGACCCGGCGGAGGTCCGCTTCGCGGTCACCGTGCACCACCGCAGTCCTGGTGGCATGTCCAGGACCGGGGTTTTCTTTGAGGTCCGCGCCTGGCAGGGCACTCCCGCTGTCCGGGAGGCGGCCGTCTGCGACGCAATGGACTGGTTCGGTCTCGAAGCTCTGCCGGAGCCGATGGTCGCGTACTGCCGTGCCGGGCTGGACACCTACCGGTCTGGCCAGGCGATGGCCGTGCATTTCCAGCAGCCCAATGACCCGATCGCCTACGACCCGGACCGCGACCGGCGCCGGCCCGTCGCCGCGGCCGGGCCGGCCGGGCCGGGTGCCCGGCTACGGGAGTTCACCGAGCGGGCCGTCGGGCGCGTCACCGGCTGGACGGACGTGTCCTGGGCGCGGGAGGGCAGCCAGGTGTGGCGGGCTGTCGGTGTCGAGGGCGGGCTGTGGTTCGTCAAGGTCCACCAGAACGATCGCTTCCACCAGCGGGAGGTGTCCGCGTACCGCACCTGGGTCCCCGGCCTGGGCGTGGCCGCACCCCGCCTGGTGGCCGCCGACGAGGCGCTGAGGGCCGTCGTCATCACCGCGGTACCGGGCCGCTCCCTGCACGGCGCCGTCCACCCACCGGCAGAACAGCGGCGGATCTTCCACCGCATCGGCAGGCTCGCGGCAGCCATCCACCACAGCGCACCTGCCCGGCCGGCAACCGGCGACACCTTGCCCCTGGGGAAGTGGGAGCGTCACCTCGACGCCGCTCGCCCGCACCTCGCCCCCGGAGACGAGGAGTTCATCCGGGCGATGGTGGTGAAAGCCGCGGGGCTGCCTCCCCTGGAGGCGGGGCCCACGCATGGCGACTTCCAACTGCGCAATCTGCGCTGGGACGAGGCCAGCGGAAGCCTTTACGTCATCGACTTCGAGCGCAGCGAAGACGGCCCGGCCGTACGGGACTTCGTCCGCCTGTCCGACGCCTGGGCGGGCCGACCGGACCTGTACGAGGCCGTGATGGACGGCTACGACCGCCCGTTCACGCCGGCCGAGGAGGAGCACCTGGCCGTCCTGGCCGTCCTGGACGCCCTCTCCGGCATCCAGTACGGCGCCGCCCACGGCGATCCGGAGCTCGTCGAACGCGGCCACCGCACCCTGGCGCGCCTCCGCGCCACAAGCCACCCGTGAACACCGCCTTATCCACCGCACCCGACCAGTTGAGGAGCAGCACCGTGGGGTACACCGCTCGCGAGGAGTGGCAGCAGCACTACGCCGACGGGAAGAACTTCCGGCAGCTCGGTGACGCCGAGCGGGCTGTGTTCGCCGAGCACACGCCCGTCCCCGAAGGCGGCGGGCGGGCGCTCGACGTGGGATGCGGCACCGGCGAACTGGCCGCCTACCTCGCGTCTCTCGGCTACGCGGTGGACGCCGTCGACTTCGCCGGCAGCGCGATCGCCCGGGCCCGCGAGGAACACCCGGAAGTGGAGGGAGTGCGCTGGCTACAGCTGGACATCGAAAACGACGACCCGGCAGAGCTGCACCAGGAGGGATATGACCTGATCAGCCTGCGCCTGATGTATCCCTTCCTGCGCGACCGCAGCCGCGTCCTGCACGCCCTCGGCGAGCGGCTGCGGCCCGGCGGCACGCTCGTGGTCATCACTCCGGTGGCCGAGCACACCCCCGAGGAGCGGCGTGACATCGCCCTCGACGAGGACGAGATCGGCCTGCTCACCGCTGGATGGAAGCAGGTCGTACGGCTGGAAGCGGACGAGCTCGCCGTCCTCGTTCTCCGCGGCTCCTGCCACAGGGACACCGCCGCGGTCGAGAGGCGGCAACCACCCACTGGTCACGCCGTGACCGGAGCCCTCGCGGTCGTCACCGACGAGGCTGGGCGGGTCCTACTCGGCCGCTCGCGTCGGGGCATGTGGGAGCTGCCCGGCGGCAAGACTTCCGGACCGGAGGACTTCGCGGCGGCGGCGGTCCGCGAACTTGGTGAGGAGACCGGCCTGACGGCTTTGGCCTCGGACGCGTATGTGGTGACGATGCTCGTCGACGATAGCCACGGCGTGCCCCGGCTCACGGCCGTTGTCCGGATCACCGCCTGGTCGGGGACCCTCACCAACCAAGAGCCGAAGTTGTTCGACCGGTGGGAGTGGCATGACCTGCACGCCCTGTCTTGCGTCGGCGATGTCTTCACCCCTGCCGCGCAGGCATTGGCCGCCATCTGGCCCGGGGTCATCCTCGACCTGCCGCCCGTCCACGCTTACCCCCTCGCCGTCGACCAGCCGCCCGTGCCCGGCGAGCCGGCCGAAGCCGCCCGGCTCCGCCACGAGATGGCCGAGACGGTCATCGACGGCGGCTGGGCCCCCTCCGAACAGGTCCAAGAGGCGCTGCGGACCGTGCCCCGCCACCGCTTCGCCCCGGAAGTGAACCTCGCGACCGCGTACGACGGCGGCGACCGGGCCGTGATCACCCGGCGGGACGAGACCGGAGCGGCGATCAGCTCGGTGTCCGCGGCGTGGCTCCAGGCCGACATGATCGAAAGCCTGCATCTTCAGCCGGGCGCGATCGTGTTCGAGGCCGGGTCCGGCGGTTACAACGCCGAACTGATCGCCCATGTCGCCGGATCCGAGGGGCGCGTGGTCACCGTCGACATCGACCCGTGGGTCGTGCGCCGCGCCCGCCGGTCCCTCACGGAGGCCGGCAGCGGACGTGTCACCGTCGTCGAGGCCGACGCGGCCCTGGGAGCACCCGCACAACTCGTGCCGCGCGGCGGCTTCGACGGCAGCGTGATCACATACAACTGCTGGGACATCGCCCTGGCCTGGCGGGAGCAGCTGGCTGAGGGCGGGCGCCTGGTCCTGCCGCTGGAGATCGGCGGCTATACCCGGGCGATCACGCTCGAGCGGCGTGGCCAGGTGCTGCACGCCCGCCACTTCACGTACTGCGGCTTCGTGCGTGACCAAGGGCAGCAGGCCCGCACCGTCCCGGTCGCCGGTCTCCTCGACGGTGAGCTGACGCTCCGCTTCGAGAACGGCATCGCCGCCCCGACGGCGGGCTTGGAGGAGGCGTTGCGTGGGCCTCGGCACGAGCTCGCCACCGGCGTGACCATGGGGGCGGGGGCCTATTTCGGCTCCCTGCAGCTGTATGCGGCCACCACCCTGCCCACCTTCTGCCGGCTGGCCGCGCACCAGGACGAGGGCGTCACCGGGGTCGTGAAGGACCGTGACACGCCGGCGATCCTCGGCGGCGGCTCGCTTGCCTACTTGATGCAGGTCCAGACCCGGTACGGCGAGCGCCCCGAGGACAAGGAGTGGGAGTGGTTCGTCCATGCCTTCGGTGAGCAGGGCCCTCTGCTCGCGGAGCAGTTGGCGGCCACAGTGCGGGCCTGGGACCGCCACGTGCGCGCCGACGACAACGGCAAGCACGCTGATCCGATCCTGACCGCCCACCCGGCCGGCACGCCCGACGATCTGCTGCCCGCCGGGGACGTCCTGGACAAGAAACACTGCCGCCTGGTGTTCCGGTGGCCGGGCCGCAACGGGCACCTTCCGGGCCCCGCTCGGCACAACCACGCCATCGCCGCGGCCACGGGAGAAGCGTGATCATCCGCCTGAACAGCGCGCCGGCGGCGGTAGGCACGCGGGCGAGGGCGGCCTGACCGGCGCCTATGACCGAACAGCAGGACGCCCGTCCCTCCTCCGCCCCTGTCCGGCCGAACAGGACCACCGTTCCGGGAGATGCCCGTGTTGCCCAGTCTGCTCGCCGTCTTCGCTCACCCGGATGACGAGTCCCTCCTCGCCGGCGGGGTGCTCGCCCAGCACGCCGCCGCCGGGGCCCGAACGGCGGTGGTCACCGCCACCTGGGCCCCGGACAGCCAGCGGGCCGCCGAACTCGCAGCGGCACTGAATGTCCTCGGCGCGGGTGCGCCACGGATGCTCGGATACGGCGACGCCCGCAACGGATCGTCGGCGCCCGGCCGACCCCGCTGGTGCGACGTGCCCCTGGACGACGCCGTCGCCCAGGTGGTCGCACACATCCGGCAGGTCCGCCCCGCCATCGTCGTCACTCATGACGCGCTCGGCCAGCTGACCGGACACCCGGACCACCGGCGCACCCACCAGGTGACGCTGCTCGCCGTGGAAGCAGCCGGAATCACTCACCTTCACCCGGAGGCCGGCGAGCCGTGGCAGCCCCGCGCGCTCTACGCGGCCACCCACCCTCAGTCCGGGATCGGGGACCTCGGGCCGCTGCTGCACGGGGTCGGCAAGACCCTGCTGGCCGTACCGGACGAGTACGTGACCGCTGCCGTGAACGTGACGGAATGGATCGACCGCAAATGGCGCGCGATCTGCTCCCACAGCAGCCAGCTCGAAGGCGAGCGACCGCTGCCCGCGCTGCTGTCCCGCGTCGATAAGGAGAGGCGGGACCGCATTCTGGCCACCGAGTACTTCACCCGCCTCAGCCTCCCGACCGGCGGCCCCGTCGCTTCCGCTCTCACCAGCGGTCCGGCCGTCCACGGTGAAGTCCCGTCGCGTCCGACCAGTCTCAACCAGTGACCTCGGCCCACCGGATGACACGGATAAGGAGATCCATGCCCAGTTCATCCCACCGCTCCGGCCAGACGACCGATCCCACCTCGACCAGCGCCTCAGCCCCGGACGCGTACCGGGCCGCCGACGGTCCAGCCGTCGCGCTGAGGACCGGGCGCTGCCAGTGCGGGCACATCGTGTACCAGGTGGAAGGCATGCCGGACGATCCGCATCTGTGCTCATGCCGACACGAGACACGCATCTCCGGCGGTCCCGCTGTCCTGTGGGTCGGCTTCCGTAAGGACGGGCTGACGTGGACGGGTCCCGGTGGCGAGCCGATGTGGTACGCGACCTGGCCGACTCTGCGCCGCGGCTTCTGCCCGCGCTGCGGAACGCACCTCGTCTCCCTCGCCGATGACTCGGACATGATCATGGTCACCGGTTTCAGCCTCGACGACCGCAGCGGCACCGATCCCGTCGGACATTCCTATCGCGACGAGGCTGTCCCGTGGATCACCATCACCCTCGCTCCCGATCCGCAACTCTCCGCGGCCCCCTCGCAGTGACGCATGGGTGCCGCCCTGACGAGCATCGGCCCCGCCCGGCCCGACCCTGCCACCGGCCAGACCTACGTCCGGGCCCTGGCCACGCCCGAGCAGGTCGTCGAGCTGTTCGACTGGGGCGCAGCGCCGCCGACCAGCGCACCGCGGTCCACCGGGAACGGGCTCGGCTCGGCCTGCCTCGCGCCCCTCGCCAGCCCCTCACCCTCATCACCGGCAACGAGTACCTCACCTGAGTTCCGGTCGGGCTACCGGACTCGGCCGACCGCCCGACGTCGCCACTCCCACCACCACCTGCTTCGTAGACGAGAAAGGCTTCCGCTGTGACCACTCCACGGCTGGCACGTCCTGGTGACGCCGGCGAGATCATCCGCCTCAGATCCGAGCTGATCTTGTCCGAACCCCTGGACGAGACCTGGCTCGCCCTCTGCGGGGACCAGCTCGCTGCCCGGCTCCAGCCCGGCGGCGACGCCCGGGCCTACGTCATCGACGCCACCGGCGGAAGGCTCGCCACCTGCACCCTTGCCTTCCTCCAGCCGCTTCTCCCCGCACCGAAGTACCCCAAGGGGCTGGCCGCACGTATCCACGCCGTCGCCACTGAACCCGCCTGCCGACGCCGGGGTTACGCTCGGGCCGCCCTCACCGCGCTCATGGACCACCTTGAGCAGGACGGCGTCACTCTCTACGAACTGCACGCCAGCGAAGGCTCGGCCCCGCTGTACGAGGCGCTCGGCTTCACACACGATCCGGCACTCATGCGAATGACCCGGTTTCCCAACTCCGCCGGCGGGAGTACGACATGACTCGGCCGGCGGCAGTGATGCAGGCCCGCCACCCCGGCACGGTCGCGTACGTCAGTGCATGGGCCCTGGAGGCATAGATGAACATCGTCCTGATGTCCGACCGCCGCGTCGCCGCCATCCCCGTCGCGGACTGCGGCGAGCCGCTCGTCGACGTCCGCGGAACCTTGTTGGTCGACGACCGCAGGGCCGACCCGGCGGGCGCCTTCGCCCATCTCCGGCAGGGAGTCCTCGACCGGCTCCTGTACGCCCAGTCGCTTCTGCCCGAGGGCCTTCGCCTTCTGTTCATCGAGGGGTACCGCCCGCCCGACCTGCAACAGCAGTACTTCCAGCAGTACGCGGACGAGCTGCATACGGCCAACCCCACCTGGCCCCAAGACCAAGTGCACGAGGCCGCCAGCCGGTACGTGTCTCCTCCGGAGATCGCGCCGCACAGCGCCGGCGCCGCCGTTGACCTCACCCTCGTGGACGCCGATGGCCACGAGCTGGACATGGGCACGCGCGTGAACGCGAGCCCCGAGGAAAGCGACGGTGCCTGCTACACGAGCGCGAACTCAATCAGCACCCAGGCCCGTACGAACCGAACCACGCTAGCCAACGCCCTCTCCACCGCCGGACTCGTTAACTACGCGACCGAGTGGTGGCACTGGAGCCATGGCGACCGGTACTGGGCGCTGATGACGAAGCAACCGGCCGCCCTGTACGGACCACGCGACCTTCCTTGATCAAGCCGAGCCGGGTCGGCCGGCCACACCCCACCGCTATCGCAGAAGGAGCCGGAAATGCCACGCACCATACGGTTCGCCCATCCCGACCCAGATCAGTTGCGGCACAGCCTCACAACTACGGCTCGGGAAGCGGGAGTCGCCTCGCACCGCCAGGGTCCGTGCCACCACGCCGACTCCCCCTCAGCCCTTCCGCCTGAAAGCGATCCGCGATGACACCCAGCACGACCACCATCCAGTTTCGGATGGGTACCCGGCCCAGCCCCATGGCCATGGAGCAGACCAGCCGGGTCGAGACGGCCTTCCGGTCCCTGCACCCGCACATCGACCTCAAGATCTTCAGGATCACTTCCCAAGGTGACCAGCACCGAGGCCCGCTGGCCGAGATCGGCGGAAAGGGCGCGTTCACCCGCCGGGCCGACGAGCACCTTCTCGACGGCCGGGTCGAGGCCACCATCGCCTGCGCGAAGGACATCCCCGGCCCTCACGACCGGGCCCCCGGGATCACGGTTGGAGCGGTCCTGCCCCGCGAGGACGTCCGCGACGTTCTCGTCCTGCCCGTCGGGCGCCCACCCGCCACTCTGGACACCCTGCCACCCGGCACCCGCATCGGCACGAGCGCACCCCGCCGGGCTGCCCTACTCAAGGCCCTGCACCCGCAGTTGATCCCCGTACCGATCCGTGGGAACGCCGACACCAGGATGAACGCACTCGACACCGGGACCTTGGGCGCGGACGCGATGATCGCCGCCCTTGCCGGACTCCGGCGCCTCGGCCTCGCGGACCGCGCCTCACAGATCCTGGACCCCACGGTGTGGCTGCCCGCTGCAGGCGCCGGGATCGTCGTCATCGAGCACCGCGCCGACGACCCCACCACCAGCCGGCTCCTCGCCCCGCTCACCCACTCCCAGACGCGGGTCCTCCTGGACGCCGAACGCGCCGCCCTCGCCGCCCTGCGGGGCGGCTGCCTGACCGCCGCTTCCGTCCACGCCACTCTCGACGAGGAACACGAGTGCGTCACCGTGTACGCGGTCGTCCTCAACCCAGACGGCGGTGCACCCCTTCGCACCGTCACGAGCGGCCCCGCAGCCGACCCCAGGGGTGTCGGACGCCGGGCGGGAGAGCAGCTGCTGGACGCCGGCGCCGCCCGACTCCTGGGAGTGCGGCCATGAGCGGCGCGACGGCGTCGGGGAGCGGCAAGGCCGCGGAGCGCACGGCGGTGTTCGTTCCGCCGAGCCAACACAACGACCAGGTGCGGATGCGGAGGGCGCACGCGGCTGCGGCCCGGAAGTTCGGCGTGGAGGCCACCGGGCCGGAAGTCTGGGGGTGGCAGGGTCGCACCATCGGCCGCCGAGCCGGCCGCTGGTGGCTCCGTCTTCTCTCCGTACCGGAGGACAAGCGCGGTGGTCGCCTGTGGGAGGGAACGGCCGCCGCCGACGCTGCGCTTCCGCGCTCGGTACCCCGCCCGCGGCTGCACGACCTGCTGGACTGGTCCGCAGGCGGCCAGGCGTACCGCGCGGAGTTGACCGAGTACGTGTCCCTGCCGGCTCTCCAGACGGGCGGGCCCGTCCTCCATTCGGAGCTGGAGCTGCCCGACGCTTGGTGGGCCGACCTGCGGGCCGCCCTCGCCGCCATCGCGACCGTCGCCACCGAGCGACAGGCTGTGCGCCAGCAGTGGGTTGACCGGAACTTCGCCCGCTTCCTGGGCATCCCGGCGATCCGGATCACGGACTGGACGACGGGGCACGGCGACCTGCACTGGGCCAACCTCACAAGCGCGCCGCTGGTCATCCTCGACTGGGAGGGCTGGGGGAGACTGCCCGTCGGCTACGACATCGGCCTCCTGCATGCGTACAGCCTGACCACCCCGGCGACCGCCGAGCGCATCCGGGCTCGGTTCGTCCACGTCCTCTCCACACCGGCGGGCAAAACCGGTGAACTCGTGGCGCTCGCCCAACTCCTCCAGGTCGTCGGACGCGGCGGCCACCCAGAACTCGCCCCGCATTTAGCGCGGCACGCCCAACAACTGACCGGCATGCCCGTGCCAGATACGACCTCATGAACACCTGGTACGGGCCGATAAGGCCGCGACCGCAGGCTCCGATCCGGAGACGCATTAGCCTCGATCTTTCGTGACGGTCCGTCGGTTTCTTCGGCGGGCCGTTTCGGTTGTTCGGGTCGGTGGTGGGCACGCTGATGGCCCGGCTGTCGCGTCGGGTGGGCGCCGGGTTCCACGGCTCCGGTCGGGGTGATGCTGCTCGCAGGGACGGGAACGTACTGGTCAGCCAGGGTTCGGGAGAGCTTCGAGCCGTGCCAGGGCGTCGGTGATCACGTCGGTCCAGGGCCAGTGGCGTGCGAACCTCAGGTGCCGGCGGCGGGCGGTCGTGACGATCTGGGCGGCGGCGGAGAGAAGGCGGAACCGGAGACGGCGGGGCTCCCACCTGCGGATTTCGCCGGTCAGAGCGAGCATCGGCATCCAGGCCAGCAGGTCCAGGGCGAGCTGGACGATCTCCAGCCAGATCTGGTTCTGCGCAGTGTCGTGCAGGGGCAGGTTGCGCAGGCCGGTGGCCCGCGCGGCCCGGATGCGGTCCTCGGCTCGGGCTCGCTGGCGGTGTCGCAGCTCCAGTGCCGCGATCGGAACGTCCGCCGTGTTGGTGGCGAAGCAGGTCAGCCGCAGTCCGTCAGCGTCGGTGATCCGCAACTGGGCGCCGGGGTGTGGCCGTTCCTTCCGCACGATCAGCCGCATTCCCTTCGGCCAGCCCTTGAGGCAGTCGCCGTTGATCTCGGCGACCCAGGCCCCGTCCCGGATGTCGCCGCCGGGCTCGATCGCTGCCGTCCAGGCCGGGGCGGGAACCTTGAGTACGGCCTGGTGGATGGCGTCGGTGACGGTCATGCCGACCGAGTACGACAGCCACCTGCCCCGCTGGGCGAGCCAGGCGACGAACTCGTGGGTGCCGCCTGCGGAGTCGGTGCGGATCAGTGTCTGGCGTCCACGCCGGTACTTCTTCGGTAGCTGGGCCAGGGCGAGTTGGGCCGTGGTGACGTGGTCGGCGGCGGTGTTGCTGCCTGCGTTGCCCGGTCTGAGCAGGCCGGCCACCGGCTCACCGCTCCCGCCGCTTCCGTGATCGACGAACCCCATCAGGGGGTGGTGTCCGAAGGTCTTCTTCCAGGTCGCGGTGGCGTCCTGCTTCTCGGAGTGGGCCAGCACGAGTACCCCGTCCAGGTCCACGATCACCTGCCCCGCGGCATCCGGCGCCGCAGTACCGGCCAGTTTCCAGACGCGCTCACGCGCTTCGGCCCGAGCGGCCCGTATCGCGGACAGGGCCTTCGGCCCAGCTGCGGCGAGAGCGTCGACGAGCCGGGAGACCGTCGGGTCGGAGGCCACCGGCCCGAACACGCCGGGCTCGGCCCGCAGCGTCCCGACATCCGCGAGGCAGTCCCCGCCCAGCGCGACCGCGAGGGCCACGTCCAGCAGGATCTTCCCCGGATCGTGCACCGCCCGCGGCCGCCGCCACGGCGCAAGCGCCGTCGATATCGCCTGATCCAGCTCGGCCTTGCGGACGGTCTCGACCAGCAGCACGGCCCCGGCCTGGGACACCACCCCACGGCCACCGCCCTCGATGCGGACCCGTGGATAGGACCCGATACGCTTCTTCACCTGGGAAGTGCCTCCGACGGTGGCAGGAACAAGGACCTCGACAATCCTCATTCTTGCTGGTCAGAGGCACTTTTCGCATACCTGACCACCCGTCGGACAGCCCGCTTCATGAAAGCGCGAGGTTAGAAGACGGGAGCGCAGCGACCACCTAGCCGCTCGAGCCGTACGGCGCGCGCCCCAGGGCGCGGACCACTGTTCTCGGTCGGCCAGCGAGTACCCGTACCCGAGGTCGCCGGCTTCGACGGGCGATCAGACGGCGTCCTGCTTACGGTGATGCGCTCGGCCATCAGTCCCGCTGCGCGGCCCGCGCCGTCCGTACGCTCGCCTCCAGCGCGGCCATCAGGTCCACCGCCGGCTCAGGCTCAGGCGGGGCGGCGATCTCTCCCCCCGACACCTTGGCGCTGACCAGTTCTTCCAGCGCGTGCCGGTACTCGTCATGCAGCTCGCCGACTTCGATGCCCGTGAGCTCCCGCACCAACACCTCGGCGAGCTGCAGCTCCCGGTCCGTGACAGGCGCGGATGAGGTGAGGTCTCCAGGGTCGCGCACCTCCTCAGGCCACAGCAGGCTCTGGCAGATCAGCAGCCCGTGGCGCGGTCGGAGCACGGCGAGCCGCTCCCTAGAGCGGACAGCAATCTTGCACACGCCCACGTACCCGGTGCGGGCGAGCGCCTCCACCAGCAGCGCGTACGGACGGTCGGCTGCCGGGGCACCGGAGCCGACGTAGTACGGCTTGCTGTAGAGGATCGGGTCGACGTCCTGGCTGGGCACGAAGCCCATCATGTCGACCACGTGCCTGGTCGCCAGTGGGAGGCGTTCCAGGTCGTCATCGGTCAGCGGCACCAGGCGGCCGTCGGGCATCTCCCAACCGCGGCCGACCTCCTCGTATGGGATCTCACGATCTTCAACCTCGCACACCCGCCGGTGGCGCACCCGGCTGGCGTCTGCGGTGTGGATTTCCCGCAGGCGCACGTGGTGCTCCTCCGTGGCGGTGTACAGCCGTACGGGCAGCGCCACGAGCCCGAAGGTGATCGTGCCTGACCAGATGGCCTTCATGCCTCCAGCGTCCATCGCCGCTGGTTGCGGTGCATCTCACCCACGCCGCCGGGCGGAGCGGGCCGCAGGGCCGCTTTGGGACGGGCTCGTACGGGGGGCGTCGTGCCAGCGCACCGGGTAGCGCGCGGACACCAGCGCCTTGCATTCGGTCGGCCGCCGCAGGCGGTAAAGGCCGGCGATTGCATTCAAAGATCCATTAAGACGCCGTCACCTAATTTCGATCTTGGAATCCAGAATGTGAGACTTCTGGCGCCCGGGTGACCTTCACAACACGCCCGTCCGCATGGATCATGCTTCCCGCCTTGTACGATCTGTTGCCAGGGCGTGTCGGCCGAATCACCGCATGCCTCAAGCACAAGCTCCTGGCTACTAGCGCCCCCGCGTATGAGTATCGGGATGGGGGCTGACAGCGAACACCTCAGTAGCATTTCAATGGAGCGACCATGCGATGGCGTAGAGACCCTTCACGGCGCGCACTCGTGAAGGAATGCGAGAGACTGCTCGCCGATCTCCCTATACCCGCTCCCTTCAGCGTCGAGGCGCTGGTACGGAACATGGAGGGCGCGTTGGGCCGCCAGATTCGGCTAGTGCCACTGGATGATCCCGACGGCGGCCTGGGCACAGCATGCGGCCTTCGGGTCAAAGCGCCGGAGGTCACAATTATCCTCTATCGCCGCCGTTCAACTCGCAATCAAACCGAACACATAATTCTCCATGAGCTCGCGCACGAATGGCTCAACCACGGGACCTCCCTGACAGAGGCCGAGATCGAGCGATACGTGCCTGACCGCATTCGCCAGGAAGTCCTTCGACGTTTCCCGTCTACGCTGATCCAAGGGCGCGTAAATTTCGGCAGTCCCGAGGAAAAGCAGGCCGAACTTTCGGCCTCGTTGATAAAGCGGCTGGCACGCCGCCATTCGTTCACGGGAGATGACATGGTCAGCCTCCTGGAGCATTCACTTTCTCACCCAGTCGCCGCCCCACCGCGGCGCCGAATCTAATCGCGATCCGACTGGCGACCGCCGAGGTACGTTGCCCGGCCCTACGACTTCCGCCACATAGCGCAGCCCACCTGGCAATCAATGCTGCGGTCAGCCGAATTTTCGGCTCGGCAAACGCGCAGCCGGCGTAGATACCCACTGGATCGTGTTCGACTACATCAAATACCTTACTGCGGCCGTGATGACCGTCATCGCCGTATGGCGATTCCCTGCAGTTCGGTACGGTGACGCTCACCGCCGGGCGCTCTGGGGCGGCTATGCGGGATTCGCCGTAGCTCTGTGGCTCTACACGCCAGCAGCAATGGATGCGGTGGATCGCATTCCCATCGTGGACCTGAGCGCCCTACTCAGGCACTTCGCCAGTACTGCAGCGATCATCGCGTCCCTGACCTACGTCGCCACCAGCTACGGGAAGAGCTCGGAGACAGTCGTCCCCCGGCACGTGGCGGTCTCCCGCTGGATCGCCCGCGCGTCATATAAAACGGGGGCAATAGGCGTCATTCTGCTCACGGTCCTGTTTTTCACCGTGGTGGACCGGGACACGCCGAGCCAAAACTTCCTCATCGACCACGCTGGGCAATGGGGGGTCGCGGTCTACATGACCGTGTTCTACTTCTTCCCGCTCATCACGACTGCGGTTTGCGGCTACCAGTGGACGAGGGCGGCGCGACAGGCCGAGTGTAGAAGCATGCGTGTCGGGCTGGGCTTGATGGGGCTTTCGATGTGGATGGGACTTACCCACACGGTGGCCCGTATCACCATCGTTTGGGCTGCCGTCGCGTTCCCCCTCAGCGCTTCCACGGTGCAGCTCCTTGTAGACGCCACATCGATATGGATGAACGTGCTCTTCCTGATCGTTGCCGTAGGAGCGAGCATCCCCACCACCCGCACGGTGGTGGCCCGATGGAAGACTTTGCGCACACTTTACAGGACTTACCCTCTCTGGTTTGACCTGGTGGAGGCTTTCCCCGGGACGAGCCTGTATCCACCAGGACGGCGCCTCGCTGAATTCATGCATATACGCGTTCCGATCGATGTTCGCCTGGACCGATGGACTCAGGACATTGCTGACGCTTGCGAAAAGCTCCGCTATTACGCTCCGCGGGACTTGATGTTCGCCGCCGAGGACATCACTGCCTCACTCCCCGACCCTGAGCCGGCTGCGGAAGCGTACTGGATTAAGGCCGCGCTCCAGGCCGCTGACACCGTGCCAGCCAATCCGCACGCCGCTGCCAGCTTGAGGGCCAAACCGTTCGTTGACACCGATAGTGAAGCGGCGTGGCTAGCACGAGTCAGCACGGCTTACTCGCACATCACCACGGATCAAGCTCGGGAGCTACTTGTGTACTCCACAGAGGCGGAATCCGAACCAGGTAGAAATACTTAATTTCTCGGTTCGGACTCATTGCCCGACGTCTGCAACCAGGCAACATGGCGATCTTGAATGCGTGCTGCCAAGTGAGATTTGGCACCATCTGCTGCATGAAGTGGGCTGGTATCGTGGGCATGCGGACTGATAGGTCTTGCTCCGCCCCGTAAGTGACCCTGGCCTGCGACGCACAGCCACTCCCGTCGCCACACATAGCCGGGCCGTGACGCTATCCGGTCTGGATGGGCGTCCGAAATCTCAGCAATCTGGAGTTCTCGCATGTCCAACCGCCGCACCGGCCTCATCCTCGATTTCGGAGGCGTTCTCACGACTCCGCTGCTGCCCGCAGTGCTCGCCTTCGAGCAGCGCGAGGGTCTTCCGCAGGGCGCCTGCCTCACGGCCCTGTACAAGAACGAGGAGGGCGTCCGGATCACCAGTGACCTTGAGCGCGGAGCGGTCTCCCAGACCGAGTGGAACGAGTTCGCCGGCAAGATGCTGGGCGTGCCGGCTGACAACCTGATGGGCCGCATCTTCGGCGACCTCCGCCCCGAGCCGCTGATGATCAATGCCGCTGCCGCAGCGAGGCGAGCCGGGATCAAGGTGGGCATCCTGTCCAACTCCGTGGGCTTGACGCCTTGGGACCTGTACGACGGCTTCGAGCTTGAGCGGCTGTACGACGTCGTGGTGATCTCCGAGCAGCACCTGCTGCGCAAGCCTGACCCCGAGCTCTTCGAGATCACGCTCAAGCTCATGGATCTGCCGGCCGAGGAGTGCGTCTTCGTCGACGACACCGAGGGATATGTCCGGGCAGCGGAGCAGCTCGGCCTCGCCGGGGTTCACAACCAGGACCCCCGGAAGACGGTCGCCACTCTTTCCGAGCTGCTCGGCGTGGACCTCACTGCCTCTTAGCCGGCGCCGGCCGCTCGGCGGTCCGATCGGTCTCGATGTCGGAGCTGAGCATTTGGAGTGCCGGGTCGGGAACAGCGAAGGGACTACGGCGATTGCCCCCAGTAAGGGGGCATCGCCGTAGTCCCTTCGCTGTTGTCGCCTGAGACACCAAGCCCCGCGAGGAGTTCTCGCCGGGGGCGTCACTCCCCGTCCTGCACCCCTGGCAGCTTGTGCTTCAACTCTCCGACGAGCTCGTTGATGTGGGCCATCATTTCGGCAGACAGGCCCGCGCTGTTGCCGCGGGCAGCCAGGCCGAGGATCTGCCCTCGGTGAATCGAGCCGAGGAAGCGGAGTGCCTCCAGGAATTCGCGGGCCGCAGGGTTGACCTCGGCATCGTCCTGGAAGAGGGCCGCGTCGACCTGGAGGGCCTGGGCTAGGCCGGCACGCAGCACATCGGAAGCCTCCGTTGTGGCACCCGTGCGAAGGGCTGCGATGTCGTCGGCCGTGACGGCCGCCACGCCCGCATGCTCATTTACGAGCCGCGCGATTTCCTCATCAGAGGGCGCTTCCTGACCAACGTACCCGTGTTGCAGGAGATAGTTGATCTTCTCCCCGACCGTGCGAGGTGCTGACGCCTGCTTGTCACGCGAGCCTTCGGGGCGAAGCCCGAACGAGCAGTCCTGAGCGGCCAGCAATTCCTCTTTGGACACCTTGTACGCCTGTGCGAGCGGCAGCACGTAAGCATCACTGAGCCGGCGTCGGCCGGATTCGGCGTTGTTCACCGGCACGCGGCTCGCGCCGATGATCGCAGCGGCCTGCGCGACGCTGAGGCCAGCGTCGCAGCGCAGGAGCTGCAGGTCCGGCGGACCGTCGTGGGGGAAAAGGACATCAAGCGACTCACCGAGCGCCGCTGCAATTAGGGGAAGCTTCTCGCCCTTGGGGAAGTCTTGGCCGCTCTCCCATCGCGCGACCGTGGGAGCGCTGACGCCCACCATCTCTGCCAATTCCTGCTGAAGGAGGTCCTTGCCCCGCCTGACAGCACGTACGCGGCTGCCGTCGAACTGACGTGGCACATGAACTCCTGCAGGGTGGCGATCGGGCCGGTGGGGGCGTCCTCTGGAGCAACTGTACCCCAGGCTTGATACATTTCCGCAAGTGGCGTACGTTTCCGTATCGCACCTGCTGGCCGGCTCCAGCTCCCTATGGTGCCAGCCACAGGAAGGACCCTCCATGCATGCTGCGTCGCCGTCGCCGCCTGCGCACGCGCCGCAGAATTCGGTACCCAGCCGTTGCCGGCGACTGCACCGAGGATTCGGGCCTGCCCTACCCCAACCGCGCGGGTGCTGCCTGATTGCTCGCAGCCGTCCAGTCCAGTGCCGAATCACCTGGCAGAGTGGACGAAAGCAGCCAGTCTTATAGAGGTCCCACATGGCCTAAATAGGGGCGTGGGGCGATTCACGTACGCGAGCTGTAGGCGTACAACACGCAAGCGCACCCGCGATCACCCGGCGGACGGCGTTTCCGGGAGAACAAGAAGATGCCACCCCGCCGAAAGCGGCAACTCTCAGGCGGACACGGCACGAGTCGGCACTCCCTGGCAAGCGCAGAAGCGGGCCTCCCCGTCACCCTCTGCAACCAGTACAGAGTTTAAGAACCAACTCTGGATCTTGACACGGGTCCGTGCGTATGTTCGTCGTCCCCCGGGCGCACTGCCCGGCACAACGGACGTAAGGAGAGCAGCAGCATCGGCCTGTAAGTCCGCATACAGCGACGGCGTCCGAGAGCGGAACTCCCGGACGCCGAACGCTAAATGGCATGTCCGCCCCGGCAAGGGCGGAGGTTGCCCACCATCACCACGCTGAGTCCTTCCGAGGGGCGCATCAGCGTGGCAACACTGCAACGAGGAGTATCGCATGCCTCCTGCCCTGCGCAAAAGGCCCTTCCGCCTGGCCTGCGCGGCAGCCACCTCCGCCTCGGCGCCTCGGTGCCCCGAGCCGGAGCCCACCATCCCGGCCCCGGCGAACCGCCGGCCCCGCCCCGCCACCGGGAGCGGCCGATGAGCAGCGACGCCCGCGAGTGGGTGTGGGAGCACAGCGCCAGTCGCGGAACGGCGCGCCTGGTCCTGCTGTCGATCGCCGATCGGGTGGCCGACGAGCAGTGCGTCTCCTGGGCCTCGCTGTCCAGCCTGGCCAAGCGCACGCGCGCCTCCGTCTCCACGGTGCGCGAAGCCATCGACCGGCTGGTCGACGCCGACGAGCTGGAGCAGCTCGACGACCTCACAGGCCCGCAGCGCAGCACGGTCTACCGTCTGCCCCTCGCCGCGAAGGCCGTGGCCCGAGCCAAGAGGGAGCTGGAGGAGGACGGCGACCAGGCGCCGACGGACGATCCGGAGGAGGGCCTGACCCTGCGGCTCTCGGTCCTGCGGCAGTACGGCATCCGCCCGCGTGAGGTGCCGGAATCCCCCGCCAGGGTCCGGAAACCGGCAGTAGCGGAACCCGGCAGGTCCCGACGGAAACCGGCACCTCGGCGTACCGGAAACCGGCACAGCGATGTACCGGAAACCGGCATACAGAACCGTAGTGAACCGGATTTGAACCGGAGGTACAGCAGTGGTGCTGCCGTCCTCTCCGCTGCCGAGTGGCAGGTCGACCCAGCCACCCACACCTGGGCCCGACAGCAGGGACACCTCGACCGCCTCGGCGAACAGGGCGTGCAAGCGGCCGACGCGAAGTGGCGGGCCCACCGGGCCGACTTCAAGCCGCGGCCAGCTGCTGCCTGGGCTGCCGACTGGCGCTCCTGGATCGCCCGAGAGCACGCCCCCAGCCGCCCGAAGCTCTACGCCGTGCCCGGCGGAGCTTCCGCAGCGCCGGGCGGCATGACGCGGGCCGAGGCCCACACGGCCGCCCTTCTCGCCGCCCTCGACGAGCCGACCGGAACGGAGGGCTGACCGTGGACCGTCGCGAAATCGCAGCTCTGCTGGCCTACATCGGCCGACTCGACCCCCGCACCATCCGCACCGACCAGGGCGAGGCCCGCGACCAGCTCGCCCAGTGGCACGAGCTGCTCGGCGACGTACCGATGGCTACCCCGCACGGCTGGGACGCCCGCGTCGCCGCCCGCCAGCACATCCGCACCTCGCCGTACCAGATCCTGCCCGCGGACGTGGCCCGTCCCTGGGAGAGCTACCGGCGCGACCGCCTGGCCCGGCACTCCGACCCCACGCCGTCCGTCGACCCGGACGACCAGGCCGCCTGGACCGCCGAGCTGGTCGGAGCCCGCCGCGCCGTCGCCGCCGGCATCGCGCAGCCCGCGCAGGCCAGGGCGATCACCAGCGGTCGCGACGGCATCGATCCGAGGCTGAAGGCGCGGCTGCGGGAGATCGGCTCCTGCATACCGCCCGCCGCTCGAGCCGCCCTCGCGCCCTACCGGCCCGCCCGAGCCGCGCGCGAGGCCGCCGTCGCCCAGGGGCAGCCGGACGCCCTGAGCGTTCGCTGCGAGTGGTGCCTGGCCCAGCCCGGTGAGCCGTGCCGCCGCCGAAGGGTCGGCCCCGACGGCGGAGCACGCGGAACTGCCCCGCGCGCCACCCCGCACCCCGGCCGCCTCGACCTCGCCGCCGCACAGCAGCCCCAGCAGACCGAACAGGTCCGCCAGCCCGCGATGGCCTGACCGGCGCGCAAGGCCGGTGCATCCCATCCGGTGCACCGCCACCACACCACCGTCCCGCCTCGGCTGCGGCGCACCTCCCTGCGCCGCAGCCGGCACCCGACGCCGCGTCCGCCCCAGCACCGGCCCCGCCCGGCCAACGCGGCAGCACATCGGAGACCCCCTTGCGCCACATCACCACCCACGACGCGCCACCCACCGGCCTGCGCGGCATCGGCGACACCAGCTGGCAAAGCCGCGGTGTGTGCCACGGGATGGACCCCGAGGACGCCGACGCCGTGTTCTTCCCCCTCCCCCGGGACCACGAGGCCATCGCCGAGGCGAAGGAGCTGTGCGGCTGGTGCCCGGTACGTCGCGACTGCCTGAACTACGCCCTGGAGAACGTCCTCAAGGAGGGCGTCTGGGGCGGGCTCACCGAGGCGGAGCGGCGCCCCTGGCACGACGGGCTGCCCCAGCGCCTCGACTACAGCCGCGTCATCGCCTTCTTCAACGGCCGCGACGTGCACCTGACCGAGGCCGAGCGTCAGGTCGTGATCGATCACGCCTACGTCCGCGGCTGGCGACCGGCCCGGCTCGCCGCCGCGCTGCAGATCAGTCACAAGCACGCCCGGGACCTGCTCCGGCAGGCCGCCAACAAGATCCTCGACCGCGACCGCACCTGCGGCGTGCCCCGGCAAAGGAAGAAGCGGAAGAAGGCCGCCCCGACCGCAGGCGGCCCTGCGCCCGCCCAGCCCGGCACACGGCAGCCGGTGAGCCGTCCGGTGGCCTCGACCTCTGTGCACGCCCCTCTCGGAAAGGCAGCATGACCCACCCCGTCCTGTCCCTCGGTGCCGCTACGGACCTGCCTCTCCTCCTCGCGATCGGCGTGCCCGCCGCCCTCGTCCTGATGCTGACCGCTTGGGCGATCCGGCGCCGGGACACCCGCCCGCAGAAACGTCTCGGCAGCCCGGCGGTCAAGGTCGCCGCGCTCGCCGCGCTCGGCTGCACCGCCTACAGCGCGGACACGAGCTGGCGCTTCGCCGCCGACTACCTCGACATGGCCGGCACCGCCGAACGCGTCGCCATGTTCGCCGCAGCCGAACTCGCTCTCTTCGCGACCGCGCTGATGGCCCGGCAGAACCTGGCCACCCAGGGCGCGCCCGGCCTGCCCGGCACGCTGGTCTGGGTGATCACCGGGGTACAGGTGATCCCCGCCTTCGCCGAGAGCGGCCCGGTCGGCGGCACCGTCCGCGCCTTCGTCGGCCCGATCATGGCGGCGATGCTGTGGCACCTCGCCATGGGCATCGAACTGCGCCTGCGCACGCCGGGCGCCGCGTCCCGCGGGTTGATTGCCACATTGGGTCGGGAGGCACGCGAACGCCTGCTGTCCCGCCTCGGCATCGCCGCCCGGGACCGCGACGCCGCGCAGATCACCCGTGACCGGGCCACCACCCGTGCGGTCGCCCTCGCCGCCCGGCTCGCGGAGCGCACGCCCGAGCAGCAGCAGAGCTGGCGCGGCCGACGCCTCACCCGGCGGCTGTCGAAGGCCCTCGGCAGGGCATCGGTCGGCACCGATCCCCTCCAGCGCGCGCAGCTCCTCGACCAGCTCGCCGCCCGCCGGCACGCCCTCGCGCTGGCCACGGTCCCGCTCCCCTCCCCCTGGTCCCCGCCACACGGGAGTGCCACGGCGGCCACGGTCCCCTCGCCGCAGGCGCCGAACGCGGCGGTCCCCTCAACCGGTCCCTGCCGTCCCGCCGCACTGATCGGGGACCGGGGACCGCGCGAGGAAGGGGGACCGGTCCCCGGGACCAAGGAACATGACGCGGGGACCGAGAGCGGGGACGCAGGGACCGAGCCCGCTGGGGACCGGGGACCGGGGACCGAGCCCGCTGAGGACCGGGGACCGGGGCCCGGCTACTCGGCGGTCGAAGTGCCTGGTCAGGCCCAGGTTTGCCATCGGGGACCGGAGGGCGCCGAGTCGGGGACCGATCCCACCGGGGACCGGGGACCGACCGACACCGACACGGGGACCAACCCCACCGGGGACCGGGGACCGACCGACACCGACACGGGGACCAACCCCACCGGGGACCGGGGACACAGGGTTCCCCTCCGCCGGAAGCCGACTACGAGGGCAAAGGGCAAGGGGAAGCGAAGTGGCCTGTCTGGCGGCCCACAAACGCAGCGTCCGCCGCGCGAGCCGGAGCAGTCGGTGGACCAGCTCGTCCAGCAGGTCCGCCCGCACGTCCCCGCGCTGCTCGCCCGGGACGGCAACGAGTCCGTCACCCGGGTTCAGCTGCGGGAGATCCTCCGACGCGAGGGCCTCCGGGGCGGCCGGAACGACCGGCTGAGCCTCGTCCTCCAGCAACTGCGGAGCGACGACATCACGAAGACAAGGAGCACCGCCCGATGAAGACCTGCCACCAGTTCGACACCGTCCGTGCGGAGTACCAGCGGGAGATCGGCTACATGATCGCCCACTCCGAACGGCACGTGGGCAGGCCGGCCGCGAAGTCCAGCGCGAAGCAAGCCACGTCGACGAAGGCCCGGATGGCCCGGGCGCTCAGCAGTCACGTCGCGCGCTGCCCCGAGTGCGGCTGAACCGGCAAAACCCCAGCTCAAGGCCCTACCCGCAAACAGGTGGTCCGGCTCCTCGCCGGGCCACCGCCCCGCTCCAGGAGACAGGCCGTGATACCGCGTCCCCCACGCTCATCCGAGCCAACGACCGTCGAGGCCGGCGCCTGGGCGGACCCTGGTCCGCCGACGCCTCCTGTACACCGCAGTCCTCCCCGACCGGCCAGTGGCTCGTCCAGTTCCAGCCCGACGAACCCGTCCGCGTCCTCAACGGGCTGGCCGACGTCGTCTAGCTGGCCGCCACTATCCAGCACCGCATCCGCTCAACGAGGCCCGAAACCCGATGACGAACCCGATCCAGAACGGCAACACCCCGGAACCTGCTCATGACCTCAACTCGGTCTCAGGGCGAGCAAGTTGGGGCGGAAGCGTAGCTTCCGCCAAACCCGCCCCCGAGGGGGCGGGAGAGGACCTGCACCGGGGGGCGCAGGTCCTTCCGTCTTCGACCGAGGGCGGATCGAAGCCGGGGCAGGAGGAGAAGCAGACCGATCGCCGCGTCCACCGAGAGAGCGCCGCTCGCGCCCGCCAGCGTCCGCGCCAGCCGCCCGAGAAGAAGCGTCTGCACCAGCCCAACACACGTTTCAACGAAGAAGAGTTCGCCCTGATCAAAACCGCCGCCGCCCGGTGCAGCCTGTCCGTCGCCGGGTTCCTCGCCCGTTCCGCGCTCGCCGCCGCCCGCGACCTCGACCGCACCAGCGCCGAAATCGCCGACGAGCGCGAAGTGATCACAGCCCTGTTCGAGAGTCGGCGGCGGCTCGGCTGGGCCGGCAGCAACCTCAACCAGGCAGTCAAGGCGCTCAACTCCGGTGCGGACGCTCCCCAGCTCGAGGCGGCCGTCGCCGCCGTACGGCGTGCCGCCGACACCGCGCACGAAGCCGCCGCACGGCTGATCGAGCGCCGCGGCTCATGATCCCTAGCGTCAACTCCTCGGGCTCTCGGACCATCGGGCTCCTGGCCTATCTCTACGGCCCGGGAAAGCACGAGGAACACACCGACCCCCATCTCGTGGCCTCCTTCGACGGCATGTCGCCCGACCCCGGCCGCGACCCGAACGCCACCCTCAAGGACCTCCAGCAGCTCCTCGACCAGCCCGTGATGGCCCTCGCCGAGCACGCCCGTCCAGCCAAGCACGTGTGGCACACCTCCGTCCGCGCCGATCCGCGCGACCGGATCCTGTCCGACGAGGAGTGGGCCGACATCGCCCGCCGCATCGTCGCCGCCACCGGCATCGATCCCGGCGACGGACAGCCCGGTTGCCGCTGGGCCGCCGTACGGCACGCGGACGACCACATCCACATCGTCGCCACCCTCGTACGAGAGGACGGCCGTCGCCCCGACGACTACCGCTCCGGCGCGCGTGCCCAGGCCGAAGCCCGGCTCATCGAGCGGGAACTCGGACTCCACGCGGTCGCCCCCGGCGACGGCACAGCTGCTCAACGGCCCACCAGCGCCGAGCGCCACAAAGCCGAACGCCAGGGTCGCGAGCGCACTGCCCGCGAAGAACTGCGCGAGACGGTACGCCGGGCGGTGGCCGGCGCGACGAGCGAGGAGGAGTTCTTCGACCGGCTCGCCGTTGCTGGCCTCCTGATCCGCAAGCGCGTCGCGCCCTCCGGGGACCTCCTCGGGTACAAGGTCGCCCTTCCCGACGACCGGAACAAGGACGGCGAGCCGGTGTTCTACCCCGGCGCGCGCCTCGCCCCCGACCTCTCACTGCCTCGCATCCGGGAGCGCTGGTCCGGCGGCGCCCAGAAGGACCCCGCTCGCCGGCAGGAGGATGCAGTCCGTACGTGGCGGGGCAGTCCGGCCGCTGCCCGCCGCAGGACGGCGTCGGCCGCGTGGCAGGCCGTGCTCGTCGTCGAACACGGCGAGGACGCGGTCGCCGCCGCCCACATCGCCGCGGCCGGCGAAGTCCTGGACGCCCTAGCGAAGACGTCCGCCGCCCACACCCGCCGCGAACTGCGAGACGCCGCAACGGCCTTCGAACGGGCCTCGCGCTCCCACGTCCGCGCCGTACGCGGACACGACCGGGCACTGCGGCAGGCGGCCCGCGACCTCGTCCACGGCGGCCCCGCCCTTGGGCGCGGCGAGGACGGTGCGAGCACCGCGATGGCGATCGACATGCTGTTCTTCCTGATCACCGCCGCCGTGCACTGGCACGCGAGGAAGGGCCACGCGCAGCAGGCCGCCGCCGCCCGTCAGGCCGCCGAGCACCTGCGCTCCGCTTACCAGGAGGCTGCCGCCCAGCCTCTCGGCGTGCTCTACCAGCGAGGGCGGCGCCTGAACCGGGCGCTGCTCCAGCGGCAGACGGTGCTGCTGCGCGAGGCGCTGCCCGGGCTGGCCGAGCAGATCCTCGCCGAGCCCGGCTGGTACGCACTGGCCGCGACCATCACGGACGCCGAAGCCGCTGGCAATGACCCAGTCGCTCTTCTGTCCGAGGCCGTAGGACGCCGGGAACTCGACACCGCGGACTCGGTAAGTGACGTGTTGGTCTGGCGGCTGCGGCGGCTGGCCGATCTGCCTGCCGATGCCTCCCGAGTCCCCAATCAGGGCAAGGCGAAGCGCCGAGCCGCATCCCGCCCCGTCTCACCTGGCCGTCATCGCGGCCAAGAGGCAGTGAGCAACATACGCTAAACCCTCCGGAGAACGGAGCAGCTGGCGGTCGAGATCGGCGAGGGCCCGCGGCTCCCTTCCGCCAGGGCCCGTCGTACGCTCCTGAGCCGAATGCGCGCGCCAAGAGGGCGACGCAGGCCGATGCGGCTCGGCCAGGGACGGGAGAGAACGAGTGCAACTGATCTTCATCGACGACAGCGGGCAGGAGCGCCCTCGTCGGGACCACCTCGGCGAGCTCGTGTCGGTGGGCGCCGTCATGTTCCCGGAGGATCAGATGGTGGTGTACAGCCGCGCGATCGACGAGCTCCGGTCCGAGATCGGCATGCCGGACGGCGAGGAGTTCAAGTGGAAGCCGTCCAAAGGTAGCTGGCTGGCGAACGCCGGCGGTGAAGTAGTCAAGGGCGCGCGCCGCCGAATGCTGGAGATTGCGGGGCAGTGCGGCGTCCGTACGGCCGTGGTGATCTGGGACCGGGGCCGAGCAGATTGGGATAAGAAGGAGGTGGCCACGACGATCCTGGGCTACCTATACGAGCGAATCGAAAGGGAGCTGCAGACCACTGACGAGCGTGGCGTCGTAATCGCCGACGTACCTGGCGGCGGCAGCAAGGACCACGCGAAGTGGCTGTCGGAGGCGCTGGACCTCACCACGGTCGGCACCGCCTACGTGAAGCCGGACCGCGTGGTGATGCCCATCGTGACCGCCCCATCCGATCACGTCCCGCACCTGCAGCTCGCCGACCTCGTGACTGCCGCGACCACCGCCGCCATCGCCGGTCTACCCAACGGCTTGGAGCTCGTTGAGCTGCTCAAGCCGCTCGCCCGCCGCAACGCCTACGGACGCATTGGCGGTTCCGGCCTCGCACTCGTCCCGCGAGACCCCCTCATCGACCTGTACTTCTGGGTGCTTGGCGAGACCGACTACTACAAGAACGGCATCGCTTACGCCATCGGGCCGACTGACTCGCCCTTCTCCCAGCCAGGGCGTCTCTTCCAGAACCACGACGGCCTGCCGACCCCCGAGTCCAAGGGGCCAGGGAGCGTGTAATAACCCCCTCGTGCGTGGCTGTTGACTTTGTGAATTGAAGCCGCCCCTCGCTTGGGGGCACGATCATGACGCGTGCAGGGAGAGGCAAGGGAGGACGTCAGGGTGTTTCACCGGATACGCCGTCGGGTTAACGAGCCCAGCGAGGCGCAGCGCCGATTCTTCGAGCTGTCGGCGCGGCTGCAGGACCAGGTCCCACTAGGGGTCGGGGGGCCGCCGGCCGAGCCGCATCACAGCGAGCCGGCCGCCGTGGTGGACGACTTCCTTCCGCCGGAACTACGGGTTCCCAGCCACGACCAGCTCGACGGCCGCATGATGCCCTGGGCGCAGCCCCTCGTCCTCGACGGTGAGATGGTTGCCTGCGCCGCGTGCGGCGCGTACCGGGAATGGCTCATCCTCTCCACCCGCGACCAGATCTGGCTGCGCTGCCGGGCCGGCCACCAGCAGCAGGAGATGCGCCTCGACACGGCCTGGTACAACCGGAGCGCAGGGCCGGCGGACGCGACGCACGCCACGTTCGAGGACTGCCTGCGCCACCTCGGCCACTGACCCCCACCCCTACAACCCCACCAGGCCCGCGGGCCCGCACTGACCACCCGTCGCCTAGCACCAAGGGGTCAGTTCCGTCATGCGCGTTCCCGTCGCCACCGCCGCCGTCGGCCTCACCGCCGTCACCCTGCTCGCCCTACCGGCCTGCTCCACCGGCACCGCCGGGGCCAAGCCCGACGCCGCTTCCTCCGCCCAGGTAAAGTCAGCCGGCGCCGACCAGGACGCCGCCCCGCTCTCCTCGGCCGCGCTGAAGACGCGCCTGCTCGACGAGAGCGACCTCGGCAGCGGCTACCTGCGCCAGCCAGAGCGTCCGTCACGGCACGACGACGTAACCGTTGTTGGCTGTACGGCCCTGAGCGAGCTGGGCGGCGATGCGGCAACCGGCGGCTCGCTCACCTTCCCGCACAAGGCGAAGGCCACCTTCACCTACACCGGAGGCAGCAACTCGCAGGTCACCGAGGAGCTGTACAGCGACAGCGCGAACAAGCTGTCCTACGGCATCGGCCGGATCTTCGACGCCATGACCGGCTGCCCCACCTATCAGGTCGTCGCAGGCGGCACTGCGATCGACATGGCCTCGCAGAAGCTGCCCGCCCCCCACCAGCTCGGGGACGAGCAGTGGAGTCAACTCCTGACGTTCTCCGCTGGAGGGCGAAGCACCGTGGTGAAGCAGACCGCGATCCGCGACGGCAGTCTGCTGCTGATCGTCTCGGGCTCCCCGGCCCTCGTCGACCGTCACCTTGAGAAGGCTCTCGCCAAGGCGGAAAGAGTCGGCTGACCGGCCTGGACATGCTGCTGCCCCCGACCGCCGCGGTCGGGGGCAGCAGCGCGTTGCGCGTACAAGCGTTCCCTACCCGAGAAGCAAGAAGCCCGGCCTCCATTCGGGAGACCGGGCTGGTGTACGTCGGGGGGAAGGGGGCCGCAGAGCGCTAGATGGCCGGCGCGCGCAGGAGCCGCTCTTGGGTGGCCTCGGGCAGCACCCGACGCAGGACCGGCGCGGTCGAGCTGAGGGAGGCGGCAAAGGCCGCGACGAGATCGTGCGGGACGCTGGCGCCGAAGGACACCGCCCACAGGCATGACGCGCCGAGCGTGGGCTCGGCCCACGCCTGCCACCCAGCCGATCCCACTTCGTCGACCTCGATGGTCAGGGCGCGCGGATCGGCGTCCTGGATGAGGGGCGGCACCTCGCCGAGGCTGATGTGCGAGGTGAACGTCGGGTCCGTCGCCGCCGCCTGGGGCTGGTCGATGTCGCGCAGCCAGCCGTGTGCGGCGACAGCGTCGAGGACCAGCTCGGGGCCGGCGATCGGCACGGCGGGCTGGTCGCGGGCATCGAGCGCGACGAGGAAGTCGGCCACGGACTCGCCGGGGACGTCGGGGGTGAAGTACGCCGACCACTGAGCGAGCGGGCGGCTTGTGTCCGCGCGGGCGGAGATCTGCCAGGCGATCGGCAGATCCCCCAGGTGGAACGGCTCGTCCGCCAGGCTCCACTGGGCCCACCGGAGGGTGTCGGGGCTGATGTGCAGGACGGTGCTGCGCAGGACCTGGCGGTCCTCATCCGCTTCGTCTGGCTCGTGGCGACCGCGGACGATCGTCAGGCTCGTCCAGCCGAGGCCGGCGAGCGTGTCGGCGACGGTGTCGTAGAGGCGCTTGTCGTCACCGGCCAGGTGCCGGGGACCGACCCAGAACGCGGGCAGGCCGCCGGGCGGGGTGGACGGGTCGAGCGGAAAGTCGGGGTACAGGGGCGCCTCCAAAGGCTCGGTGCGGTTCTACTTGCCGCCGGCAGTTCGGCGGGGGCGGCGCGGTGGTGCCTGGACGGGGCCCTGCCAGGAAAGGGCGACAGCGACCTCGGGCGGCAGATGGCCGAGCTGGGCGTCCTCGTCCCGCCCCTCTGTGAGGTAGACAACGGTCCGGCCGGTTTCGTCCACGGACTGCACCACCTGCGCGAGGCGATGCGCCATGGGGAAGAACGGGTTCATAGCCTGGCGAACCGGAGCGCTCCGGTCACAGGCGGACAGCAGGTCGATGAGCTCGTCAACGGTCATCTCCGGATGCGTCACGAACAGCCTCCTTGTGTGGGGGAAACGGTGAGCGGTGGTACGGGCCTTCCATCGGGAGTCGGCCAGCCGCCCTCGGGTGAGGTACTCGGCCGCCCCCCTGCGGTGTCACACCCGCCGTGAGGTCTCCAGCACGCGTGCCACTGCAGCGGCGACGATGTCGGCCGGCGTCTCGGTGTCGAAGGACAGGTGGTAGCCGCGCACCTTGGCTGTGCCGGTGACGGCGATCTTCCATCCTTCGCCGTCGGTGCCGGGGCGACCGAGCGGGAACCAGCCCAGGTAGAACCGGCCGTCCTTACTGCTGACGTGCACGTCCGCACGGTCGTCCACGATGAGGTTGAAGTCCTCTGCGGAGAACTGGTCCATAACGAGCATGGGCTGGCCAGGACCGAGCTGCCACTCGCGTAGCCGCAGGGCTTCGATGGTGGTGGAGAAACCGGGTCCAACGGGAGCCATGGTCACGGGCAATCACCTCTTTGACCTGGGGTTTCTTACAAGGTCGTCTACGTTGACATGGTCTCGCCCGCGTTGGCCAGTCTTTCCGCGCTCTTTCCTGTCTGCCCCCGGCGAACTGTTGCCTTCCGCTCCCTTGTGGGGCTTCACCTTCCGCTTCACAGTCCAGCGCCATCTGCATATGGGCTGCACTTATGCAGCCTTCGTATGCCCCACAGCTGAGTGCGCTCACCCGATCTGTTGGCTCAAGGCGGGTGTCAGCCCGCGTACCAGGGGGCTGCGATCAGCTGGTTCGGCTCCCGTCCGTATCGCTGGAGGTTCTTCGCCGAGGCGGACTTTCCACTCTCCGCCAACTGGTCGGCAGCTGCTCGCAGGGCAGTGTCGCAGCTGGCCTCGGCGGCACGGTCATACCAGGCGAGTGCTTCGTCCACCCGTCCAACGGCTGCCAGCCATTCCGCCGCCCGCTGCAGGGCATTGACGTGGCCGGCGTCGACGGCACGGTCGTACCAGGCGAGTGCTTCATCCACCCGTCCAACAGCTGCCAGCCGGTCTGCCGCCTGCTGAAGGGCTTCGATCTCGCCGGCGTCGACGGCACGGTCGTACCAGGCGAGTGCTTCATCCACCCGTCCAACAGCTGCCAGCCGGTCTGCCGCCTGCTGAAGGGCTTCGATCTCGCCGGCGTCGACGGCACGGTCGTACCAGGCGAGTGCTTCATCCACCCGTCCAACAGCTGCCAGCCGGTCTGCCGCCTGCTGAAGGGCTTCGATCTCGCCGGCGTCGACGGCACGGTCGTACCAGGCGAGTGCTTCATCCACCCGTCCAACAGCCACCAGCCATTCCGCCGCTCGCTGCAGGGCACCCCAGTGGCCAGCGTCGGCTGCACGCTGCCACCAGAGCAGCGCCTCGTCCAGTCGCTCTGCATCCGCCAGCCAATGCGCCGCCGACTGTAGGGCGATGGAGTTTCCGGCACGCTCGAACCAGGACAGGGCCTCGTCCAACCGGTGGGCGCACGCAAGCCGCTCGGCGGCTCGCCGCAGGCACGCGCTGTTGCCAGCGTCTCCGGCACGCTCGTACCAGGCCAGCGCTTCGTCCAACCGGCCCGCCTCTGCCAGCCGCTCAGCGGCCCACTCCGCGGCTTCGGGGCTGCCCGCCTCGGCCGCACGCTGCCACCAGGGCTGTGCCTCGTCCAGCCGCCCGGCCTCCGCCAGTCGGACTGCGGCCCACCCCGGGGCGTCTGTATGGCCTGCGTCGGCTGCACGTTGGTACCAGGTCAGTGCCTCGTCCAGCCGGTCGCCGTTTGCCAGCCGCTCGGCGGCTCGCCGCAGGCAGGTGGTGTGGCCCGCCTCGACCGCACGCTCGTACCAAGCCAGCGCCTCGTCCAGCCGGTCGCCGTCTGCCAACCGCTCGGCAGCCCGCCGCAGGCAGGTACTGTGGCCCGCCTCAAACGCACGCTCGTACCAAGCCAGCGCCTCGTCCAACCGGTCCGCCTCCCCCAGCCGCTCAGCGGCTTGCCGCAGGCAGGTGGTGTGGCCGGCGCTGGCCGCACGCTCGTACCAGGTCAGTGCCTCGTCCAGCCGGTCGCCGTCTGCCAACCGCTCGGCAGCCCGCCGCAGGCAGGTACTGTGGCCCGCCTCGACCGCACGCTCGTACCAAGCCAGTGCCTCGTCCAGCCGGTCGCCGTCTGCCAACCGCTCGGCAGCCCGCCGCAGGCAGGTACTGTGGCCCGCCTCAAACGCACGCTCGTACCA
This sequence comes from Streptomyces chengmaiensis, assembly GCF_029846775.1. Taxonomy (NCBI): domain Bacteria; kingdom Bacillati; phylum Actinomycetota; class Actinomycetes; order Kitasatosporales; family Streptomycetaceae; genus Streptomyces; species Streptomyces chengmaiensis. The sequence continues at coordinate 201,021 of NZ_JARWBG010000005.1, forward strand.
AGCCAGCGCCTCGTCCAACCGATCCGCCTCCCCCAGCCGCTCAGCGGCCCACCCCGGGGCTTCGGTGAGGCCCGCCTCGGCTGCGCGCTGGTACCAGGTCAGCGCCTCGTCCAACCGACCAGCGGCCGCCAACCGATCCGCAGCCCACACCGCGGCTTCGGTGAGGCCCGCCTCGGCTGCGCGCTGGTACCAGGTCAGCGCCTCGTCCAACCGACCAGCGGCCGCCAACCGATCCGCAGCCCACACCGCGGCTTCGGTGTAGCCTGCCTCGGCTGCACGCTCGTACCAGGACAGGGCCTCGTCCAACCGACCAGCGGCCGCCAACCGAGCGGCCGCTAGCTGCAGGGCTTCGGAGTCTCCAGCGTCGGCGGCACGCTGCCACCAGCCCAGCGCCTCCTCCCACCGGCCAGCATCCGCCAACTGATGCGCCGCCGACAGTAGGGCGGGCCCGCCTCCGGCGCGCTCGTACCAAGGCAGTGCTTCGTCCAACCGGTCGGCGGCAGCCAACCGCTTGGCGGCCAGCCACAAGCAGGTGGTGTCGCCGGCGTCCGCCGCACGCTCGTACCAGGACAGCGCCTCGTCCAACCGATCCGCGGCCGCCAGCTGGTCTGCAGCCCACATCAAGAGAGCGGCATCGCTGGCATCGGCGGCGACGGCACATAAATCAATGGCAATGCGGTAAAGGCCGCGGCTTTGCGCGGCTTGGGCGAGGGTCAGACGGTCGGTGGCGGGAGCGTGTTCGACCAAGGCGTCCCACAGGGCTTTGGTCGTGGGGGTGGCACGACTCCTTCCGTGTTGTTCAAGATAGTCGGCGAGACGGTATTGGGGTTGGGCGGGAGCCGGTTGCCCGGGGCGGGGGCGGATTCGGGTGAGGGGTCCGCGGGCACCGCGTATGGGCTTCGCCGTATAGGCCAGGGCTTGTTCGAGCCAGTCCTCGCCCAGCAGATCCCACTCGTCGTCGCTGAGGTAGCCCGACGCAGCAACTTCAAGCAGAGGCAGGGACAGGGAGGGGCCGTGTCCTAGGCGACGGACATCCATGGCGGCCTCGATGAGGGCACGCGCACCGGGGCTTGCGGAGTGGTAGCGCTGCAGAAGGGCGGGGGCGCCGGCAAGGTACTGGGTGATAGCGCCGGCGTCGGCGTGGTCCGCGGCGTACGCCAGCCGCGGATCGCCTTTTGCATGCTCGGCCAGGGAGCGCAGGTCAGTGTCAGAGAAGACTGGTGGGACGGGCAGATCGTGGTCGGCCAGCAGGGCGCGGGCCTGGGCGTGCGGATCCGGGTAGCCGGGTTCCGGCGCGGTGGTGAGGGTGTTCCAGTATTCGGGCCACATGGTGGCCAGCACCAGAACTGGGGCCCGGCTCGTGTCGGTCAGCAGGCTGCGGAGCTTGGCCGCAAGGCGCTCCCCCAGGTCAGAGGCGGTGAGCAGATAGTGCTGAGCTTCGTTGAGCCAGACCACGGTGCGCGGCGCGAGTCGTTCGATGACCGCGAGGGCGGCTTCGGGGCGGGTGGGGTCGTACGGGTGCCACAGCCGCCACCCGTCGGGCAGGTGGTGCAGAACCTCCCAGCAGGCGCGGGTCTTGCCTGTGGACGACCCTCCGGTCAGCACGACCAGCCGACTCGCCCCAGCGGCGGCCTCCTCGGCCAGGGCGCGCAGCCGTGCGTCGTGGCCTCGCTTCACGTACACCGGCAGAACCGGCAGGTCCCGGGTACCGCCGGGTAGGTCGAGGGTGATCGCCTGATGCACTTCGAGAGCGAAGGCGTCGGTCACCTCCGCCAGCGGCTTTCCCGGCGGAGCCGTGAGGCGTGCCTTGACCCACAGGTCGGTCACCCGGGAGGCCAGGTCGTCGGCGTTCCACTGTGCCCGGCGGGCCAGCACCACCGCGACCGCGACGGCGTCGGCCTGCTGCGCGGGCACGCCTGAGTCGCTGATGCAGCGTCGGATTGAGTCCCGCTCCGGTGCCCCCGCCAGGGTGTCGTCCTCGCCGATGTCCGCGGCGATCTGGTTCAGACTCGGCGCACCGGCCGCGGTGTAGACCTCGTAGAGCAGGTCCTTCAATTCACGCAGCGGGCCAGGCCCTGCCACGGCCCGCGCCAGCGGTCGCGGCCGCCGGACACCGCCCCCCTTGTCGCCACTCATCGCACCATCATCACCTCAGCTGCGTCAGGAAGGAATCCGAACAGGGCAAACCGTGAGCACGTTGAGGGCCTGTCGCAACTCAGCTTGATCTTCGTCGTGGCCGTGAGAGTGGAAGCCAAGCCGGCCGGCTGTCCACTACCCACCGCACGCATCCGTGGAGGCTCCTCATGCCTACTCGCAACCTCACCCGCCGGGAACGACTGGCCATCTCCTGCGCTGTCCTCGGTGGCATCCTGTCCGGGACAGCCCGCGCCCTCACCGCCTGGCTCTTGGAGCAACTGTCCTCGTAACCCGGAGGCCCGAACTGCATTCTCAAGCGCCACGGAAATCCCCTCCCCCGAGGCGTTCGGGCGCCGAGAGGATTGAGCGATGCGGACATGCAGCCCGTCTGAGACTCACCCCGGCCGACATAAACGTGTCGCCGTGAGACTCCCCAGCTCAGATCAGCGCCATGTGCAGCAGCCGCCGAGACCCTACATCCCTTTTCGCGTCGATCTCACGAAGTCACTTGAAGGAAAGGGGTGGCCAACCAGGGGCCCAGAGGTGCATGCTGGCCCGTTTCCCACCATGAGGAGGAGTACATGGAGATCCGGCCGCTTGAGGAGTTGCGTGCCGCGGACGATCTGTCGCTGGCGTTCAACCCCTGGGGGCTCGGCGGCCGTATGAGGCCCGAAAGCGCTGCGGAGTTCCAGCAGCGGCAGATCGCCGACTGCGACCTGGCGGCGGGTGTCGCGGCAGGAACACGCGATTCCTTCGAGCGGCTGCGCACCGTCTTCGCCTACGGCGTGCTGTGCTACGACGTGTACACCATGGTCGGCGACCAGGCGCTCCTCATCTATGAACAGGCGTTGCGCGACCGCTTCATGGAGTGGTGCGCCGGCACCATCACCTTCCGTCTCCCCCAATCCCCGGACGTCTCCTACACCGTCACGTCGTACGACGACGTCAAGAAGCGCGCGGATAGGATGACGCGGCAACGCGCGAAGCTCGTCGTCGCCACCCACGCCATCGAGTTCAACGGGATGCTGCACGGGCTCCGCCTGTGGGCGCGCACGGCGGGTCTGCTCCGCGGGCGGCGCAGCCGCGCGGTCGAAGACGCGCTCGCCAAGCTTCGTAACTACGTTGCCCATCCCTCCGGCCACCATGTCGATACCCCCGTCGGTGCGGCCCGGACGGTGCGGGATCTGGCGGAACTGATCAACCAGTTGTGGGGGCAGGCCACTCCCGACGGGCGCCTGTACCCGGCACCTCTGCACCGGGAGATCGCCGTACTGAGCTGGAACGGTTCCGGGCGGGCACGGATGGAACCCGCCGACGCGCTCACCGCCCCCGACCCCACGGAAGATCAGGAGAGCGACGCGTACCAGCACGTCGTGGTACGGGCCATCCCCTTCATCCCGGGCAGTCGCTGGAATGACGCTCACTGGGCGGAGTTCGACACCCGCTACGAGACCACACGGTTCCCCACGGAATACCTGTGGGGACCGGGCACCCGAGAGGAGGCCCGGGCGTGGCTGGAGCAGGAGCGCCCCGACGGGGACAGCGTCGACTTCACTGACCGAGTGTTCCTCGTCCAGGACCACGAACGCCTGCTGCCGCCGATACGGCCGGCGGTAGCGGCCGGGCTACCCGACGACGAACGCGTCGGGGTCTGGCATGCCGTGCGGGCCGACTTCCCCGACGACGCCTTCGCGCACGTCCGAGGCTCCAGAGATAGCGGCGCTGGTCACGCCCGACGCCCCGGAGACTGTCCTGCCTGTTCCGCCGAAGTCCTTGGCTCCGGCTCCTACACCGAAGCCCTTCGCGCCGCGGCGGCCGTTCTCGGACCGATCGAGGCGGTACAGCTGCCCTCCATCCGACTCCCCTTGTCGATCTTCTGGCCCGACCGGCCGTGAGCGGCACAACACCAGGAGACGGGTGGCAGGCCAACAACCTCAGTCACCATCGGACATGGCCGCGACTGCGCCATCACGACAGGAGCCATGCAGATCAGCAGCCCGCCGCCCAGCCCCCGGCAGGGCCCAGGCCCGTGCCAGGGTAATCCCCATGAACCCCATGATCCCCGCACACGTCCCCGACGAGCCACCGCTCACCTACGCCGACAGCTTCGACATACCGGTCCTGTTCCGCAACGGACCCGCGGACAAGCCCAAGAGGCAGTGGCGGACCAATAAGCACAAGCCGTGGACCGGGTCGGACGGCTTCCCGGCAGAGGACGGCTGGTACGCCCCGACCACCACGTGGCGCGAAATCATCAAGGCCGCCACCGAGGTCGGCCGCGACATCACCCCGCATCTGCAGAACCAGCCGCAGTACGCGCACGGGGAACTCGTCGCCCGGGTTTCCCCGCTGTACGCCTACCTCGGCGCCCACCCCGTTAAGCCGCGGCACCCCGTACCGGGCGCCAAGGGCCGGCGCCTGACCCTGAACCCGGTCTACGCGCACGGGACAGAGCGCACGGCGAAGAACGCCGCCGCCTACCGGCTGGGCATGACGATGACCGAGTGGGCCTGCCGTTCGCTGCTGGGCCTCGGGCAGACCGAACATCTCGAACTCGGCGGCCCCATCCCCGCCCTGAGCGAAACCTTCAAGGACCCGAAGAAGAAGCTGCCCGACCTGTGGGGACAGCACGAGGCGGAGGAGATGTACTGGCTGATCGAGGCCAAGGGCGGCAACGTCGGCGTCGGCACGCTCCGCAAGGGGTGGGCACAACTAGAGGCCGGCAGCAAGATACTCGGCCCGTACGCGCACCGCACCGTCCTGGTCGGAGCGTCCGTGCGGCCCGGAGACGACCTCTTCCTCACCATCGACCACGACCTGCACCCCGGCCAGCCGCCACTCCACCCGGACGGATCCGGAACCGACGACGAGGCAGCGGCGAGCCCGGGCAACCTCGAAGACCACCTCGGCGACAACGACGACGCGCTCATCGGCGCGGCCCGAGCCCAGATGCTCGCCTACCTGGCGCTGCGCTCGGCTCCCGCCTCTCATCTGCGCACGGTGCCGGTGCCGGCCGACCGCGCTTCCCGACACCGGCGCTCCGGGCTGACCACCCCCCTGGAGGACGACGGCCTTACCCTCGCCTTGCGGGCCGACGCCCGCGGAACAGCGCCCCACGTCGAACAGCACACCCTGCGCGCGGGCATCCGCACCATGGGGCTCGACGACTTCCTCACCTGTCGAATCCCCGGAACCGAGGTCCACCTCGGCATGTCCCGGAAGCTGTTCGCCGCCTGCGAGCGCCTCCACGAGGAAGATCTCGCCATCGCCCGGCGCACCCCGGGGCTGCGCGCCGAGGACCAGCTGGCCGTCGACCAGGGGCTCAGCGAGGATGCTCAGGAAGAACAGCGACTCACCCAGCGGCGGATCTTCCGCGAGCAGCAGGAGGAAGCCCGTCCCCGGCTGCGCCCCCTTCTCCGTGACGCCTACGAGCGGGGTGCGACGAGCGACTGGAGCGACCTGCTGCGCCGTCCCCAGGAGCCGGAGCTCGACCTGGAGGGCAACGAGGGTCTTCTCGAAGCGGCTACCCCGGAGACGTACCTGGCCGTCAGCCGCTACGACCTTCCCCCGATCCACGCCTAGCCCGTGGCGATGTGACTGAGCCGCGCCGCAGGATCCCCTCGATGTTTCGATCAACCCGCCTGCGAACGTTCGGGTGACGCGGCGGCGCGTCACCCCGGCGACCGGGGGGCCTGCCCCGTCGCTGTGGTCAAATCCAGAACGGTGGGCCCGGCGGGGTCCCTGCCCTGTGCTCGACCCGACATCGAGCATGCCGTGGAGAAGCCAACTCGGCCGGCACCGCTGCACGGTCCGCATGTTCCTCGTGGCTCTCCGCCGCGCGCTGTGTCGGGACGGCTCCGCGGTGTTGAGGGACTCCGAGTCATGAAGACAACCGCCGTCGAACGTCGCGCCGAACTGCTGCGTCTGTACACCGGGTTGCCCTGGCAGTCCGCCCTGCGCCGGGTCGAGGCCGCCGCGCCTGAATCCTTGCTGATCCCGCAGCCTGACGTCGACCAACTGCTGCTGGAGGCTCGCGTGATGGCCGCACTGGCCTGGCGTCGGATCACCACGCTGCACCCCTGGGGTATCGAATACGTCGACCCGCGCTCCGACCGCCTCCTGATCCGATTCGAGGCCGACCCGGTCGACGGGCGCGACCCGGACGAGACCCAGGCCCTGGACCTGGCCGAGACGCTGCTGCCGCGCGCCGACGAGTACGGCGACATCAAGGGGGTGCCAGGGGCCCGTACCCACGTCGAGCGCGGGCAGGTGATGCTCCGCGTGCTGGACACGTCCGCCTCCGTCACCCTGCTGGGTCTGGACCCCGACGAGTGGCTGCGCGCGGTCGACGTCCAGGACCAGCAGATGGGCGCCTACGGCATGACGCCGTGCCACCGCGACCTGCCGGCCCGGTGGCACCCGGCCGAGCGTCCCTACCGGCGGCCGAGCCGCCGCGGCACCGCGGCATCGGCCTGGCTGACCAGCGGGCTGCTGCGCCGGGTCGGCCTGATCCGCACCCTAGGGGCACCGCTGGCCGTGACCGGCTGGCTCGGCCACCACGAACGCGGCGGTGGTGAACGCTGGATCATCGACCCCACGTTCGCGGAAGGCTCCGGCGCCACCGGCCACCGGCGGCTGATGGCGCTGCTCGCGGCACCCGGCTGGGGCCTGCCCCTCGCCTCCGTGGACGAACACTGCGCCTGTCATCTGCCGCCTGGCTACAGCGACCAGTGCACTGTCGTCGCCGCCGGCCTGGCCGAGCGGCCCGGAGCGCTGGAGGTTCGCGCCATCCAGCGCCGCGGCGACCGCTTGAAGTGGATCCAGGAGCACCGCCCTGCGACCTACGCTGTCCAGCAGCAGCTTGCCTACTCCGTGCCCGCTTGGGTCGACCGCTGGCTCGAGCGTGGTGGATCTCCTACTTCGCGGGTACCGGTCCGCGCCGACACCATGAGTCACAGCCACTGAGGGCCCCAGTTGGCCAATCGAGCGTCTCGATTGGCCGTCCCAGAAGTGCCTGGGAGGCGTCCGTACGCTTTGCTCAGCCGTGCTATCGAGTGGCTGGATGCGTGGCCAATTACCTGCCAACTCACGGAAGTTCGACGCCATAGTCGAGCCGAGCGAGGATGCTCTTCGGTGCGAGAGGGTGACTGGTGTCGACACCCAAGATCCAGATGCGAGTGCCGTCTCGTCGTGCTGTTCTTAGACTGGGTCATTTTTATTCTGATGACTGCAAATAGCAACCTATCGTTCGCTCGTCGGGTGGCGGTCGCTGACTACTTCCCAGCTAACCGCAGGAGCAAGCAGTGGTCCGCAGATTGATCAAGCGGCGCAAGGCTCGAGAACTCAACTCTCTCGCGGATGTGGCCTACCGTCGGGGCCTGGCCAGCAACGGGCTGGCAGCAGGTCGCGCACGCGATGTTCTTTCCGGCGAGGTCACTTCCACTGAACAGAATCTGGCTCATCCCTACTTTAGAGACCGTGTGCCGAGCAAACTGAGGCCGCATCTCTTGCGTTTCGCGCGTCAGGTTGCCGTCTCTGAAACCCGGAGCTGGCAGCTTAACCTCATGCTCCAGAGCCACCACATCGCTGCCCGCCAGAAATTCGGAGTGGCCATAGATAGGCCGGCACACCTGGTCTACTCACTCAATGACATACCAGACGCCGGAGTTACTTGTGAAGTCGATCAGAGTTTCCTTGTACGCTACCCGGACCGTCTCTATCAATTCGTCGAATTTTTCGCGTTGCTCACGTTTCACGACTTTTTCCGTTTTGGTGATCTCGCTGCTCTAGAAAATCAGGGGATACGCGTAACGCCAGACATCATAAGAGCCGCCCTGGTTCGCTATGCACTCATGCAGGAGAACCTCACGGACGGCGGTGCCTGCCTAGTTCCCAAGGAGGCGACGAAGCTGCGGTACCTCTATACCCCTGGCGCGATGGCAGGATATACCGCTCACAGCTTTATTCTTGCGCACGAGCTTGCACATCGCCTAGTTGACGAAGCCGATACCGCGCCACAGCTCAGTAATTGGCTCGAAGGCAACTCCCTGAGCCACCCCCGCTCAGAAACCACCGCTGATGCCATCGCGGTCATGCTGATGGCGTCCAAGTATGCCGACCAGACGGTCGAAACTGAGGGTTCCCGCTTGGCACTCAGCGCACTTAGCGCCCTCGATGTCGGATCACATGCAAGGTTGCCAACACTCGGAGTGGAGATCACGGATCGACTCAAACTGGTCAGACCATTTTGCCGAGTTTCGAATAGCCCCCGGATCAATCCTGCACGCACTGAGTTTCTTCGGAGGGTTGCCTATTACGAAGGCGCTGTCCCCTCTCAAGGCTGGGACGCACTCCATTACCTGGTCAAACGCGGACGCATCGCAGCGATCGGCCACGTGCATGAAGCCATCGAGCTGACTCGCTTCGGCGATCTTCCGCTCGCTATCGGCAAAAGGGACATAGATCTGCGCCTGCTACGGAAACAGGTCAACGCCGCACCAGCTATCTTCCACTCACTAGTTGGTTCCATTGATTCCCTGACGCTCCACGCCTCCGATGGAATCGGATCATACACGTTGCGCTTCTGCGACCTTCTAGGGATCAAAGGGGCCGGAAGGGAGGTCATGGAAGATCTAGCCTCACCGGTCCGGATGTACGACCTTATTGCGTGGCTATTTGACAGTCCGGCGCTTGCGCCTCTCATCGAAATAAACCGAGAAGAGGGATATGCGACCGCGATCTATCTCGCTGGCGTTTACGCAGGCAGCTGTGCTCGGGCTATGGAAAGGCAATTATGATATCCGATTGGGAGAACGCCACAGAGGAAGAATTGCTGGTAGAGCTAGACTCCCTGTTGTACGGCTCTAAAGAACACCTTTCTGGTAGAGAGTTGCGTGCCGCGCTTGAACGGAGTCGTCGTTGGGTACAGCAGTGGACAGAGCGTCATCGTGACGACGTGTGCGCGGAAATTCGGCGCCAGCACCTGGAGGTCAATGACGGTCTCGTGGAACTCGCGACCATCATCGACATCATCGTGCAGCTCGGTCTCGGGCACGCTAGCGCCACGGTACTTGCAGCGATCCTGATGAAGCGAGGGCTCGGTACCCTTTGCCGAGAATAGCGGCATGGGTCCGCGAGCACTACGAGTGTGCGGACTCCGGCGCCCCCGGGAGAGCGCCTGGGTCGCGCCGTGCGCAGCGTCGTCGTAGACAGAACCCATGAACCAGGAGAAGACGTCGCGGCATCCCGGTGAGATCATGCCCGCCAGCGGAATCTACGAATGCGACTGTGGCGGCGGACACCACTGGAGCACCGACGTGAAGGGCCACCGCTTCCCGCCCCTGTCGGCGGGGTGCTCGGGCGAGTCCTGGGCGCTGCAGAAGTCGGCGCATCCCGAGAATTACCTCGGCTGAACGACGTGCCCGTGATGGTTCTGAAGCCTCCCGTGGAGCCGATGCTCGCCCAAGCCCGCGAGACGGTGCCCGCACCCGGCGTCCTGCCGGGCAACCTGGCGTTCGAGGCCAAGTTCGACGGCTACCGAGCCTTGCTGTTCACCCCGGCACGGCCGGGTGGCCCGACGCTCCTGCAGTCGCGGCGAGGATCGCTGATCCAGCGCCACTTCCCCGACCTCGTCACCGCCGCGCACCAACTCCCGCACGGCCTGGTCCTCGACGGCGAAGTGGTCGTGTGGTCGCAAGGCCGGCTCTCCTTCGAGGCGCTCCAGCGCCGCGCCTCCTCCGGCGGCCGGACGGTGGCGCAGTTGGCCGACGCGATGCCCGCGCGCTTCATCACCTTCGACGTCCTTCAGATCGACGGCCAGGAGCTGCTCGCCCAACCGTACGAGCGCCGCCGCGCCGTGCTGGAGGGTCTGTTCCGCGAGCGCGGGCTGTCGCCGCCGTGGACGCTGTGCCCGATGACGACCGACCCGGCCGTCGCCCAGGAGTGGCTGACCTCCTGGACGAAAGTACAGGGTGTTGAGGGTCTGGTCATCAAGGGGCTCGGTCAGCGCTACCTGCCGGGTGCTCGTGGCTGGTTCAAGGTCCGCCGCCGCGACACCACCGAAGCGATCGTCGGAGGCGTCACCGGCACCTTGCGGCGCCCTCAGATTCTCGTCCTCGGCCGCTACGACGAAGACGGCCGGCTGCGCGCGGTCGGCCGCACCACGCCGCTGAAGCCGGACACCGCGGCCGGGGCAGCCGCGAACCCCTCGACCCGATCCTCCTCGTCCCCGACCTGGTCGCGGAAGTCAGCGCGGATACCGCCATCGATCGAGGCGCGTGGCGACACCCACTGCGCTTCGTCCGGCCGCGCCTGGACGTCACCGTGGCCGACGTGCCGATGTTCGGGGAAGGCATACGGCCGTCCAGCGGCTGACCCTGCCGCCGTCCGCGATGGCTGCGCAAAGGGGTGCAGCGGACCGTTGACTGGGCACTTCCGGGGGCCAGTACCAGCACCGGAGGTACTGCCCCCAATCCGACTTTTGCTCGTTTCCCCAGGTCAACCGCAGTGGACAGCTTCGGCGGACCTTAGGAGCTCCGCTGGGCGGTGTGGCGGTCTTAGCGAAGGTGGACCCGGTGGGCCGGCGTTGGTAGACGTGTTATGGGGGTCCTTCATCCTGTCCGTTTGTCCATAGCGAAGATCTCTCATCGAGCAGCCGCCCACCGCCGAAAGTCCGTACAGACACACGGCGTGCGCTCTGAGCCCCTCCTTATCCGTCTCCCAACGTGACCTCTGTGGGCGAGCAAGAGGCTAGGACGGCCCAGAGTCAGGAGACAAGCGATTCACTTGGGGTAGAGGACCAGCCCGACCTTTCCTCGAACGGTTCCCCGATGCGGAGGACAACCGTTAGTGCCGATGGTGGCAACCTCCGGTTCCTTGAGAGTGCCGCCTACGGCTGAGCCACTTGTCGTCGCCCCTGCGCATCCTGCCGGCCACTGCTCCGAGCGCAGGGCGCTCTTGTCACCCGTGAAGATCACTTGCACAGGCAGGGGCCGAGTGACCCTTGGGGTCCGGTCCGGGGCATCGCGTCGCGCCACAAGGACGAACATCGAGACCGCCACGAGGGCGATTAATCCGATCTTGGGTAGCGACTGCAACAATCCTTCGTAGCGCCTGCGAATCTCGTGCAGCTCTACGAAGTGAACCAAGCGCTGTACATAGACGTGCGCCGCCTCCTGGTCAGGCAGCTGCTCACGCCGACCACGTAGGGTGCGACCGCAGGCGAGGTCATAGAGATCAGTAACGGTCTTGACTCCCGGCGGAAACAGCCACCCCTTATTACGGTTGATCACGTCTTCAATGAGGCGCCTGACCTCGGGATTCACGTCGGCGGGCGACGCTTTACCTTGCGCGATCTTCATGTCGGAGTCCGCAAGCTCTGCCATAGTCACTCGGTAGGGTGCCAGCACCCGAGCAGCACGCTGGATTACCCAGCCCGCGCACCCAACAACGGCTGCTGCGGCAAGCACCCCGAGCAACGTCCTCCACCAGGCCAGATCCCTCAGAGCAGTCAGCTGCAGGCCAGCCACGAAGGCAGCAGCCACGGCGGCCGCTGCGGCGGTAATCCATTGGGTGCAGTGTCGGTAGCTCTCCACAGCAGCAAGGGAGTCGTCCACGTTCGCCTCAGGTTTTGCGGCGGCAGCCGATGGTTCCACTGGCGGGTCTACCGGCAAGGGTGGGTCGGTGGGCTGCGCTGGGGGGCACAGCAACTGACCAAGTCGCGCTCTCAAGCCCATACGCACTCCCACTGCCTACAAATGAACATCAACTTGTACTACAAGTATCTGCTACCGTGGACCTCTGGGCCACTGCGGCACGACGTAGAGGAGCGACGCATGACGGCTTCAACACCACCATTCGCCTTCGAAGAGGGCGACGTCGTCACCATGCGCGAGCTAGGTCAGAACGCCGCGAAGACGATCGACCGGATCAATGAGAGCGGTCGTCCAGCTCTAGTGACACGGCACGGGCGCCCGCAGGCTGCCATCATCCCCCTCGCGAACGCTCACATCGCAACCACCGTTCTCGCCCACCCTGACAGCGCTCTGCGCAAGTCAGTGGTTGCCGCCGAGGAGGAGATGGCCTCAGAGGGCGCAGTCAGCTCTGCCGACGTCGCCAAGTCCCTAGGACTGGAGCCCCAGGAGTAACTCAATTGACGTATCTCTAGATGCCCGCCTCAAAGCGGACACCTAGCGTCACATTTATGTGCTATTCCCCACAAGCCCACCGCGATCTTGAGGCGATCGGTAAGCGCGATCAGAAGACAGCCTCAGCGATCTACGCCATCGCCGAGGGCGGCCTCCCACCCGAAGTCGACAAGGACGACCCGGACGACGGATTGGCTAACGGCTTCCGGGTTCGCTGTGCAATCACTCGGGAGCAGCGCAGGAAGTTGCCGCTTGCATCTTCGGACGAGACAAGCGGCCCGCACAACTACGTCATTGTCTACCGTCCGTGTCGGGACGGCGACAAGGATGGGGCCACGGGAAAGCCCTGCACCGCAACATTCACGAAGCTTCGCATTCTTCATGTGGCCGAGCTCTTCGAAGAGTACGAGCTGATCCGTGGGCTATACGGCTACTGACACGGCGATCACATACGCCGCTGGTGGCGGCGACGGTGCGGCGCGCCCAACGTCGACGCCCGGATCGATCACAGGATCGGCGTGGTCACCGCGTCGGCACAGAGGAACACGTGATCCGACGGGCGGTGGACGCGGCGGCTGGTTTTCGTGCGCAGCGGGAAGCCCCGCCCTGAGTTCCGTCAGCTGGCGGCCTCGACCTCCGCGAGCGCGCGGTACAGCGAGGCCACGGAGGGGTTCTTGTCGGCGTTCTTGCCGGCCCAGATGGTGAGTTTCTTGGCGATCTCTGGAACGGGCGTGCCCTTGTCGCGCAGGACACGGGCGAAGGTGAGCATGTCGTCGTCGATAAGCCTGGGCCGACCGCCGTGGTTGCCCTTGGCTGCGGCTGCGACCTGGCCTTCGAGGGTCTTCTCCCGGATGTAGTTTCGGTCGAGCTGGACGGCGACCGCGCAGACGGCGAAGAGCAGAGCGCCGAGGCCGCTGGGGTCATAGATGCCGCTGAGCAGGCCGGTGCGCATCCTCCTGCACGCCTACTGGCTGGTCTCCGGCTACGGCCTGCGCGCCTCCCGCGCCCTGGCCGTCGCGATGGGCCTGCCCGTGGTGCTGATGATGCTGTGGGGCCTACCCAACCCGACGCCAAAGCAGACGGCGACGGGCACCATGGCCGCTCCCGGCAGCCGTATCCACCTGGTGATCGACAAGAGCGACCCTGTCCTGACAGGGCCCCTTGGGACGCCGCTGGACCCTCAAACGAGCCGAGAAGGCCGGGCACGTCGTGCCGAACTCCGTCGTCTTCCGAAGCAGCGGCCAGGACCTCACCACCGCCGGAACGTGGATCGAGATGTTCAGCCGATTTAGTGAACCCGATCCCCCTCGGGCTTGCCGCGTTGGCGGCACGTGGCCGCATTAAACGCTGACGAGACCGTTCCGGGCGGAGATCCTCCCACGACGGCTGCCAAGATCACTTACTGCTGAACCCTCACGACGTGTGCCCCTCCACGAGGCACGCCCGTCACACAACGTCACCGTGGGCTAAGCCGCATTCCCTCGCGCACCGTCATGTGCTCCGCCCGACGCAGCGGACACCTCCTTTCCCCGCGTTGGACATGTCCGCACCCGCATAAGCCATCAGCAGGCCCCCGGGATGTCCCGGGGGCCTGCTGGCGGGGTGATCTTCGGTTAGTTGGTCTCGCTGTTGTCGTCCGGCTCGGGCTCGGCCGGCGTACGACGGCGGGTGACGACCAGGGCGACAGCGCCCGCGGCGACGAGGAGACCCGCGCCGCCAGCAATCCACGGGGTGGCGTCGGCGCCGGTGTGGGCGAGGGAGCCGGCCGGAGGCTTCGGCGTCGTGTCGTCGTTCGGCTCGGCCGCTGCGGTGGGCGAGGAGACGGCGTCCGGCGTGCTGGTGCCTGTCGGGGAGGGCTTCGTCCCGCCGGCTCCGCTGCCGCTCGGCTTGTCCGCAGGTGTGGACGGGGTGCCGGTGGGCTCGTGCGTCGGCTTATCCGACGGGCCAGGCTCCGGAATGGTGACGGTCTTGGCGTTGGTGACGGTTACGGTGACCGGCACGCCGGGGCCTGCGGTGAACGTCTTCGACGGCTTGTAGAGGTCGTAGCCGGCGGGGGCCTTGACCTGCCTGACCCAGAATTCGTTCTTCCGGCTGGTCACGGGCAGCTCTCCGGTGGCTGTGCCCTGTGACCCGGTGGTGAGGGTGAGCAGGGTCTCGCTGCCCGCTCCGATGTTCACGGTGGAGCCGGGCAGCAGCTTTCCGGTCTTGTCGTCCTTGGCCTGGAGGAGGACCTTGGCGGCCTTGAACGGGTCGGTGATCGTCAGCGGTGTGCTCGCGCCTGGGGTGACGATGACGTCCTGGTCGGCGACGACCTCGTGGAGCGGACTGCCGGAGGACGTTTCCTTCAGCCGGTACACGCCGGGGGCAAGGTCGGGGAAGGTCAGCTTGCCCTGCGCGTCGGTCTTCCCACGTCCGGCCTCCTTGCCAGTGGAGTCGAGCAGGAGGAACTCGGCGCCGGGGAGGACGTCCCCGGCCGCGTCCTTCTTGGTGATCGCGATGCTGCCCGCCTCCGGGGCCGGTGTCTCGGTGGAGGCAGCGGAGGTCGAGGGCGTCGACTCAGACGACTGGGCGGTCGCGGCCGGCGCCCAGGTGAGGGTGCCGGTCACCGCGGCGGCGACGGCAGCGGATCGGACGGCGCCACGGACGAAACGAGCATGCACGGGAAGAGGGCTCCTTGAGATCAGGTGGTGGGGAGGTCATCGTGTCCGGCCAGCGACCGGAGCCGCAGGCGGCAGGGCGGGTGGTAGCTGGGCGGCTGTTTCGCTGCCGCCGTGGTGGCGACGTAGAGGTGGCTGCGGGTGTGGAAGGGGAGGTTCTGGACGGTGCGGTGCAGCGGCTCGGTGGAGATCAGCGACGCGGTGAAGGCCGCGACGAGCGTGGTGGGCGTGCCGAACGAGAAGGTCGCCTTCCAGTGCGGTTCGCTCGGGTATCCGCCCCAGGATCGCCAGGCCGGTCCGCCGGAGCCGCCGATGGTGTACCGGTGCCGCACGCCGCCGAGCCCTTCGCGTGCGAGGAAGGTCTGCGTGCCATCGGTTTTGACGTCGTGGCTCCAGCCGCGGGCGAACAGCGGCGCGTACGCCTCGTGCGGCGCCGTTGCGTCCTCGAACAGCCACTCCTGGTCGCTGTACCGGTCTTCCAGGTAGAGATCGAGCAGTTCGACATGGACGTCGTGCAGCAGCTCGATGGGGGTGGTGGCGTCGAACGTGATCTGCCAATAAATCGGCCCGAGCGGGACACGGTTCGCGCCGATGGTCCACGTCCCCTTGCCCCACTTTTCAGGTTCGGGGACGAAGCGGGTCCACAGCCGCAGGCAAGGGCTGGTGGCGTAGGCCGTCCCTTCGTCGGGCTGGTGCAGTGCCCAGTCCTCGTCGAAGGGAAAAGGCCAGGCCACACGAAGGTCCACCGGACCGGGGCCGGCGAGATGGCGCGGGAGGACCTTCACGGTCTGGGTGGGGTCGAGTTCGTTGAAGGGGTCGGGGGACACGAGGGGGGCTCCTGCCGGGAGGCCCGCGCGGAGCGCCGGGCAGAAAGGGTTCGGACTTAAGGTTCAGCGGGCGCGGCCACCACTGCGGGTGACTGGCGGGGCGGGAGCCTTGTGGGCGGTCCTGCCCGCAGCGCGGCTCGGCGCGGACGCGGTCCACGCGCCGGGGAACCAGACGGCGCTGTACTGCTCGATGGCATCGCGCAGCCCGGTGGTGACGGCGCCCTCCCACGGTGGCCGGCCGGGGCGGTGGTACTTGTCGAACGTGGCGTACTGCTTGGTGCCACTTCGGGTGTTGTGCGCTTCGTCCCGGCGGTGGAAGGTGCCGTGGTCCTCGAAGCTGAGTGCCACCGCATCGATCTCGCCCCGGTCCGCGTGGAGGACCGCAAGGCGCAGGCCGCCGTAGGTGTCCGCGTGGATGGTTCCGGTGAAAGTGATCCGCAGCCGCAGTGGTGCGCCGGGGACGGGGGTTGCGTAGTAGGTGTTGCCCACGACGGTGCTCTCGTGGAACGGGAGGCACAGTTCGGCGAAGAACTCGGGGGCCTGCAGGGCCAAGAAGGGGCTCCGGTCGAGGTCGAGCGGTTGTTATCGGCGTGGGCCGCGCAGGGCCGGGCGGCTGGTGGTGCTCCAGCGCGGGACGCTGGGAGCGGGGAACGCGGCCGGGCGGCGTGTTGCGGCAGCCCGTTGGACGTCGAGTGGGGTGGGGGCCGACGGCTCGGGCGGAAGGATGGGGGTGAGCTGGGCCATGCCCTTGATATAGCTGAGCGTGTCCTGACGCCAACGGGGCAGCGGGGCCGGGTCGGAGACGCACTGCGTCACGGCGGTGAGCAGGGCGACGGGGGTGTCTGTGCTGGCCGTCGCGTACCAGACGGGCCTGTCGGCGGACTTTCCCGCCCACAACTGCCAGCGGGCGTCGCGGGTGGTCAGTTCGGCTTCCGGGTCGAGGTCACCCGTGGTGAACTCCATACCGGCGAGCCCGTCCGGGGAGTGGACCGCGAAGACGCCCCAGCGGGGCCGGTCGATCTCCCAGCGCTGCTTGAGGAGGGGCACGACGGCGAGGAAGGGATCGTGCTCGTCCGTCCCGGCGGCCGGCCTGGCGAGGTAGGCATCCGGCCCCTGTTCGTACGCCGTGGCGAGAGCGGTGGTGAAGGCGGACACGAACTCGGTGGGGGTGCGGTCGTTGAAGCAGACGCCCCACGTCGGCGGGCCGAACGGATCGCGGTAGGCGTTGATGCGCCAGAGCCCGTCGTCCTCGCCTTCGGGCAGGTAGCCCAGGCGTACGCGCCGGTCGGGGGCGCTGACATAGACGTTGCCGTCCTCGTCGTGCTGGAGGTCCCAGCCGAGGTCGAGGAGCGGGGCGAGGGCGGGGTCGCCGATCCCGGTGGTGGAGGCGAGGTAGCGCGGCGAGACATAGACGTCTCCGTCGATGTCGTGGCGCGGGTCGGGCTGGTGGCTCATCGGTCCGCCCGCGTGGTTACGGTGATCTCTTCGGCGGCCGTGTCGAGGCGTTCGTTGACCTCGGCGGTGTCGCGGCCGGTGACGATGTAGAACCCGGCGCGGGCGGTGAGCAGGTCGCCCTCGGGTGGAAGGAGGAGCGGGTCGCCGACCTGTCGCATCCATTGCACCTGCCGCAGCCAAGGGGTGTGGGCGGCGTACGGCTGGTTGAGCTGCCGATCCGTGAGCGTGCCGGAGGTGGCGGGGTAGAGCATGCGGATGCCTGCGGCCTGGCGGCGGATCGGGGTGAGGTCCGGGGTTCGGCCGCAGGCGAGGTCGGCGGCGGCCTTCGGCAGGTCGATGCCGGTGGCGAGGCGGACGAGGTGGCCGATCATGTCGCCGCCGATGCGTGCGTTGACCTCGATCAGCCGCGGCTGGCCATCCACGAGGCGCATCTCGACGTGCTGCACGCCGTCGGTGATCCCCACGGCCTTGACGGCTGCCGCCGCGACGGGGGCGACCTGTGCGAGGAGCGGGTCGGTGGCATCGACGGTGTGTCCGGTCTCGTAGAAGTACGGGGCGGGCCCGAGGCTCTTGCGGGTCACGGCGACGGCGGTCGTCTCACCGCGGTGGGTGACGCACTCGACGGAGACCTCGGGGCCGTCGAGGTACTCCTCGACCAGGACACCGGTGTCCTCGCGGCTCTGGCTTGCTTCGGCGGAGGCGAACTCGAAGGCGGCGGGCAGTTCCTCGGGGCGGTCGATGCGGATCACGCCGATGCTGCCGGCGAACGCGGCGGGCTTGATGACGGCGGGGAAGCCGATGACGGCCGTCGCCCGTCGTGCCTCCAACAGGGTGCGGGCCTTCAGCGAGGCGGCCGACGGCACGCCGTGGCGGGCGAACAGCGTACGGGCGGTGGCCTTGTTGCGGCAGGCCCGCATCACCTCAAGGGAGTTCGCGGGCAGACCGAGCACGCGGCCAAGGCGGGCGGTGGAGACGAGGTGCCACTCCTGCCAGGTGACAACGCCGGCGAGTTCGTGGCGTGCCGCCAGAGCCCGGCCCGCGGCGAGCAGCGCGGCGTCGCCGTGGAGGTCGACGACGGCGTGGTCGACGATGTACGGCTTCTCCCATGACGGCTCGGCGCCGGTCAGCAGGACGACGTCGTACGCGGCGGCCACCTGCTCAAGGCAGTAGCCGCGATAGGTCTCATCGCCGGAAGCGACGACGAGCACGAGGGGGCGAGCGGACAAAGAAGGAGTTCTCCGGATCGTTGGATGGCAGGACGGGAAAAGAGGGCTGTCAGCCGGCACGGCGGCGGCGTAGCTCGAACGCGCTGGCCCAGTGGGGATGCGCGGCGATCAGCTTCCTGGCGTAGAGGGCGGTGAAGTTGTTGTTCAGCCCGGGCACGCCGTACGGGAGTTGTCGACGCAAGTCCTCGAAGAGATCCTTGAGGCTGACGCGCGTGGCGCCGGCGGCAAGGCGACGGGCGGCCATGCGCTCCAGCGCGCGGTAGACGTGCGGGTGCCGCGCGTCGAAGGCGTGGAACTTCTCGGTGATGGTGCGACCGCTCGTACGGTTCACCCTGGAGCAGGCAACGGGCATGGGGAAGTTCTCCACAAGCTGGGGAAGCGCGGGGGGTCAGGTGCGCAGGGCGGGATCGGTGCGCAGGCGGGTGAAGGCCGGGATCAGTCCGAGGGCCTGCAGGACGGCGCACGCGGTGATGACGTGGCCCAGCGCGTAGGGCGGGGTGATCGCGGTGAGCACGCCGGCGACGGGGAAGGGCAGCAGGAGGATGAGGATGGTGGCGGACAAGGTGCTGCCGAACTTCTCCGGCGGGATCAGGCGGGAGCGCAGCGTGCGCAGGACGACCGTCATGCCGCCCTCTGCGGCCATCAGGACCGCGACCAGGACCAGGTAGGACAGGTAGTCGGGGGCCTGTGCGGCGGCGAGGGTGGCGAGGGAAGCGAAGGCGGCGCAGGCGGCGCCGACCGGCCACAGTCCCAGGCGGTCGATCGCGAACCGGCACAGCGTGACGCTGAGGAGCGTCGCTCCGGCAGCGGCAGACCAGACCAGGCCGACAGCCGTGGCCGACTGCCCGTAGTGGTGGACGACGATCACCGGACCGGCCGCCTGGAGGAAGCCGATGGCGAGGTTGGACAGGGTCAGGCCGGTCACGAGCCAGCCGAGCGCGGGCAGAGACCGAATGGTCCGCCACCCGGTGAGCAGCCCCGCACTCGTTTGGCCCTTCGCTGCGCGGGCCGGGGTGACCGGCGACGGCGGTGTGCGCAGCGCGAGCAGCGCGGCGAGAAGCGAGAACACCGTGATCACCGCGAGCATCTGCCAAGGTCCGGCGAGCAGCAGCAGACCTGCCAGTGCCGGGCCGGCCAGTGTGGCGGTCTGGTCGATCCCGAGCAGCACGGCCTGAACACGGTGGGCCCGCCCACCCGCTCGGCGGCCGGCGGCTGCGCCCGCGGTCTCGGCCGCGATGTAACTGAACTCGGTAAGCACGCCCGTGGTGGCCGCGAGCGCCATCACCGTCACGCTCGCCACGGCGCCGGACGGGTGGAGGTACAGAAGGATCACGCCGACGGCTACGACCAGCGCGCGGCCGAGGGAGGCGAGGAAGAAGACAACCGATGCCCCGCGCCGGTCAACAATTCCGCCGGCCCACCCGAACGCTGCCAACCTGGGCACCCACTCCAGGGCGAACGCCAGGCCCGTCAACGCCGCGGAGCGCGTGGTGACCAGCACCAGGAGCGGGATGCCGTAGGTGGACATGGCGAACGCAAGGGCGTCCACCGTGCGCGGCAGGTAGATGCTGCGCAGCAGTCCCCCGGTGTGGTGGGCGTGCCGGGGGGTGACACCTCCGCTCACGCGACCAGCTCTGCTTCAAGGAGCACGGTGACCTGCCGGTTGGCGTTCAGCCACTGGACCAGCAGAGCGCGCGGGTGGGCCAGATCCATTGCGGCCTCGGCACTGGGCAGGTCCACGCCCGCTCGACGTCGGGAGCCATCGGTACGGTCGGCGAGGAGCGCGGGGGCCAGGAGGCTGAGGGAGTGCTGGAGGCGGCTGGTGAAGTCGCAGACGCGGGTGGGGTAGGCGTGGCGCCGGGCCCAGCGGGCGGTGGCGTCGTAGAAGTCGGCCAGCTCCGAGCCGGCCTCGGTGAGGGCAAGGCCGACGCCGGGTGCGACCCGGACGAGACCGTGCACGCGGGCAACGTGGCTGGTCCGGCGAAGGTGGTGCGCCGAAAGGTCGGCGAGGGTGCTGGCGAGCCTTCTCGGCGGGATCGGCCCGTTGTCGTCGATCTCGGTGATCAGCCGGATCAGGCCCGGCGAGGACAGCAGAGCGAGGGCGTTGCGCAGTTCGGCCGGAGTGAAGGAGGCGATCATCGGCGCGGACCTCCCGCCGTCAGCGCCGCCTTCGGGCGGGCGGTCGTGGTGTGCGAGAACAGGTCGCGGGTCTGCCACGTCGGGCGAGAGGCACCTGCAGCCCGGGCGGCCGACGAGGCTGTGGGAGCCGGCAGGGACACGTTGCTGACCCATGGCTTCGGCGCGGGCGCGGTCCCCGGGCGCCCCCAGACCGGGTGCTGGGCAGCATGGGTGAGGGGGTGCCCGGCGGACCACGCGGACAGGGCGCCGAAGACGGGCCCCAGGCCGTCGCCCGCCACGGACAGGCGGTAGGGCTGGCCTATGCCCTCGGTGTCGACCAGGCCGTCGGCCACGAGCTGCCGCAGCGGCGGGTAGATGTTGGTCCAGTCGCTGCTGGGCATGATGATCCTGGCCAGCGCCCGGCCGCTGACCTCCCCGCGCTGCTTGAGCACCCAGAGGATGGCGGCGGCGTGCCGCCGGGTGAGCAGGGTGAGGCTGTCCTCGATCTGCTCGATCGCGGGCAGCGGGCGGTCCGCCTTCTCCAGGTGCCCATCGGCCCAGGTGACGATCGTCGGCAGCACTGGCAGAAAGGCTGTGCCGCGGTCGGTGTGTCCGTAGGTGACGTGTCGCGAGGTGTGTTCGGTGCGCTGGACGAGGCCGGCGTCGCACAGTGACTTGAGCTTGGGGTGGAGCTGGCCGTTCTGCAGCCAGGACACCTTGGCCGCCAGGTCGCTGTACCGGAGCGGCGGCCCGGACAGGGCCAGCAGGATCCGCACGTTCCATCGCGGAGTGATCATGGCGAGCGCCTCGGTGACCCGCGCGATGTCAGCGTCGGTGTCAGGGGGCAGACCGGTGATGGCCAAGGGAGGAACTCCTGGGTGAGTGAAGGGGGATGCCCGCGGGTCAGCGGCCTCGGGCAGGGCGCGTGGCCGGGACGGGCGGGGCGGGTACAGCTGGCGTGGTGGCCGGGGGCGGTGCAGGCGCGGGGACGCGGGCAAGGCTCTGGAGAACGGCGAAGACCGACTTGGCCTGGACGTCGCGGACTGCGACCGCTTCGGCGAGCCTGCGGGCGCCGTCGAGAAGGTGGGAGACCTCGTGTCCGCCGATCTGCCGCTCGGGATGGATGAGCTGGGCGAGGCGGTCGCGGTGGAGGTCGATGCTGCGCTCGGCGAGGGTGAGGTCGTCGTGCATGCCGAGCAGGGCGGAGAGCATGCCGGGCGGATGGTCCTGGGCGTGGGCTTCGAGCTCGGCGAGCGGTGCGCCGTACAGGTCCTCGATCCGTCCGGCTATCTCGGTGGACGTCGAGTGGTGCACGCGGGGACTTTCACGGTCGGCGGGCCCTCGCCGCCCCGGCACGCGCGGGTGCCGGGGCGGCGGGCGACGGGGGCAGGACGGCGGCGACCATCGGCTGCGCCGTACGGACGGGGCGGGGCTGCCGGTCGGGCGGAGGCATGGTGCGCAGCAGCTCGCCGAGCGNGGCGGAGGCATGGTGCGCAGCAGCTCGCCGAGCGCGGCGCGGTAGCCGTCGCGGGCATCGAGCGCCGCCTCCAGCCACTGCGCATCGAAGCGGAGGTCAGCGGCCGACAGCTCGCCCATGTCCCGGTCGGGGGCCATCGCCTCGTGCACGCGGTCGCGGACCCGGGCGACCCGCTCCTCGGCCAGGGCGAGGAAGGAGCGCAGCTCCAGGGCGCGGGTCAGCGCGGGAGGGACGTCAAGCCCGGTAGCCGTCGTGTACAGCTCGGCGACCGGGGCGCCGAAGATTTCCTGCAGCCTGCCGTCCACGGTGCTGGACTTGAGCCGGACGCTCACAGCACGCCCCTTCCCGCTCGCGGCACCGACGCCGGCGCGACCGCGGGGCGGTGCGGAGCGCTGGTCTGCACCGCCGGGCCCTTGCGCACTGCGCGATGGAGACGGGCCAGGCGTTCGGCAGCGAGGTCCTTCTTCCCCGGAGCGTGCGGATCGAGAAGCCACCGCACGACCAGGGCCCGGCCGTCGCGTGCGGTGACGGCCGCGTTGACGCGCTGGGCGAGGTCCATCGTCGGGTCGTCGACCTCACTGGGCTGCGTTTCCAGCGCGGCGAGGAGGTCGTCCTCCGCTCGGTCGAGCACAGCCTGGGAGTCGACGAGAAGGCCATGCCACCTAACGATCTCGGTGGCGTCAGGGTTCGCGGTCGGCTTGAGGGTGACTGCGGCCCTCAACTGCTCGATGCCCATTCCGAAGTGGGCTTCGATCCGTTCGGTGAGCACACCCACGACATCCTCAGTGCCATCGGGTATGTCGTCGGACAAGGGGAACTCCTTCCGGAAGGCGACACCTGGAACTTCAGGGGCAGGGAATCGACAGGAGGTCGGGCAACTCGGATATCGAGTAGCCCGGTTATCGCTGTGGGGCTGTCAGCTGAGGCACATTCGGACGTCGCGGTAGACGTAGGTGCCGGAGACCCAGCCCTTTACGCCGGTGGTCTTGTCCGTGATGTAGAGCCAGTTCCCGCTCTTCTTGTGCACGGTGAACTTGTGGCTGCGGTAGAGCACCCCGAGGGCGGTGGACTTCGTGGTGGCCTTGGACCGGATGGTCACGGCCTTCGTGTGCACCTCGTACGGGAGCGGCGGGAGGGACGAGCAGCTGCTCGTCGGCACGGCAGTTGCCACGGTGGCGACGGGGGCCGCACTCGCGGCGGTGGCGGACAGCACCGGCAGAGCGAGTGCGCCGACCATCGCAGCGGATATGGCAATTCGGGTGGAGCGCATGCGGAAGAAACCTCCATGAGCCATAGGCATTGCGGGGAAAGGTGCCGCGGGGTTGTCCCGGCGGCTGTATAAGAGTCCGGAGAATCGCCGGTTTGGCTAACCGGCGATCGTCGGCTATGTTTCGCCGCGCCGGTCGCCCCGGTATTCAGCGCGAGCGGCCGGGCGGGCGTGGAGCGGGGGCCTTCGGCAGGGCAGCCGGGCGGGTGAATGACGCGGCCGGGCGGAC
Source organism: Streptomyces chengmaiensis (assembly GCF_029846775.1). Lineage (NCBI taxonomy): Bacteria > Bacillati > Actinomycetota > Actinomycetes > Kitasatosporales > Streptomycetaceae > Streptomyces > Streptomyces chengmaiensis. The sequence goes on from NZ_JARWBG010000005.1 coordinate 224,558, forward strand.
CGGCGGGAGAGGGCCGGCCTCGCCGGTGAGCCGGTCGTTGCACCACTGAAGGGCCTCTTCGACCGTGGCGAAACCACCCTCGCGCAGGGTGTGGGTCCACGCGTCGGTGTCGACTTCCTCGACCACGACGCGGAACGGGGAGGCGGCTCGCTCGTCGAGCGCGCGCAGTGCCACGACGGTGACCATGTCGTCCGGGTCGTCGCGGCTGTAGGAGTAGCCCATCGCGTAGTGGTCGCCGTCGCCTGCGAGGCGTTGCTCCAGCGCCCGCGTCGCCTCGTCCGCCGGCGGCGGGCCCAGTTCGGGGTTGAGGGTGATGGCGCCAGCCGGGCAGCCGCGGTGGATCAGCCAGGACTGCGCCATCACTGACAGCGGCAGCAGCTCCTTCTCGAAGGTGAACGTCTCCTTTTCCTGGTCACGTAGCAGGTGCACGGCGACGTACTGCGGCATGCCGGGGTGGCCCCAGGTGGCGGTGCGGTCGAACAGCACGTAGTAGCTGTGCACGCCGGTGTGGTGTTCCGCGAGGGGGACCAGCATGTCGGACCGCACTTCGACCTGACGGTAGAACTCGAGTGAGACTTCTTCGTCGGCGTCGAGGTCGTCCACGTCGAATTCGACTGCGGGCAGGGGCTTTCGGGCGGGTGCCGGTTCGCTGGGGGACAACAAGGGCCTTTCGGGGAGTTCAGAGCCGCCGTGCTGGGGTGGACGGCCAGGCGCCAGGGCGGGCCAGGGGCTTCGGCACTTGGGTCGTGGGCGGCCGGCGCGCGGCGAACAAGGCGGCGCGGCCGGCATCGGTCAGTGCGACGGGTTGGCCAGCGTGCACGGGGTGGCGGGTATCCCGGGAGACCAGGCCGGCGCTCTCCAGCAGCTGTAGCTCGGCGTAGGGGATGCGGGTGCCGGAGGCAGTGGTCACGGACATCCGGCCGGTCAGGAGGTGCTCGTGGAGCTTGGCGCCGCCGGCGATGGCAAGCAGCGCTGCCTGATCGGCGGTCGACAGCGACTTTTCACCGGGTGCCGGGGTCGTTGCGGCGGCAGTCTCGATGGGCTCCAGGGCGGCGATCACCTTCGGGACAGCGGCGTCGCGGGCGGTGGCGGCTTCCTCCATCTGGTCCACGGTTCGGTCGATGCGCGCGAGCAGAGCGCTATCGACGGGAAACTCACCGCTGGACAGACGGTGGAGGAGGACGCGGTAGAAGGTCACGCCGGTCTCGGCGCGGGCCAGCTCGCGGTGCCGGTCGACCAGGTGGGCATGGGGCTCGTCGAGGACGCCGCGGTCGCGGAACGCCCCCAGGGTGTCGACATCATGGCCGGTGACGGCTTCGATGCGATGGTCGAGTGGGGACACCACACGCCGGACTGCTGCCGGCGCGGGGTCAGGGGGCATAGGCAGGGGCTCCGTCGTTCAGCGGGCGTGGTGGTGCGAAGGGATCTGTGCGGGACGAGGCAGGCCCGGCAGCGCGGAGGGAAGCGGAGCGGAGCGCGGTGCGGGGCCGCGGGTCGTGAGCTGCGGGGAGCGGGAGCGTGCCGCGTGGGTGCGGGCGCTCAGCGGCCGGCGGGTCATCCCCAGGCGGCGGCCGACCTCGTCGTAGACGTCGTTGCCCGCACGTGGCCGGACCGCGACGACGTGGATCTCCCGCTGGTGCATGGACTCGGCGGGCGCCGGGCGGACGCCGTAGACGACGCGCCAGTCCTTGCGGGAGTCCACGAACAGCTTGCGGTAGCCCTCCAGGTCGCCGGTGAGCCGGAGCCCGAAGCGCTGCGCGTTCACGACTTCCTGCAGGTAGGCGAGGGTGAGATCGCGGATGTCGCTGGGCGCCTGGAGGAGATCGGTCAGGGCTCGGGGGTCGAAGCTCAGGCCGAAAGCCGGTTGCTGCCCGCCGTTCACGACGTCGGCTCGTCCGGCTCAGGGGGCCCGGCCGCCTCCGCCGCACTCGCCGTCGCCTTCTCCGTACGCGCTGAGGGAGGCGGGCCCGGGAGGATCCGGTGGGCGGGACGCTCGGGTGACGTCATGCAGGCCGACAGCGGACCACCCGGCGCGCGGATCGCCGCGATGGCGTGGGTGAGGAAGTCCCGGTGCCACACGAACAGGCCGGAGAGCCCGGCTTCGGGGTCCTTGTGCTGCTGATATGCGAGCCACAGGGCGTGAAGCCATGCAACGACGTCGTCGTGCTCCTGCCACTGCAGGCACCAAGGTGCCGCGGTGGTGACCTCCGAGCCGTATACCGGGAGGAAGAAGTCGTCGACCCAGTCGGACAAGGCGTCGAGCTCGTCCTCGCGCTCCTCGCCGTCGAGTTCCAGAATCGGGCGTGGTTCCGGCGGAGCTGTCGGGGGCGGTCCGCCGAGCCCCGGCATGCCGAACGCCGCGAACGGTGACCCGCCCGGGGGCGGAGCGGAGGCGAGATGGTCGAGCTGCTGGGTGTGCTGAGCAGACTGCTCCATCAGCCTGCGGACGCTCGCCTCGATTCCCTCCAGATGGGGGTCCGGAATACGCACCGGCTCCAACTCCCCACGGTCCGAGGGTTCTACGGATTCAGACATGGAACGCGTGGCCTCCTACGAGGGGCGGGAACAGGGAAAGCGAAAAGTAGCGATGAGCGGACCGGCAGACGGACTGCTCGCGCCACGGCGAAATGCCGCCCAGGGCTGGAAAAGGCGTCGGAATGCGCTTGGGAAGCGCGGTTGCGGCCTCAGGCGGAAAGGACCACGTCGTCCTGGGTGAGGGTTTCGCGGACCGTCTCGGTGAGCCGGTCGGCTGCGATGGACGCGTAGTGCTCGGTCTTCTCCACGCCGATGAAGTCGCGGCCCTCCAGCAGGGCGGCGACGCCCGTCGAGCCGGAGCCGGCGCAGAAGTCGAGCACCGTGCCGCCTTCGGGGCTGATCTTGACCAGCTCGCGCATGACCGAGACCGGCTTCTGCGTGATGTGCTGGCGCTTCGCCCCCGACGGCTGTGAGGCGCTGTAGAGGCCGGGCAGGTAGACGGGGTTGCGGGAGCCGTCGATCGCACCCTTGGAGGCCCACACGATGAACTCGCAGTTCTGTGTGAACCGGCCCTTCTGGGGCCTGGCCTGCGGCTTGTGCCAGGCCAGCACGCCGCGCCAGAGCCAGCCGGCCGCCTGGATCGCGTCCGTCGTGACAGGGAGCTGTCGCCAGTCGGTGAACAGCAGCGCGGTGCCACCGGTCTTCGTGAGGCGGTGGGCTTCGGTCATGATCTGCGTCAGCCAGAACCCGTAGCTGCGCTGATCCATGTTCTCGCCGGTGAAGTCCGGCAGGGCGTGCTGGGCGTCGGCGGAGGTGTACTTCTGCTTCGCCGAGCGGGTGGTGCGCTCCTTCGCGGTCCGGCCACCGCTGTTGTACGGCGGGTCGGTGATGACGGAGTCGACGTAGTCGTCCGGCAGGCCGGCGAGGACGCTGAGAGCGTCGCCCTGGTGCAGGGAAAAAGGCAAAGAGGGGCCCCAATTCGGGTGTGAAGGCGTGGAGGGACACTCCCGTCTCGCATACGAGTCCTCGCAGGCCGGAATTGGGCACGAAGAAGCCCGGGCCGCAGACCGAGGAGGGCGAGGGGAGTTCAAAAACTGTAGGGGTGAATGCGCCGACGACCAAGAAGTCCGGTGCTGAGGTGCCGGATTTCGGCACCTCGTGCCGACTTTTTGGTCAGCCGCCGATCGGGGCCTACTGTTTTTGAACCGCCCGGCGCACACCGCCGCTGGTTACTCCCCCACCACGCCTCACGGAGGTACCCCCTGCCCCGGCACACCTAGCTCACGACCCGGCCACGCGGAGCGAGCGGCAACTCGCCCGCACCGGCCTCCCGATCGCCCACCCCGGCTGCCGCGCCTTCCGATACGCCACGCGCACGCGGCACGCCGGACACCGCACCCCGAAGGACACGTTCATGACGCCCTGCTCCCCACCCATGCCCGAAACCGCTGACGTACGAGCGGTCCGCGCCGGTTGAAGGCGGTCGCCGCCGGCATCGGCGTCGTCTTCCTCTCCCCACTCCTGCTCGCCGGAACGGCCATGATCACGGCCTCCTCCGCCGAAGCCGTGCAGACCTCCGGCTCTTTCAGCGGGTGCCTGACCGATATCGACTCCGACGAGGTCGCCAAGCACGTCACCGACATCCTCGACGGCGCGTCCGGCAAGGACGTTCACATCGAGGGCCTGGATCTGCCCGCCGAGCAAGTTCCCAACGCGCGGACCATCGTTGCTACCGGCTTCAGCCTCGACGTGCCCAAGAAGGGCCAGATCATCGCGCTCGCCACGGCGATGCAGGAGTCGCGGCTGCGCAACCTGAACTACGGAGACCGGGACTCGCTCGGCTTGTTCCAGCAACGCCCCTCGCAGGGCTGGGGCACCGCCCAGCAGATCCGTGATCCCGTCTACGCGAGCGAGCGCTTCTACAAGGCTCTGCTCGAGGTGGACGGCTGGCAGCAGATGACCGTCACCCAGGCCGCCCAAGCCGTGCAGGCGTCCGGCTACCCGGACGCGTACGCGCAATGGGAGAACCTCGCTACCGCGCTCCAGTCGGCCATCGCCAAAACCTTCCCGAGCACCGGCAAGAACGACCAGAAACCGGACGAGGGCAAGGAGACCGAGACCAACCCCGGCTGCACTCCGGCCAAGGACGGATCCGGCTTCGGCCGCATCCCCGAGGGCAGCGTCCCGAAGGGATACAAGATCCCCAAGGATGCCGACCCCAAGGCCCGTAAGGCCCTCGACTGGGCGATGCACCAGCTCGGTACGCAGTACCAGTGGGGCGGCAGCTGCACCGACGCGCATGGCCCCGACCCGATGGGCCGCTGCGACTGCAGCTCGCTGATGCAGCAGGCGTACGCCCACGCCGGCATCACCCTCACCCGCACCACGTACACGCAGGTCAACGAGGGCAAGGCTGTCTCCCCCAGCCACCTCCAGCCCGGTGACCTGATCTTCAGCCGCGGCACCGCGAGCCGCCCCGAGCATGTCGGCATGTACATGGGCGAGGGCCTCGTGATCGAGGCCCCGCGCACCGGAAAGCCCGTCCGGATCACTCCGATCAAGGACTGGGACATCCTCGCCGCCCGCCGCGTCCTCTGACGCCGCTCCCGCCCGGACACCGCTCCGGGCGGGCCGCCGACGCGGCCACTTCCCGCGCTCCGAGCGCGCCTCCCCCTCCGCTTCCCCCTTTCCCGCCGGCCCCTCGCCTGGCCTGCGTTCGCAAGGAGCCTCGCCACACCTATGCCCCTCCCTCTCGCAGACCGCGTCATCCAGCTCGCCTTCGATCCCGGCATCACCCCCGCGGGCGGCGGCCTGCCCGGCCTCGCCGTGCTGAAGAACGTCGTCAACTCGATCAACATGTTCGGGATCATCGCCGTCGTCGGTGCTCTCGCCGTCTCCCTCGGCGTGTGGGCCTGGGGCCACCACACCGGTGGCCACCAGGCCGAGGCCAACGGCAAGAAGGGCGCCGTCGTCGCCGCGGGCGCCGCTCTCGGCCTGGGCGCCGCGAACGGAATCGTCGCGTTCTTCTCGGCCCTCGGCTCGCAGGTCCACTGATGAAACGATTCCCCTCACTCTCCCTGTCCTCGTACGGCATCGGCTGGTCGGCCAGCAAGCGGATCGCGATCGTCGCTCTGGTCGTCACCGTCCTGCTCGCCGCAGCCGCCACCGTCGCGTGGCTCAGCGGGAACGGCAACGGCCACGAGGGTCCGGACCACGCCGCCCCCGCGCCGACGGCGAGCAGCCCGTCCTCCTCCGAAGCCGCCCCGAAGCCGACTGCCGGATCGGGATCGGTGCCCAAGCCCCCGCAGATCGCCGAACCGGTCGCCTACGCCAAGGCCGTGGCTCAGATGCTGTGGTCCTACGACACCCGCAACACCAGCCGCGACCAGCAGCTCGCCGGCATGCACACCTGGATGACCAAGGAGATCAAGTACGCCGACTGGGCGTCCGTCTCCGGCCAAGTCCCGGATCCGGTCCTCTGGTCGCGGATGGCCGACCAGGACCAGCACGCCACCGCCAGCGTCACCGAAGGCCACTACCCCGGCGCGTTCAAGCAGGCCCTCGCCGAGGATCCCTCCGCGATCACCAAGGCGTACATCTACGTCGTCACCGTCAACGGCAAGCAGCAGATCGCCTGGAAGAAGGGCGGCGGCGGAGCCGAAGAACGCGCCGTGACCCTGGCCGTGCAGTGCCGGCCCAACCACGACTGCGCCCTGGCCGCCATCGCTCCGAGCGTCACGCAGTGACCCGCGCCTGACACAAGAGAGGAGCGGCAACCTCCCGTGGGTTTCTGCGATTTCCCCCTGGCAGACAAGCTGTGCGCCGTCGGCGACGCGGTCGACTTCGCCTCGGATCCCGGCAAGGCCATCGGCGACTGGATGGCGAAGTCGGCAGGTGAACTGGCCGCCGCTGCTGCCGACCTGGCGGCCAAGGCCGTCAACACCACCACCAAGGTCGACCTGAACGCCGGCTGGTTCCGCGACAACTACGAGATGCTGCTGCCGCTGGGCCTGGTCCTGCTGGTCGCGACGTTCTGCGCACAGCTCGTCCGGGCCGCCATCAGACGCGACGGCCAAGCCCTCACCCAGGCATTCACCGGCACGATGTCGGGCGTCCTGTTCGCCTTCTGCGCCATCGCCTTCACCACGGTCGCCGTCGAAGTGGTCGACGCGATCTCCGACGGCCTGTTCAAGGCCGCGAGCCTGGACATCGAGTCGGCCGTACGCCGCATCGTCAAGGTCAGCCAGATCGGCGCCCTGGCCGGACTGGGCTGGCTCGTCCCGGTCGTCGCCGGTCTCGGCGCCGCCATCGGCGCCTTCCTCTACTGGTGCGTGATGATGGTCCGCAAGGTCGGCATCCTCGTCATGGTCACCCTGGCGATCTTCGCCAGCGCCGGCGGCGGCTGGGAGGTCGCACGCCGCTGGCGCAAGGGCTGGATCGAAGCCACCGCCACCCTCGTCGTCTCCAAGCTCCTGATGACCGTGATCTTCGTGCTCGGCATCGCCGCCATGGGCAAGACCGAGGCCAAGGACGGCATCGGCGCTCTCGCCGACGTCATGTCCGGCATCGTGATCATGGTCCTGGTGCTGCTGTGCCCGTACGCGGTGTTCAAATTCGTGCACTGGGCTGCCGACGGAACCGACGGCGAGTCCATCCACCGCGCCGGCGGCGCCGGAGCCCAAGTCGCCAAGGCACACGCCGAGAACGCCACCCGCAAGGCCGCGGCGGCAGCCGCCACCGCCGGAACCGGCGGCGCGGCAGCCGGAGCGAGCGCCGCTCCCCAAGGCCCCGACGCCGCAGGCGGAGGCGGCTTCCCCGGCGACATCGCCTCCCACCCGACCGGTGGAGGCGGTGGCACGGAAGACGCGCAAGGCGGCGGTACGGGCGTCTCGCCCGGTGGCGATGCCCTCAAGTCCGGCCTGGAGAAGGCCGTCCAGCCCCCGCCGACGAACGTCTCCGACGACACCAGCAGCCAGGTGGGCGGCACTCCTGGCCCGGGTGAGTCCGGACCGAGCGCTGCGTCCGGGCAGGGCGGCGGATGGCAGTCCGCTCCCCCCACCCCGACCCCGCCGCCCCAGGGCGCACCACCCACCTCCGGCTCACAGGACTCCACGACCAGCGGAACGGCTGGCCAGCTCCCGCCCCCGTCCGGCCTCTGATCCTCTGCCCGCTTCCCGGGGGCGGGACGTACGTTCGCGCCCCGCTCCCGGGTCCCCACCCGCGCCTCCAGGACCCGCCCCATGACTGACCTTTCCGTCGCCCCGGTCACGGTGAAATTCCCGCACCGGTCCCGTCGCGGCATCCTCCTCGGCCTCTCCCTCCCTCAACTCGTCCTCGTGTCGTGCACGCTCGCACTGCTGTTGATGACGGTGCTCTCCACCGGGCTGCTCGGCGCCGTCGTCCTGACCCCGCTATGGGCCGCGTCGGGTGCTCTCGTCGCGATCCGGCGGCACGGCCGCTCCCTGGTCGACTGGGCACCGATCGTCACGCGCTTCGCCCAGCGCCGGCGTTCCGGCCAGACGCTCTGGCTCGCCCGGCCCGTCACCCGGCCGCGGCAGGAAGGCGTCCTTCATCTGCCCGGCACCGCCGCCTCCCTCAAGGTGGTCACCCCGGGCGACTCGGCCAACGGCGCCGCGGCCGTGCACGACCCGCACCGGCAGACCCTGACCGCCATCGCCCGCGTCAGCAGCCGTGCCTTCGCCCTCCTCGACCCCGCCACCCAGAACCACAACGTGGCCAGCTGGGGACGGGCCCTGGCGGGCATCGCGCGGAGCGGGCACATCGCCACCGTGCAGGTCCTGGAGCGCACCGTCCCCGACAGCGGCGACACCCTCACCCGCCACTGGACCCAGAACGGGCAGCCCCAGACCCCGGTCGCCGGACAGATCTACTCCGAACTCGTCGCCTCGGCCGGCCCCGCCGCCGCCCCGCACGAGACCTACCTCGCCATCTCCCTCGACCTGAAGGCCGCCAAGCGCCTGATCAGCCAGGCCGGCGGCGGGCTGCCGGGCGCGTTCACCGTCATGGAGCAGACCACCGCGTCCATCGCCCAGGCCGCCCGGAACGCCGGACTCATGGTCACCGGCTGGCTGACCGCGCGGGAGATCGCCGCCGTCATCCGCACCGCCTACGACCCCAAGGCCCTCGCCGCGCTCCAGCAGTGGTCCGAGACCGGCCGCGCCGAGGCGGACCCCGCAGCCGCCGGGCCCGTCGTCCAGGTCGAGGAGTACGACCGGCTGGCCACCGACTCCGCCCGCCACGCCACGTACTGGGTGGAGAACTGGCCGAGGACCGAAATGGGCGCGGGCTTCCTGCACGGGATCATGTTCACGGCCGGAGTGCGGCGCAGCCTGTCCCTTATATACGCGCCCCAGGGGCTCGAGTCTGCGCTGCGGGACGTCCAGCGGAAAAAGGCCGCGATCATCGCCGACGCGAACGAGCGAGCCCGCCGGGGGCAGGTCGACAGCGAGGAAGACTCCGTCGAGTACGCCGACGTCAAGATGCGAGAGCGCCAGCTCATCGCCGGGCACGCGGACGTGGCCCTGACCGGCCTGGTCACCGTCACGGCCGAGACCGACGCCCTCCTCGACGCGGCCTGCGCGCAGATCGAGACCAGCGCCGTCACCTCGGGCGTTGACCTGCGACGGCTCAACTACCAGCAGCCCGACGCCTTCACCCTCACCGCGCTGCCGCTCGCCCGCACAGCCCTGTGACCTGGCCCCACTTTCTCGCCAGCAGCGAGCGGTGCCCGATGGTCAGAATCCTGAACCGTCCCTTCTCGATCACACCGCGGCAGAGCAACCGCTGCCTGCCGCCCCTGCCTTTCGGCAGGAAGGACCACCACCTTTGACCCCTCCCACGCGTCCACAAGACGCGCACCCCTACCTCCGTGCCGCGAGCGCCGGAGTCCGCCACCACACCCGTGCTCTGGCACGGCAGGACGCCACCTCGCCCGCGCCGGTGGACCGCCTGCACCTTGACGTGCTGCACGCCCACCTCACCGCCCTGCACCAGCTCCTCGACCGGCTCGCCGAGACCACCCGGCCACCGCACCCCGCCGCCGGCCGCCACCTCGCCACCGCACACACCCGCGTGTGGCAGGCCACCGCCGAGATCCACTCCGCCTTCCACCTGCTGCCCAGCAACGCAGCGGCAGAAGGCGCCGAGGCCAGCGCGTGCCATCCGGAACGGCTGCCCGAGGGGCCGCCCGTGCTGACCATCTGCCAGCGCCACCTCGCCGCCGGTCACATCATCCGGCGCAAGACCACCCCCACCGACCTCCGCACGCACACCACGGCCTGCGCGCGATGAGCACCACCCGCAGAATCGAGGGCCCCCGATGAGCCACCGGCCCGCCCGCCGCGCCCGTCGCGCTTCCGCCTCTCCGCTGTTCACTCCCCACGGAACCGACCGGGCCAGCCGCAAGGCCGCCCGCCGCCAGCTCGCCGAAGCCACCGCCAAGGCCCGCGCCGAAGCCAGCGCCCACCAGGCCGAGAACAGCTCCACTGAGCACGAGACACCCGCCGCGCTCTACCCCCCGAGCGGACGCCCCGGCCCCGCCTCCGCCCGAAGGAACCGGCTGAAGCTCCCCGCACACCGCATGACCACCGCCGTGGCCGCCGGTGCTTACCCGTTCCTCGCCGAAGGCGGCCTCGGCGCCGAGGGCATCTACATCGGCCGCGACGTGCACGCCGAGGCGTCCTTCGTCTTCGACCCCTTCGCGCTGTACGGCAAGGTCGAGGGGTTCACCAACCCGAACATCCTGCTGGCCGGCGTCATCGGCCAGGGCAAGAGCGCCCTGGCCAAGAGCTTCGCGCTGCGCTCGGTCGCCTTCGGGTACCGGGTCTACGTTCCGTGTGACCCCAAGGGCGAGTGGACACCGGTGGCGGAAGCCCTCGGCGGACGGTCCGTGGCCCTTGGGCCCGGGCTGCCCGGCAGGCTGAACCCGCTGGACGCGGCTCCGCGCCCGGTCAGTGTGGCGGAGGCCGACTGGGTCGGTGAGATCCGCAAACGGCGTCTTCTCCTGCTCGGTTCCCTGGCCCGGACGGTTCTGGGCCGGGACCTGATGCCCATGGAGCACACGGCCCTGGACATCGCCCTGGACGCCGTCGTCACGCGCGCCGCCGCCACCGGTCGCACGCCGCTCCTCGGTGACGTCGCCGCCACCCTCAACAACTCCGGCGCGCTGGATGAGGCCGCTGGGATGGTGTCGGGACAGCTCGGCGACGCGGCCCGTGACCTGGCCCACGCGATGCGCCGCCTCGTCCACGGTGACTTGGCCGGCATGTTCGACGCCCCCTCCACCATCACCTTCGACCCGAACGCGCCGATGCTCACGATCGACCTGTCCCGGCTCGGCGGCTCGGGCGACGACACGGCGCTGGTCCTGGCGATGACGTGCGCCTCCGCCTGGATGGAGTCCGCCCTCTCCGACCCGAACGGTGGCCGGCGGTGGATCGTCTACGACGAGGCGTGGCGCCTGATGCGGCACGTCGGCCTGCTGCAGCGCATGCAGGCCCAATGGAAGCTGAGCCGCGGCCTGGGCATCGCCAACTTGATGGTGATCCACCGGCTGTCCGACCTGCTCACCGCCGGCGACGCCGGATCACAAGGCCGCGCTCTCGCCGAGGGCCTCCTCGCCGACTGCAGCACCCGCATCATCTACCGCCAGGAGACCGACCAGCTCCAGGCCGCGGCCTCCCTGCTCGGCCTGACCTCCGTCGAGATGGACGCCATCGCACATCTCAACCGCGGCAGGGGCCTGTGGAAGGTCGCCGGACGATCTTTCATCGTGCAGCACCTCCTGCACAGCCACGAGCTGGCGCTCTTTGACACCGACGCCCGCATGCACTGAGAGGCACATGGATCCCAACATCCAGCGTGAGTTGATTCCTCGCGACGGTGACGGTGAGGACACCCCGGACACCTCCGATCCGAGTACCCGCCGCACGTCTGTCGCGGCTTCGCTCGCTCCACTTCCTGACCACCGCAACGTGAACACCGCCTGGTGGCAGGAGCTGTGGCGTCGTCACGCGCACATCACCACGCCCCTGCGGCAGCGCGGGCTGGAGTGCGTGCGACATCGAGTTCGGACTCAGCACGTACATCGTGCGCGTCGCGCTCCCCGACGGCAGCTACCTGATCGTCGGCCCGCCGCAGGAGCCCTCCTCCGACCGTCCACCGGGGAACCCCGAGGGATGGATCGTGACTCGCCAACACCCCGAAGACCATGCCCTGTTCGAGGTGATCTACGACTCCACCCCATCGACCGACCCTTGTGCCCCTGACCGGCCCGAAACACGTAACGGCGGCAGCGCCACCCACGTGATCGAGGCCATCGATCACCGGCTCACCCAGCTCGGTCTGCTGCCCGTTTCTCGCTCGTCCACCGAAGGCCCGCTCGTGTCCACAGCCTCACAGCCCCACGCACAGGAGTCTCCGGACTTCTCCCACAGCGCGGACCGCACCCCCGCGTACGACTACGGCGACGCCCTCCTCGCTCTCACCGACCGGCTCAACGGGACCGAGTCGCATGCGGACGCAGCCGCCATGCTGCACCAGATCCTGGATCCGACCGACGGCCTGCTGGAGCGGCTCGGCGAGTTCTTCGAAGCAGCCGGGGAGAAGGCCAAGGAAGCCGAGCACGACGACGGCTTCGACTTGTCGTACGACCTCGCCGACGCCGCGGCCGAAATCCGCAACCTCGCGGAAGTCCTGCACGTCGCCGAGGACCGAATGCGGGCGCTGCATACCCCACCACCAGCACCCCCGCGTTCAGCGGCCCCGCCCCGTACCTCACCCCTCCCCCTGCCTGTCCTCCCGCTAGCACAGCCGCGGCACAGACGCTGACGCCCGCGGCTACCTCGCCGCGAGGCGGGCCGGTGCACCCGACGTGGTCGCGCTCTGCGTCGGTGACCGCGCCTCGTCCCTCATCCCGCCGCAACGGCAGCCACATCCACCCGGACGCGCCGGCCTGCCCGCCCGAGCACCACTGGAGTCCCCATCCGCATCACCCGTCACGCCCTGCCGCTGATCGCCTGTGCCGTCGCTGCCTCCTTGGCCCTGACCGGCTGCACCAACGACAGCGACACCGCCGAGTCCAAGCAGACCTCCACGGCCAGCACTGCGCCGAAGCCGACCCCGGTTCCCTCGCTGACCCAGGCGCAGGCGCGCGAGGCCATCGCCCACTACTCGAAGACCAACAACCTCGCTCACCAGAGCCAGGACCACGCCCTTCTCGACACCGTCGAGGCGGGCCCCGATACGCGATGTCGCTGGCCGACATCAAGCAGGACGAGGCCCTGCCCCAGACCGATCGTGAGCCGTACCGAGCGTGGTCGTACGACCTGTCCGCCACCGACGTCTACATCCCACGCCTGAAGGACGGACAGCAGCGGTGGTTCGCCGCCGTTACCCGGGCCGGCAGCCAGCAGCAGTACGCCCGCGTCCTGATCCTGGCGGAGAGTACGCAGTCCAAGCAGCAGTGGGAGATGGTCGCCACCGTCGACATCGACGATCCGAAGCAGCTCCCGAAGATCGAGCTCGACAAGGACGGGTACGCCACCGCGGTCGACGCCGCCTCGCAGTCCCTGGCCGCGCCGGTCGGCGTGCTTCGCTCCGCCGTGACCGACAACTTCGCCACCGGAGGCGAGACGACCGGGAAGAAGGTCTTCAGCCCGTCGAACGCCTCCCAGCGGCAGATCAAGGTCCACGACGAGACGACCCGGAAGTTCGGCCCGCGCGGCACCACACGCTTCGCCTCCGCCGACCCGCGGTTCGCCGACGCTTACGCGCTGAAGACCACCACGGGCGCACTCGTGATCTTCTCCCACACTCACACCCAGCACGACGCGGTGACCGCCCCGGGCCTCGGGATCGTGCCGGAGAAGCAGGACCGCGCCTGGCTCGGCACCAGCCCCGGCCCCGCCTTCACCTACACGTTCACCTGCACCGACATCGCCGCCGTCCCGAGCGCGCCGGCGCCGTCGAGCCTCCTGGGCTACGGCTGCCGACGCACCGACGCCAAGGCCGCTGGCTCCAGCACCTCCGTCTAGAAGGACCCGTGCCCCAAGACCCCGACTTCGAGCTGTACGACAACGTCGGCCGCGACGCCGACCAGATCGCCGCCGCCCGCTACGGCATCGCCACCCGCGGTGATCTGCTCCGGTGGGCAAGGCGGGACGCCGAAGCGTTCCTCGCGGAGCATCCGCTGCCGGACGAGCCCCTGCCCAGCCCTGACCTCGCCCTCCCCCTACCTGGCCGCGCTCGCCGCGGCCCAGACCCCTGCCGAGGTCAGCGCCGTCACCCAGCGTCTTCTGGATGCCGCCGAACCCGCACTCCGGGCGGTGAGCGACTACCTCTTCGCCACCGCCCAGTGGCGCGGCCAGCACCGCGGCGCGGCGAAGGGCTCGCCGCCCAAGCTCCTGATGGAGGCGGCCAGCCGCAGCCTGTCCGTGGCGGCCATCGCGGACGAGGCCGATCTCAGGACTCTGCGCGCTGCGTACGACCCGGCGCCGACGCCGAACCTCCCGCCGCCGGGCCCGGCACGGGCCTCGACGGCACTCCCCCCGACCCCGCCGCACGTTCCGCCCGCCGGCCCGGCACCCAGCCGGTGATCCTGAAACGCCCTGGAGGCCCCTCCTGTCGACCGGTTCCTTCATCGCCCGCCCCACCGAGACCGGCTACACCGGCATATACGTCCATCTCGACGGCCAGCCGAGCGAGAAACTGCCCATCCTCCTCGCCGCACACCGGTACCGGTTCGGCCGTGACGTCGAGGCCATGGTGCGGCATCTCGTGGACGGCGTCGCCGTGGGATGGGACGAGCTGGGCACTGATCTCCTGGACGGTGCCCCGCCCGAGTTCCTCTCGGCGCTGACCGGCGGTGAACAGTGGTCCAGCAGCACCCTGGACCACCTGGTCACCCCCGACGGCTCCCCGCCGGTCCGCATGGCGGTCACCGAGAAGACCGCCGCCGATCTGGACGTGCAGTGGGGGTACATCCTTCGCCCCCACGGGATCGAAGTGATCAGCGTGCTGCACGCCGCCGCCGGTCCCGTCATCGCTTGGGACACCGACCCCCGCGCCCGGTTCAGCAACCACCCGGCGCACTGGTCTGCCCCCGCCTCGGCCGCCGCGCCACCGGCCCGTCCCGCCCCCACCTCGCCTTCGGTCGCTCACCGCACCTCTGCCCGCCGCTGACCCTTCCGCCCGCGCTTCCCGGAGATTTCCCTGCCCACGCCCCCGATCACCGTCGTCATCGCCAGTCGCCTGCGCGAGGACCGCCTCGATTACCTGACCGCCATGCACGCCAGCCTCACCCGGCAGTCCGTACCGTGGGAGGCAGTGATCGCCCTCGACGGCGCCGACCCGAGCCGTCTGCCCGCCCCTCTCGCGGCGGACCCGCGCATCCGTACCCTCACGCTGCCCCGCGCGGTCGGCGCCGCCTGCGCCCGCAACCTCGCCCTCACCCAGGTCCGCACCACGTACGTGAACTGGGCGGACGATGACGACGAGTTCACCGACGACGCCATGACGGCACGGCTGTCCGCCCTCGAATCCACCGGGGTGGGCTGGTGCGCCGGCTGGAGTGAGGACCTGCACCCCGACGGCTCGACCACGCTGTGGCGCTGCCCCACGCCGCCAGGCCGACACGAGGCCGGCGACGTCATGAACTACTGGCCACGGCCACAGGACACGATCCCGATCGGGCCGACCACGATCCTCGCCCGCACCGACCTCGTGCGAGCAGCCCCGATGGGCGGCCTCGTCCAGGGCGAGGACTACATGGCGGCCGTCGGCGTCACGGTCCTCGCCCCGGGGATACTGCTGCGCCTGCCGGTCTACCGGTACCGAAAGCATCCGGGGCAGATGACGCAGCAGGCGTCGTACGACCAGTTGGAGGCGGCGGCCCGCCAACACGCGCACGGCTATGGACTCAGCCTGCGGGCCGCCCTTCGTACCCGCGAGGCCCTCGCCCGTGGCTGACGCGCACATCGTCCTCGCCTACAGCCGGGATGCCGGCATCGTCGCCATCGCCGGCGGCGAGCAGTATCCCTGGGCCCACACGGCGCTGGAGGAGTCCGGCTTCCGCCGTGGCGAAGCAGGCGTCTACCGCCTTCCGGCCGACGACGCGGATGCCTCCCGCGCCACGGTGGCCGGCCTGATCATCTGCGCCGAGCGGCACCGCACCAGCGTGTCCACCAGCAGCCGGCGCTTCATCGGCGACGCCGCTCGCGACATCGCGCGCCTTCTGCCCGGCCAGTGGAGTGCGGCGGTCGAGATCTACTCCCACCCCGTCTGGCAGGAGGACCTCGTGCCCTGGATATGGGACAGCGGCGAACTCGGCCGCGCCCTCCAGACCGAGCGGATCCCCTACGCCGCCACGCTCACCGACATGGTGCACGGCACCACCCTGTTGCTCACCGAGCGCCCCGGACGCCAACTCGACTACCTCGTCGGCGCCTTCGCACCGAAGGGGCTGGAGGAGGGCTACGGCGATCCGCACGCCCCGCGCAGCATCGTCCTGCCGCCATTTCCCGGACGCGCGGCCCAGGCCGTCGCCGACCGGTACCTCCCTTCCTATGAGCAGGCCGTCCATGCCCGCCGGACCGCGGCCATCTCCACCGTGCTCCAGCACATCCGCTCCGAGCGCGACACCTGGCAGGCGATGGCCGCCTCCGCCCGCTACCGCGACGCCACGCCGCTCAGCGTCAATGCCCTCGGCGCCGCGACCGAGGACTTCCTCGACCGCTCCTGGCGCAGCTTCCTCACCGTCGTGGACCACGCCCCGACCCTGCTCGAACGATGCCAGCCCGCCCGCAGCCCATGGCCACAGGACGCCGCCGCGCTCTCCCGCCTGGCCGATGCCGTGGCCGACGCCGAGGTCCTGCTGGAGGAGGCGGTCCACAGCGGGCCTCTCCCACCCCGGGAACGCCAGGCGCGGACGTGGTCGGCCATCGAGACCTGGCTCACCGATGGAGAAGCCTTCCTGCGCCAGGCCCGCGTGAGCACACCGCACCGGCGCCCGGCCCTCGCGGTGTCCGCGCCGCTGCGCCCTCTGCCTGCGGCGCGTCCGGCCCCCCGCCGCTGATCTGCTCCACCACCGACCTCGTGAGGAGTTGCCCGCCCTCTTGGAACCCGGCACCCACTTTGTCTTCGGCACCCACAAGGAACACGGCTTCGTCGCCTCCTTCACTTCCTCCATGCCTTCGCACCTCGCCCAGTGGTTCCTGGTGCGCGAAGAGTTCGAGCCCGTCCCCAGCCAGCCCGGGCTGTTCAGGCTCAGCGAGCCGGAACGGGACGGCCCTCGCCGTACCCGCCAGGCCGTCCACGATCTGCGGCGCCAGGGCTACGCCGTGCACGCCGACATCGCTCTCGACCCGACCGCTTCGGCCGGCCCGCCGCGGCCCGTTCTGCCGAACGGGCTGCTGGAACGCCGCAGCCGTCTCGCGCAGGCCGCTGCCGGCCGCACGACACAGCGCGGCACGGCGCCCACCACCTCGCCCCCGTCGGCCCGGCCCATCCCACCGAAGCCCACCTACGCACCCACCGTCCACCTGACGGCCTCGGGTGGCGGGCGCTCCCGGTGACGCCCGGAAGCGGCCCGGCCCCCGAAAGCCCGCTGCCCGTGGCACCCGACCTCGCAACGCGCGCACGCGACTTCCGACTACGGATGGCCGTCATCGCCCGCGAGACCGAGGTCGCGCTCGACATGACCCGCGACCGCTACGGCCGCACCGTTCACGAAGGCGCCGCGGCAGCCGCGCTAGCCCACCGGGACAAGTCGGCCGTGGAGGCATACGCCACGCACCTCGCCCCGTACGCCGATGCACTGCTCGATGCCGCCCGCCGTGCGCTCGACGAGCTGCCGCCCGCCCGGCACCTGGCCGGATGGCGGACCGTGCTGGACGGTCTCGCCGTCTCCGCCGCCGAAATCCGGAGGGCGCTCGACCGGCCCGCCGCCACTGGTTCCGCCGTACGCACACAGCATGCGGCCTTGTGGCCGCACCTCGCCGCCTGGGCGGACCACGGCTCCATTGCCGCCAACCTCGCCGATCAGAACCAGCACCAGCACCACAAGGCCCCGCCGACCGACGGAGAACAGCAGGCGTGGACCGAGCGGGCCCAGGCCGCGCAGCAGCGAGGCGAGCTGGAGCTGACCGAGTCGTGGTACGCCGCTGACGGGCAGCCCATCACCCTCGCCCATCTGATCGAGGACGACGACTCGAGGGTGGTCGCCCTCCAAGGTGACCCGGACGCCCCCGGCTGGCAGGTGATCGGGCACTTCGCCCACGAATACGAGGCCGGGCAGGTGCTGCCCGCCGCGGTCCCGCCCGGCGTGCTGCGCGCGGACGTCTCGGAGTTCAACCGCCCCGTGCCCGCTCCCGAGGTATCGCTGCAGGAACTCATCCGGGACGTCGTCGAGGCCCAGCACGCCGGCGACGCGTCCAACGCGCTCCTCGGCGCCACCCAGCGCGGCTACGACGCGGGCCCGATGATCCGCCTCCAGGAACTTCTGGAGACGGCAGGCCAGTTCGCTAGCGCACTGGAGACCGTCCAGGGCCGGCAGATCGCCGCGCGGCTCACCGCACTCGGCCGGCAGATCGATTTCTTCACCCGCGAAGTGCACGACGCGGCCGAGGACCTCGGCGCGACCGTCGCCGTCCTGCCGCCGCACCGCACCCCCGTCCTACGGGTCCGCCCGCGCCCCGCCGTGGACACCACACCGCCCACGCCGCCACCCCGCACCACCACCGTCCGCCACCGCTAGGCACCGCTCCCCGAGAGAAAGCACCCGTTGTCCCTGACCGCACCCCCGGCCCCGGCACCGCGCATCACCTATGGCGCGGTGCTGGGCAGCCCGTACGTCGCCCGCCTGCTCGGCGGCACCCTCACCGGCCGCCTCCCCAACGGCATGGCGCCCGTCGCCATCCTCCTGTGGGCCACCGCGACCGGAGGCAGCATCGCCTTCGGCGGACTGCTCAGCGCCCTGTACGGGCTGTCCTCCGCGCTGTCCCAGCCGGTCAAGGGACGCCTGATGGACCGCTGCGGGCAGACCGCCGTGCACCTGCCCGCCGCCCTGCTCAACTCAGCACTGCTGGTGACCCTGCCCGTGGTCGGACCCCAAGGAAGTCCGGCCCTCGCCACGGCGGTCGTCGTCGCAGCCGGACTAACCACACCGCCCCTGGAGGCCGGGCTCCGGGCGCTGTGGCCCAGCGTGCTGCCCAATCCCCGGCTGCGGCACGCCGCGCTCGCCCTCGACACCGGCACGCAGGGCCTGCTGTACATCGTCGGCCCGCTGCTCGTCGCCGCGCTCGCGTCCGCTTACAGCCCGTCCCTCGCGCTCGCCGTCACCGCCGCCCTCGGTCTCGTCGGCACCGCAACCGTCGCCTGCGCACCGCCCTCCCGGCGCTGGCGTCCCGCGCAGCCGACGAGCACGGACGGCAGGCCCGGGCGGCGGCTGACCAGCCCCGGCCTGGTGCTGCTGTTCGTCTCCCTCACCGGCATCGGGTTCGCGATCGGGTCCATGAACGTGTGGTCGATCGCCATGGCCGAGCACCACGATCAGGACATGCTGTCCGGGATCCTCCCCGCCGCGTTCTCGACCGGCAGCTTCCTGGGGGGCCTCGTCTACGGACGCCGCACCTGGACCAGCACCACCACCGGCCGACTGATCGCAGCCGGGGCCGCGTTCCTGGCCGGGTGGCTCCCCCTGCTTGCCCTCCTGGGACCGTACGCGGCCACCTTCGCGGTCATCGTGCCCGGTGCGTTCCTCACCGTCGTGGTCGCCTGCGCCTACGTCACCACCGACGCCCTCACCCCCGCGGGCCGCACGAGCGAGGCGTACGCGTGGCTGATCCTGTCGATCGGTGCCGGCCAGTCCGCCGGCACCGCCCTCGCCGGACGCCTCGCCGAGCACCCCCTCGCCAGCGCCGCACTCCCCGCCGCCGGCGCCGCGTTCGCGCTCACCGTCCTGCTCGCCGCGCGGACGCACCTCGGCCCCGCCAGCCGGCCCTTGCGGCAGGGCCGACACCGCCGCCCGTCCCGGGGCCGGCACAAGACCCCCTGAACCCCCTGACTTTCAGACTCATTTGAGGAGATTCGTATATGGCTGTCCGTACGCAGTGGACTGTCGAGCACTCCTGCTCCCACGAAGTCGTCCATGACCTGTCCAACCGTCCCGCCGACAAGCGCGCCGGATTCGCCCGCTGGCTCGCCGGCCGGGACTGCACCGACTGCTGGAAGGCAGCTCGCGATGCCGACACCGAGTCCAAGGAGGAGTGGCTCGCCGCCAAGCGCGCCGAGGAGCAGCAGGCTGCCGTCGAGTGGGCGAAGCAGTTCGACATGCCGCAGTTGGAGGGACCGGAGAAGGCCCTGGACTGGGGCGAGCGGTCCCGGCACCAGCTGATGACCTCCGCGCAGACCGCGCTGGTCGTCGAGGGGACCTGGGACGAGGCGGACTGGGCGGAGCTGGAGGAGAAGGCCCGCTCCATCACCCGCGCCGGATGGTGGATCGACCAGCGGGATGCGGAGGGCACCGACCTGCTCGAACTCCTCGACGCCGCCGGCGAGGACGACCGCGGGACAGAGAACCCGTTCCGCTGACGGCGGCGGAACATAGCCGAGGATCGCCGGTTAGCCAAACCGGCGATCCTCCGGACCATTGTTCCTCCCACCGCCACCCGCCTCGCGTGGAAGGAACCCCCATGTCCCAGCCCCCGCCCCCGCCCACTCCGGTGTTCACCCCGACACCCGATCCGCTCACCCCCGACCGGGACATCACCCACGCCCACTTCCAGGCCGGCGACACGGTCGTCGTCCTGAAGGGGGCCGCCGGCGGAGAACTGTGGGGAGACGCCATGCGCGTGGTCGCCCCGTCCTGGCACACCCCGACCGATGAGGACGGATGGCGGCTGCGCGATGCGACCGGCGGCGCGCAGTCGTACATCACCGCCCACCCCCGCTCCCTCGTGCACCTCTCCCGCCGCTGCCCAGACTGCCTCATCTACCTGCGGGCCATGGAGGACTACCTCCTACCGAAGTACGCGGACGGCGAGGCGATCGTCGACTGCGGCTGGTACACCACCACCGCCCTCGGCCAGCTCGTACACGTCGCCGACGCCCGGAGCGGCTCGTGACCCTCCCCGGCCGCGAGACCTCCCTCCGCGAAGCCAGGGTTTGTGCCACCGACTATCTGGCCGCCCCGTTCTGGCCTGTCCAGCTGGCGGAAGAACTCCGCGAACTCGGCGTGGACTGGAGGGAATCAGCCGAGGTGTGTGCGGATGCGGCATGGGCCGCCCGTGCCGCTGGGCGCAGCGTTCTCGGCCTGCTGAGTCCGGAAGAGATCACCGCAGCCGACCTCGATCCGGTCATCGCCCGTACGTACCGGCATCTGTATCTGAGCGCCCTGCGCTACGACTTCCGCTGCCCCACCCTCCAGGCGTTCGTCGAACAGCTCCCTCCCAGCGCGATCTCCGAGTTCGACTGCTACAGCCGGGCCCTGTACGCCTTCGCACTGCTCGGCCAGTCCCGCCCCGAGGGCCTGGACCTGATGGACGAGGTTCTCGCCGAAGCCGGCGATCACGCCAAAACCCTCCACGTTCTGCTGCACGGACTGTGGCTCGGGCACGACCTGGACCAGGGGGCGGAGCGGCTCCTCGCCCTCAGCGCGCGGCCGGCCTTCTGCGGCGGCACCGATCCGATCGTGCTGTTCCGGGTGGCCGGCGCCCTGCGCCGACTCGGCCGCTACGCCGAAGGGCTCGCGGCCATCGACCGGGCCCTGGATCTTCTACCGCCGGGCGACATCACCGTGCACGCCGATCTGGTGCGCGAGCGTTCCCTGACCGCCGCTGCCCGTGACGTGCACCAGCACCTGTCCGCCCGCACCTTCGGAGGCGCGGCAGCGTGATAACCCGCAACAACCCGCGCGCCCACGGGCCGTACGAACCGCTCGGTGAAGCGCTGGGGCGTTCGGTGCCCATCGGGGGCGGGCTGCCGGAGGACACCGTCGTGGCCTACTGGCCGGGGCTCGACTCCTACACCCTGGACGACGAGCAGGCCACGTGGACGGCCACCCAGTGGGCCGAGCATCTCGAAGACCCGCTGCTGGAGCACCCCTTCGTCGCCAGCCCACAGGGTGACCGCCGAGCGATCTTCCACCTCGACGTCCGGCTCCACCCCGACGACCGCGAGCTGACCGGCCCCGAATGGGCCGAAGCCGCCCACAGGCTGGCCCGCGCCGCGGGCATCGAAGCCCCCGGCGAGGCGAACGGCTGCCGGTGGATCGCCGTCCAGGCCCAGCCCGGACGCCTTGATCTGATTGCCAACCTGATCCGCCTCGACGGCTCCTGGCACACGCCGCCTGCCGAGGTCCTCCGGTGCCTCTCGGCCGAGGCCCGCCGCATCGAGCAGGACCTGCGCCTGGTCCCCGTCCGAAGCACTTCCCGGCCGCAGGCCGTCGCCCGGCCCGCTCCGACAGCATCAGCCCAGCTCGCGGCCATCATCTCGCAGCTCGCCGACGAGCGGACCGGTCCCTTGGCCACGGTGCGCGGACTCATCGAGCACACCGCCCACCAGGCCGCCCGCCAGCCGGGAGCCGCCGGTGCCGACACGGCGCATCGCCTGGAACTGATCGCCCGCCGCCTCTACGGCATCCAGCAGGACCTCGACACCGCCGCGACCCACCTGAGCGCACCCACCCGGCCACGCACAGGCGTCCCGGCACCGACCGCCATCACGGCACCTTCACGTCGATCACCGTAGGAGAAACGTCTCTTTGCCCCTGGCCGACCGATCCCTGACCGTCCGCCGCGATCCGCACTCCGAGGAGGTCCTCGCCCGCGGCGGAGACCCCGAGGCCCACAGCGTCCTGCAGCGTACGGGCTTCGTCCCGGTGGTCCGCGTCCACGAGACCTACCACCGCGCCCCCACCAACCTCATCGAGGGCGACGACACGCGCCTCGGGATCGAAGCCGTCGCCCGGCTTCGGGCCGTCGGGTACCACGTCGACTGCGACGAGGACTTCGACACCGACCACCGCCCGGTCCACGATCTGCCGCTGGGCGCCACGGTCGCCCATCTCGCCCAGCGCATCCGCGAAGCCACCACCACCTGGGATGCGGCTGGCGTACTCACCGAACTGACCGCCTCCCACGACGGCATCCTCGCCGCCCTCGAAGAAGTCCTCATCGCCACCGCCGAGTTCCACGACGGCCTTGGCGACGCGGCCGACCCGCACATCGCCCGACGGCTGCGCTACCTCGCCGACGAGCGTCTCCGAGCCATCCGTAGCGACCTCTCCGATACCCGTAACGCCCTCACCGACCGGCACATCCCGCACCCGGGCCGCAGCATCTGCGCCGCAGAGGTCCCCGCCACCGAACGCGAGCGCTCCGCCGTGTGCGCCTGCCCGCCCCCGCCGCGCACGCTGCCGGCCCCGCCGCCCCCGGTGGCCGCCGGGCTGCGCCGCTGACCTTCACCTCGCTCAAGGACACCATGCACGATCACGCCAACTCCGAGCGCCTCGCCTCGTACGCCGACGTCCTCGCCGGCGAACTCCCGGGCGCCTGGACCAGCTCCTACCACCCTCCCGAGCACAAGGACGATCTGGCCGAACTGGCCGACCGCATCTGGGACCTGGACCTCGTCGCCACTTCCCTCGCTGAGCACCCGCTCCAGCAGGCCGCCGTCCTCAGCCGCCTGGACGGAGCCCAGCTCGTCGTCCTGGAACGGCACGACGAGCGCGACGGATTCCTCGTTGCCGCCGTCGCCCCGCGCGCACTGCCCGACGAGGCATACCGCGCAGTACCCGAGCCCAACGGCATCGCGCTCGCGGACGACCCGTTCCTGAGCGCCGAGCAGGTCGCCGGCGACCTGCTCGCCCGCTACGACATCGCTCTCGCCCAGGTCAGGCACAACGCCCTGGGCGGCATCCAGCCGTCCCAGCCTGATCGGGTCGTCCTGACCTGGCAGCAGGACGGCAGCGTCGCCGCCGCGCCCGTCGGTGACGCAGCCGGCGCCGTCCTTCTGGCTCACGGCTTCATCCAGGATCGGCAGACCGGTATCTACCGCCTGGGCGCAGACGACACTAGGGCCCAGGCCCGCGCTCTGCGCGCGATCGGCCCGCAGCTCGACGCGCTGGGCATCGGCACGGCGCTCCAGCACCCCGCAGCTCGGACCGCCCCCAGCGCCGTCCTGCCGCCGGCCCCGGCCGCCACACGAACGTCGGCCACCAGGACTCGATGAGGCAAGGGGAGCCCGACTTCCTGGTGCTGGAGTACGTCACCATCACCAAGGACCCACGCACCGGGCTGGTCGTGGCGATCGGCGGGACCGAGCGGGCGGCGGACATCCTCCAGCGAACCGGTGGCTTCCTTCCCGCTCGCGGCCCCCGCGGGGACTACCACCGTCTTCCCCACGGCCTCCCCGTCGAGCAGCAGCGCCTGAAGGCCACCGCGGCATCGCACGCCCTGCTCTGCGCCGGTCACAGCGTCCACCTCGACCCCGCCTTGAACGCGCTGACCGCGCCGAACGGCGAACGCGACGCGGCTCTGCGCTACCTCGCCCAGCTCGCCGAACGGGCCTCCCGCGCCGAGAGCAGCACCGAGGTCGCCGAGGTCCTGACCGAGATCGCCGGGCCGGCCAGTGGCCTGCTGCCGCTCACACGCGACGTTGTCGTCAGGGCCTGGATCGCCTTGTCCCATGAGCCGGACGCCGAGAGCGCAGGCCCCGACCCCGTCGCCGACCTCGGGGACACCGCTGACGCGCTGTCGCGCGCCGCCCACCGGATCCTCGCCGCGCGCAATCACGCCGCGCGGGCTCCCGAGCGGTCGACAGCCAGAACACCGCCGCCGAGCCTCCCGAGGCAGCCGTCCGCCCCCGCACCCCGACGCCGCTGAACTGGAGAACCGCCCATGGGCAATCGTGCCGATGATTACGGCACCGACGTCGAGATCTACGTCAAAGCGTTGACGACCACCATCCACGCCGCCACTCCCACCGGCGCCCCGGCCAAGCTCCACGGCTTGCTGGAGCAGCTCGGTCTGGAACGCCACGAGTACCCCGTCGGCGCCCCTCTGTACGTCTGGCACACCGTGCCGGATCACCTTGGTGCCGAGGAGCAGAAGCGCCTGGCGAGCCGGGCGATCCCGCCGCTGCTGATGGCCGGATACAAGGTCAACATCGACCCCGACCTGTTCGACGAAACCGCCTACCAGCAGGCCGCGCGGGAGGTCCGCGCCAACAGGCCACGCCCCGCCAGACGGCAACCGCCACCGGCTGCCTCCTCCTCGCGCCCCACACCGTCCCGGCTTACCCCGTAACGCCCGTCGGGCGGCCCCGGCACCCGGGGCCGCCCGCTCCCGCACCGACAGCCTTATCGGAGAACCCCGTAACACCCCGCAAGCCCCCGCCGATCAGCCACCGCCTCACACCGCGCCTCGCCACCGCCCTGTTCCGCCGCTACCTGCGCGCCTGCATCACCACCGGCCCCCACCGCCCCTCCCCGCCGGCACATGCACGCCCCGAAGCCGTCCTCGGCGAAGCGCGGCGGATCGGCCACCGCCACCACCACTGATCCCGACCCCCGTCCTGGAGGAGCATGCCCCACTCCAACCCGTACGTACGGCTGGCCGACGAAATCGCCCGTCAGCTCGGCCAGCTCGGCGACCACCTCGCGATACTCCCCCCTCATGAAGCAACACAGGTCATCGCACGCGTTGTCGACCCTGCGGACGGCGTCCTCGCCGGCGTCACCCACCTCGTCTCCGTCAGCAGCATGTTCGCCAAGGTCCAGGCCGAGCGCGGCGCCCTGCCCGCCGAGGTGTGGCTCGCCCTGGGGCGGGCCTCCAATGAGCTCGACGCCATCGGCGGGGACCTGGACGAGCACCGAGAGATGCTCCAGCACGCCGGCAACCGGCCCGATACCGCACCGGCGAAGCCGCCGGCCCCTGCTCCACTCGTCGTCCGGCGGCGCCGGTGAAGAGGAAGCAGTGGCAGGGCTGGGGGGCGGGCGAGCAGGCCCAGCAGCACTACCTCGTCGAGCCCCGCGCCCTCGCCGGCGGTGGTGACCTCCGGCACGTCTCCGAGTTCCTGCGCGCTTCGGGTTGGCGGGACAAGTCCAAGGCCGGCGGTCCTCTCGCCATGGAAAGCCCGGACCGCGCGGTCCGTATCACCTACGACCCCTTCGTACTGCCCGGCGGGTGGACGATCCACGGTGCCGCGAGCGGCCATCAAGACGAGTGGTGGGCAGTCCTCGGGCGGCAAACGCCGGTGGAGATCGTCGCCGGTCTCACCGACGCCCTCAGCCGGCCCCGCTCCGCGCACGCCCCCAACGTGTGGGCACCTTTGCGGGAGCAGGGGTGGGACCGTCCGCCCAACGCCGAGCACGTGACCGCGACCAGCCCCGACGGCAGCGCCTGGATGCAGTTCCACCAGGGGCCTGACGGCGAGGCCATGTGGTGGTCCGGGGCGAAGGACAAGCAGGGCAACGGCTGGACAGCCCAGTTCGCCCCCAGCACCCCGATGCACCTGGTGCAAGCCTTCTCGACCGCGCTCGTCAGCCCCGAGCCCGTGATGCGCCCGCTCGGACGGGTTCCGCAGAGCGCCCAGATCCGCACCACGTCCGTGTCCGTCCTGCCCTCCCAGCTCAGTGCCTGGCAGCAGGCCCGGATCACCGCCGCCCGCGCCGCCACCTGGGCTCGCAACGCCGCCCGGAGCAGCCGGCCGCGCGCCACGGCCCGCCCCCACGCCTACTCCGGTGGCGCCCGCACCTACCGCTGATCACCCACACCCACCAACTGAGGAGCTTGATGCCCGCACTCACCCCGGACACCATCCGCACGGCGACCGAGACCCTGTCCCTTCTTACCGACTACCTGCGCGAGAGCCCCGACCCCGAAGAGGCGCTCGCCCTCGTCGAGCCTCTGCTCGACGAGTACACGGGCCTCCCCGTCCAGCTCGCCGACACCTTGCGCGCCCTCGCCCGCGCCGTGCAGGACCACCCGGACACCCCGCGCACCCTCGAGGTCAGCCTCCTGATCGCGGAACTACGCACCGCCGCATGGGAGCAGGGCGACCAGCACACCCTCCACTACGTCCTGGACGGCCTGCGCGGCCTGTACGGCAGCACCGTCGCCAGCGGACCGGGGTGCGGCCGGTGCCGGTGAGCGAACGACAGCTCGCCGCCTTCGCCGACAAGCACGCCTGGCGGATCCCGTTCGACACCAGCCCCCGCCACCTCGCCGGCCCCGGCGACGCCCGCCACGTCACCCACGGCCTTGCCACAGCCGGATGGACCCGCACGTCCGACCCGCTGAGCGCCGAGATCGTCCTGCGCAGCCCCGACCACCGTCACAGCCTGCAGTTCGACCCGCAGTCCGCCACCTCCGCGTGGTGGCGGCTGCGGGCCGAGCCCACCGGCACCGAGCCGGGCTGGTACGCCGAGTTCGGCGAACTCGTCCCCGCCGAGATCCTCGCCGGCCTCACCGACGCCCTCGTCGCACCTGCACCCGCCGCGCCGGCCAACCCCCTGCCGGCGCTGGAAGCAGCCGGTTGGCTCATCGACGGCCGCGGGGCCGCCGTCTCCGATCCACCGGGGTGCAGGGTGGAGCGTCGGTCGGAGAAGGGCGATGGCACCGTGCCATGGCGCGAACCAGACCGTGCGTCCTGGCACATCGAGGTCCGGGATCACCCCTGGCCCTTCTCTGCGGGCCCCCGGATCTGGCACGCCTGGTTCGACGGCAACACGCCGGAGCACCTCGTGACCGCCTTCATCACCACGCTCGCTGACAGCGCCCCGCTCCAGCGCGGCATGTACGACCGCACCGCCCACGGCGTCGTGCAGAAGCCGAGCCCGCTCACCCCGGAGCAAGTCGTCGAGGCTCACGCCGCCCGACTCGCCGGCATCCGCAGGCAGGCCCGCCTCGTGCGGCGTCGCCAGCCGGAAGCCGTGACGCGCCCGGCGACGGAAAGCACCACCCGTTCCACCGCTCGCCGCTGATCCCGATAGGACACCTCACCATCTCCCTTGAACCCGCCGCACACCGCGAGTTGCTGCGTCACCTCGCCGACTACGTCGCTGACAGCAAGAAGATCCTCGACGCCTGGGACACGTACTCCGACGAGCACACCGGCCTCGACGGCTGGCCGTACGACGATCACGCCTACGGGCTGCGCAAGAGCCAGCGCGACGCCGACACGGCCGCCGCGTTCGAGACCGTGCGCACCGGCGCCCGCCACCTGCTGGCCACAGCCGAGACCCAGCTCGCCCACCTGCCCGCCCACGCAGTGCGGAGCCACTGGGGGTGGCAGCTCGGCGTCCTGCGCGACGCGCTCGACCGCCTGGATGCGCTGCACGAGGAATGGGTCCAGACCCGTGACGGCCTTCCCGCCGCCGCCCGGCCGGGTACCCCGGCATTGGATGACGCCCTCGCCGAGCACCACGCCGAATGCTGGAGCTACCTCGACACCTGGGCCACTCACGGCAGCGTCGTCCGGGACATCAACTCCGCAGCCCGGCAGGCATCCACACCATCGGTCCCGTCGCCAACCGTGACCGCGGTCCCGGCGTCCGACCGTGCCAAGCCGGGGCGGAGGTAACCATGCCGAAGCCCCCCGAGATCGTCGATGTCGACTTCGTCGCCCCTCGCCACCTGGCCGGGGGCGGAGATCCCGCCTGGGTCACCGTCCCTCTCCATCGGGCCTGCGGCTGGAGCTACGGCCACGACCCCCTGATGCCGCGCGTCATCCTCTCCAGCCCCGACCAGAAGGCCCTCTTCCGGCTCGAGCCCGACCCGGACGGCCAGTGGTGGACGCTCCACCACGCCCAGCAGCCGGACCGGCCCGCCTGGTACGCGAGCTTCGGAGCCCGCACCCCGGTCGAGCTCACCGCTGGATTCATCGACGCCCTGACCGACCCCGCCGCGACCGCATCCGCCGAGGCCGACCTGTACGAGCCGCTCCAGCGGCTCGCCTGGTCACCCCCCGCCACCGGGGGCGACGGCCTCGTGTCGCCCGACGGCACCGCGTACGTCGAGCGCGTGGGCAGCGCGCAGGAACCAGGCGCCTGGTTCGTCACCGCCACGCTCGGCCCGGGCCGACAGCCGGTGTGGCAGGCCCGCTTCGGCGAGCACACTCCGCCGCACCTGATCACCGCGTTCACCACCGCGCTCGCCGATCCGAACCCTGTGCTGCGCACCGGCAGCATGCGCAGTCTCCCGATGCGTAACCCGGACGCGGTCACCCGCACGCGCCGGGAGGTTCCCGCCGTACAGGTCGCCTCGGCCCTGGAAGAACGCGTCCACGCCCTCGCCGCCCGCCGCGCCAGCAGGCCGGCGAGTCGGAGCCCCCTTCGACGGCCACCGGACAACAACCGCCGCAGCCGCTAACCCCCTTCGTCCCCGCCCGGAAGCACGTAGCCCTTTGCCACCCTCCTCCAACAGTTCCTCCGACGGGTACGACATCGTCTTCCGTCTCCTCCTCGGAGTGCTCGGCGTCGTCGTCCCGCTGTCCCATCTCGCCTGGCTGTCCGGCAACATCACCGCGTGGCTGGCCGTCGACCACTGGGCGCCTTACCAGCCGACCGCCGCCCTCCTCCACCCTGACCAGCTCTGGCCCCAGGTCGGAGAAACATCCCTGCTTGTCGGCGCTCGCATCGTCCCGATCGCATCCCTGCTCGCCCTCGGCGCCGTGACCGGCGTCCTGTGGTCCCGCCACAAGAGCAGCAGCGGCCGGAAGAAGATCACCGGCATGGCCAAGGCC
Source organism: Streptomyces chengmaiensis (assembly GCF_029846775.1). Taxonomy (NCBI): domain Bacteria; kingdom Bacillati; phylum Actinomycetota; class Actinomycetes; order Kitasatosporales; family Streptomycetaceae; genus Streptomyces; species Streptomyces chengmaiensis. Next base: position 253,793 of record NZ_JARWBG010000005.1, read on the forward strand.
CGGGACATCGAGCCACTGATGGCCAAGGCGATCACCACCAAGGCCCGCTCGCTGCGCCCGAGCCTAAAGGACGCCAAGCACATCGAGGCCCGCGACACCGGCATCCTGCTCGGCAACCTGCAGGGCACCAAACACGAGGTCCGCATGGGCTACGAGGATGTGGCCGTCGCCATCATGGCGCCGCGCTCGGGCAAGACCACCTCGCTCGCGATCCCCTCCATACTCGCCGCGCCCGGCCCGGTTCTGCTGACCTCGAACAAGGCTGCGGGCGATGCGTTCACCGCCACCTACGACGCCCGCGCACGCGTCGGCCAGGTGTGGTCGATGGATCCGCAGCAGATCGCACACGCAGCACGCGAAATGTGGTGGAACCCCCTCGCCGACGCCAAGACCCTGGACGGCGCCGGGCGGTTGGCCGGCCACTTCCTCGCCGCCTCGGTGGACGCGAGCCAGCAGGGTGACTTCTGGTCCAAGGCCGGATCCAACATCCTGTCCCAGTTGTTCCTGGCCGCGGCCCTCGACGAGCGGCCGATCACCGACGTCATGCAGTGGCTGGCCTTCCCCGCCGACCGCACCCCGCTCGACATCCTCCGTGACCACGACTTCGCCGCCGTCGCCGCCCAGCTCAAGGGAACGGTCGAGGGACCGCCGGAGACGCGCGATGGCATCTACGAGACTGCCCGCCAGTACGCCGCCGCGCTGCTGAACAGTGAGATCGCCGCATGGGTCACCCCGCAGAAGGACGTGCGCGAGTTCCGTCCGGCCGAGTTCGTCACGTCCACCGACACGCTTTACCTCTTGAGCAAGGACGGCGGAGGCGGCGCCAGCGCGCTGATCGCCGCGTGTGCGGACTCGGTGATGCGCGCCGCGACCGCGCAGGCCGAGCGCGCCGGCGGGCGGCTCGACCCGCCGATGCTCGCGATCCTCGACGAGGCCGCCAACGTGTGCAAAATTTCCGATCTTCCGGATTTGTACTCCCACCTCGGCTCCCGCGGGATCATCCCGATCACGATCCTGCAGTCCTACCGCCAGGGCCAGAAGGTCTGGGGGGACGCGGGCATGGACGCCATGTGGTCCGCCTCCACCGTGAAGGTGATCGGCTCCGGCATCGACGACCCCGACTTCGCCGACAAGCTGTCCCGTCTGATCGGCGACCACGACGTCGAGACCACCTCCACCTCGCACTCCGAGTCCGGCAAGTCGACCTCCGTATCGATGCGGCAGGAGCGGATCTTGCCCGCCGACGCGATCCGCGCCCTGCCCAAGGGCACCGCGCTCTGCTTCGCCACCGGCATGCGCGCCGCGATGCTCGACCTGCGCCCGTGGTACCTGGAGCCTGGCGCCGCCGAGCTCACCGCCGCCTCCAAGCGGGCCTCCGACGGCATCACCAAGCGGGCCGTCGCCAAGCACACACCGGGGCAGAGCGACTTCGGGACCGCAGCATGAGATCGATACGGCTCCCGGATGGTGCCCGGCTCGCCACCTACGTCGACGGTCCGGCACAAGCACCGGTGACGGCAGTCCTCGTGCACGGGCTCTCGGTCACCGCTGACCTGTGGCGCTCGCACGTACCGCTCCTGCTCCGTGAGGGGATGCGCGTCGTGCGTTACGACCAGCGAGCGCACGGCTACTCCACCCGCGGCACCGCCGCCCTGCGCCTCGACCAACTGGCCGACGACCTCGCCCAAGTTCTTGAGGAGACAACGCCACAGGGGCCGCTCGTGCTTGCCGGCCACTCCATGGGAGCGATGACGCTCATGCGCTTGGTCGCGCGCCACCCCCACCTCGCGCCGCGCATCCGCGGGCTGGTGCTGATCTCGCCCCCGTACGGTGGCATCAGCACCCGCACGGGCACCGGTCCGACCCAGTCCCTGCTCACGCTGGGCCGCAACCTTCTCGAATCCGCGTGCAGGCACGCGCCGTACCTGCTCGACGCGGTCCGGCGGCGTCTCCCCACCACCAACCGGTGGGCCCTGCGTCCAGACACCCATCCGGCATCCGGTGCAGTGCCGTTGCCGTGCCGGCAGGGCCTGCACACCACGGCGACCGGCGACATCGCCGCCCTGTGGCACGACCTCGCCAACCAACAGCCCGACCTCAGTCCGCTGCAGCAGCTCGGCGGCCGGGTCAACCTTCTGGCCGGAAGCCTCGACGCCCACATCCCGCCCGAGCAGACCGGTCGTCTTGCCGCCTGTCTGCCCGGCGCCCAGCTGGAGACGGTCGCGGACGCCACCCACGCATTGCCCCTGCGGCACGCACAGCTGGTCACCGACCGAATCTCCCGCGGCGCCTCCCCACTGTTCAGCTCTGACCGATCTCCCGGAGCCACACCACCCCATGCCTCCGCTCAGCCTTGTAGAACAGGCAGAACAACTCCGTGACCTGGCTCGCCAGTTCGAGGCCCTGCATGCACGCGTTCGGGACGTCTCCTATACCCCCGGCACCGACGCGCTGCGCCTCATCAGCCCGCTCCTGCTCAAAGCCCAAGACCTGACGGCCACCATTGTCGTCCGCCTGGGCGCGCTCGACGGCAGCGCGTACGCCAGCGTCGCCGGCAGTCGCGCCAGCCTGGAGTGTCTGGCCTCGGTCGTGGTCGTTTCCTCCCTGGCCGGCAACGACCTCGCCAGCGCGCTGTACGCCAACCCGTACGAAGGAGCGCCGTTCCCCGGCTACCCGGCAGACGACGAGGCGGTGCGTACCGCTCGCCACGCCGAGGCCATACCTCGTATGACCGGCCACCTCGCCGATGCCGCCCACCAGCTCGACCTGTGCGCCACCGGGTGCCACTACGTCGCCACCGGCATCACCCGCGACCTCGCCGCCGCACAAGAACAAGCGAAACCCGCGCAGCGAACGACCGGCCCCACCACAGCCCCCTCAGCGTCCCGTACTTCCCGCGTACGGCGTTGACGCTGTCCCCAAGCCGCCGCCGGCCGGACACGCCGACCTTCTCTCCCGCCGAGGACATCTCTTGCACCCCCTCCGCCTGTTCGCTCTCCAGCTCGCCGACCGTCTACCCGGCACCTGGACGGCCCTCTACCGCCAGTACACCCGCGCCGCCGACCAGTTCGCTGACACATGCCGCGTGTGGACGCCGCTGGACGCCCGGCCGCCCATCTCCTTCCGCATCAACGGAATTACCCTGCGGCGGGACGACGACCTGGAGCTCTACCTCGTCCAGCATCGGCAAGGCCGGGTCCTGATCTGCCCCGTGATCCCCCACGGGTTGCACGAGGACGTCACCGACCGCATCCCCGCGCCGCCGACCGTCGCCGGCCCTCTCGATCCGGCCCGCGCCGCCTGGCGGATCACCGACCGCGTCCTGCCCCACTACACCGCTGCGGTCACCAGCGCCCGCCAAGCCACCGCCGCCCTCGTCGCCCGGCGCTCCTTCGTCCCCGCGCTCCTGCCCGTCCCGCAATCAGGCAACTCCCGAGCCCGCGCCCGCTGACCCTCCCCGCCTCCACACTCCGCCCAAGGATTTCCCATTCGCCCCTGCTCCCAGTTCCGCGCCCTTTCTCTCGGTGCTGGCGTCCAGTCCAGCACCCTGCTCGCCCTGTCCGCCGAAGGCATTCTCCCGAAAATCGACTACGCGATCTTTGCCGACACCGGATGGGAGCCCAAATCCGTCTATGACCATCTCGACCGCCTCGAACGCGAAATAGCAAAGCCCGCCGGTATACCTGTTCTCCGGGTTTCCTCCGGAAATATTCGCAGCGACGCCCTGAACCCGGATCACCGTTTCGCCTCCATGCCCCTCTACATCCTGAACACGGATGGGCGACCTGGGATGACCCGGCGCCAGTGCACCGGGGAGTACAAGGTGAAGCCCATCAAGAAGAAGATCCGCCAACTTCTCGGCTACCCGTATCCGGCTCGGGTACCAAAGGGCGTTTTCGTCGAGCAGTGGATCGGCATATCCACCGACGAATTCCACCGCGCCAAGGACGCCGACGTGAAGTACATGCAGAACCGGCATCCGCTGATCGACATGGGCTGGTCGCGTTCCGACTGCGTTCGCTATCTCACCTCGCTCAATCTAGCCAAGACGCCGAAATCGAGCTGCCTGGGCTGCCCTTTCCACGGCAATGCTCAATGGCGGCACATCCGCGACAACTCCCCCGCCGAGTGGGAGGACGTCGTGGAATTCGACGCGGCCATCCGGAAGGGCAATGCCCGCGCCAACGCCAGCGGCAGTCGGCTGCTGGGCGAAGCGTTCCTGCACCGCTCCCGCGTCCCCCTCGGCCAGGCCCCGATCGACCACGTCACCGCCTCGGAGTGGGCGGCCCTCCAGCAGGAGCTCGCCGACGAGGACGAGTTGGAGCGGGGTGTCGCGGACGGCTGCTCGCCCTGGGCGTGCCGGGGGGATGCGGACGCGCTGGCGCAGGGCGGCTTCGGGCTGGCCACGTGATACTCGACCTCTTCGCGGGGCCGGGCGGCTGGAGCAGGGCACTGGGTGTCTTCGGCGTGCGTGACGTGGGGCTGGAGTGGGACGAGTGGGCGTGCAGGACCCGCGCTGCCGCCGGGCAGTTGACGATCCGGACCGACGTGACGATGTATCCGACGTGGCCCTTCCTCGGCCGGACGCGCGGGCTGATCGCCTCTCCGCCGTGCCAGGCGTGGAGCATGGCCGGCAAACGTCTTGGCCTGGTGGACCAGCCGCTGGTGCATGCGGCGGTCGAGGACCTCGCCGCCGGACGCGACACCCGCGAGCGCCTGCTCGCCGCCTGCCGGGACGAGCGCTCCCTGCTCGCGGCCGAGCCGATGCGCTACCTCCACGCCCTGAACACGGTCGGCGAGCCCGAGTGGGTCGCCATGGAGGAGGTGCCGGACGTCCTGCCGCTGTGGAAGCAGTACGCGGCGATCCTGCGCGGCTGGGGGTTTTCGGTCTGGTACGGGATCCTCAACGCGGCCGACTTCGGCGTTCCGCAGACGCGCAAGCGGGCGATCCTGCTCGCCTCCCGGGTCCGTACGGCACAGCCTCCCACGCCGACGCACGCCCGCCTCGCCGAGCCCGAATCGCTGTTCGGTCCGGGACGTGCCCGCTGGGTGAGCATGGCCGAGGCTCTGGGGTGGGGTGCGACCGACCGGCCCGTTCCCACCGTCTGTGCCGGGGGCGGTCCCGGCGGTGGCCCCGAACCGTTCCCGTCGGGCTCCCGCAGGACGCTCTTGGACGCTCGGGAGCGCGGAACGTGGATGCCGCGATCGGACGGAGTGGTTCTTCAGTCCCGCCGGGAAGGCGCGGGGTGGGCGGCGCGGCACGGCACTCGTGAGAACCGTGCTGCCACCGCTCCGGCGCCGACGTTCACCGCCGAGGCGCATCGCTGGTCGTGGTCCCTGCGCAGCAACAACCAGGCCAACGCCACTGTCCGGTCCATCGAGGAGCCGGCAGGCACACTGTTCTTTGGGCACCGCGCGAACGAATGCACCTGGGTCGCCGAACCGGTCTCGGCGCCGGCGGAGGACACGGTCGCGTCGGCAGTGCCGGAGCCGATCCGGATCACCGCTCGCGAGGCCGGCCTCCTGCAGACCTTCCCGGCCGATTACCCGTGGGCCGGGAACAAGGGGCAGCAGTTCTCGCAGATCGGCAACGCGGTCCCGCCGTTGCTCGCCGGCCACCTCCTCGCCCCGCACCTCGGCGTCACCCTCGATCCGAACGACTTCACCCTGGCCGCCTGATGTCCCTCAGTCCCGAAGCAGACGAGGACGACCTCGACACGATCCCGGCGCCGCAGCCGGTGTTCCACGTCGAGCAGGCCCTCGTCGGCGCGCTTCTTCTCGATCCGCACCGTCTCGGCGACGTGACCGGCATCTCCGCCGGTTCGTTCTCCACCGCCGTGCACTCCGCTCTGTTCGCCGCGATCAGCACGCTGCCGCCGCCTGACCCGGCCGAGCACGCGAAGAACACCACGTGGCTCAACCAGGTGCTTGCCGCGGGCCGGGAGCAGGCACGCGGACTGACCGCCTCCTACCTGCACACCCTCATCCAGGTCTGCCCCTGGCCCCGCCACGCACCCGCCTACGCCCGGATGGTCGAGGCCGAACACGCCCGCCGCCGACTGCGGGCCGCCGCCGAGCACCTCCTCCAGACCATCCACGACCCCTCCCTCCCGCACCCTGTCCAGACGGTGCTCGCCGAGGCCGACGCGCTCGCCGCAGTCGTGGACGACATCGCAGCACGCTTCCCGCCACGCGCCGGCGTCCTGCCCCGCACCCCGCCACCCCCGCCGGCCATCCCACCCGACCATGCCGAGGCCGCGGAGGAGGAGCAGTTGCTGCTCGCGACCGCCACCGCCCACCCCGCCGGCATCGAGTCCGCACGGTGGCTGCTCCCCGAGGACTTCACCCAACCGCTGCACGCCGGCCTGTGGCAGTGCCTCACCACCCTCGACCGCCGCCACGAGCCCGTCGACCCCGTCACCGTCCTCTGGGAAGCACAGCAGCGCGGCCTTCTTGAGCACGGCAGCGAACCGGGCGACGTGCTCCGCCTTCTCGCCGAACCGGCCGGCTCCATCGAGCACTGGGGCGAACGCACCCTGCAGCGCTCCCTCCTGGCCACCGCCGACCACGCCGCCCGCCGCATCGAGGCATACGCCGACGACCCGGCGAACACACCGTTCCAGCTCGTCGTCGGCGCCCGCCGATCCCTCGCCGACCTCGGCGCCATCCGCACCCGCTGGCAGCACGCCACCGGACAGATCCCGCCGCAGCGCCCGCGCCCCGCGGCCACCACCCGCGCCGGGCCGCCGACCACCACGGCCGCCCGCAGCGCTCGCGCCACCCGATAGCCCCCCGCATACGCCGGTGGCCGAGCCCGAAGGCCCGGCCACCGGCACAGGAGACGACACCCCCACGTGACCACCGCCCTGCCCATCGACGCGTACGTCCGCCTCGACACCCACCCCACCCACCCCAGCGCCGTGACCGCCGTCCTGACCGGCTCCCAGGCCCACATCCCCCACGTGGGCCTGGAGGCCGCCAACTGGACCGTCGTAGCCAAGAACACCCTGGTCCTGGCCCGCATCGATCACGAGGAGCCCTACTGGGCCGAACAGGCGGCCCAGCAACTGGCCGCTGACGGGGTCAGCGTCGAGATCACCGCGCGGCTCCGAGAAGCCATGGACGAAGAATGGACCTGGGCCGACTATCCGATGCCCTGGTGCACCCGTAGCGAAATCCGCGAGGTCTCCGACGCGGCCCAGAAGATCCATGACGACATTCGCCATGGTCAGCTCCTCATCCACGCCCACGCCGAGGACGGCCACACCACCGTCGCGGTCGGCACCTACCTTGGCAGCGGCAAGAGCGTCTATCTGCACGGCCAGAACCACCTGCGGCAGGTCGCCGACACCTTCAACTCGCCAGCCCAAGCTCTGGTCGCCTTCGAGAAGGTCCACGGCGCCGCCATGCGGCCCGGCCCCGCGCCCCTGACCGACACCGAACGCGCCGCCGCCCAAGCCCAAACGTCCCCACCCGCCACCGAACCTGAGCCGCCGGAAACGGTCCCCGCGTACGCGGCTGATGCCGGCGACCACGATGCTCTGCTGGAGGCGTTCCTCGACACCCACGGCGACTGGGAGAAGTGGCGGACCTGGTCGGACGAGACGACCCACGCGGTCCACGAATCCCAGACCCTGCGCATCGAGCGCATCCACGAAGCCCACCCCCGCGAGACCGCCTGGACCATCGCCGCGTACGCGACGCCCGTCTCCGACCGCATGTGGGTCCTCACCGCGACCGGCGCCACTCCGGCCCCAGTGCTCCAGGAACTGCTGGATCACCTCGCAGACGGCGACGGCTGGGACACGGCCGTCGGTGCCCCGGTGGACGAGAAGACCGTCGCCGCCGCCACGCAGCCCCTCTCCGAGGCCGGGTGGAAGCACACGGTGGACGGGCGATGGATCGGGTGGACTTCCCCCGCCGGGGACGCGGGGGTCCGGTTCGACGCGTTCGCCGCCCAGCATCCGAGCCAGAACCTCGCCACCTGGACCGTCTGGGCCGGCCTAAGTCCCGACCGACCCACCTGGGCCCTCACCGGGTCCCCGCACACCCCAAGTTCGCTGCTGGCCGACCTCTCCAAGACCCTCACCCACGGAACCGGCACCCGACGCACCAATACCGCAAGGCGCCCCCTCAGCGTCCGACTCCGACCCTCGCCGCCAGCTATCTCCCCGCCAGCGACCGGGCACACGATCAGCCGCGGTCTCTGAGCCCTCACCCGCACCTCACCTAGAGAGGCAGCACGGGATCGATCTTTTGGTCAACTACACCTGTGCGCCTTGCCCCGAATCTACCTCGGGACGTGGCTGGGACTTGGTACGTTCGGGCGCATGACACCGCGTTCAGTGGACCTGCGCAAGGAGCCCGTGGAAGCCGTGCTGGACCGTGTCGAACGGTCGCTTGGAGTGCGCCTTAGCCGGGAGGCTGTAGTGCGCAAGCGCCGGTCTCTGGGGGCGCGTACGGACCGCAATACGTGGGTGCGGATCGAGCGGCGCGGACTCGATCGGATTGGGGTCCAGGGAGGGGATGGCACCGCGTCCGCCGAGGCCCTTCGCGGGATCGCGAAACCGGCCTGGCTCACAGGCATCGCGTGGCGGGACGACACGGAGCCAGTGATGTGGCGGGCGGACGAGACGGAGGTGCTGCCGGCGGCGCCAGTGAGCAGCGCCGTGGTGGCGGAGGATCCACAGCTGCCCGAGGAGTGGTGGAATGCGCTGAACGCCTCGCTGGATGCCCTGGCCGCGCAGCACACAAACCGTATCGCGACACCGGATACCGAGACCCTCACTCAGGACCTGGTCAGGGGAACGATCCACAGCGTGTTCCCGGGTGTCGATGCGGCCGTAGTCGAATGGCGGCCGGCCCATGCGGATTTCAACTGGGCGAATATCACGGCGCCGGTGTTCTGTGTGTTCGACTGGGAGGACTGGGGCATGGCACCTCGCGGCCTGGACGCGGCAAATCTGTGGGGGGCCTCCCTCGCCGTCCCAGCGCTGGCAGACCGCGTTCGCAGCGAGCGGCGTGAGGATCTGGAGAGCCGGGACGGCATGCTGATGACGCTGTTCGTCGCTGCGAAGATCCTCGGCCCTTACGCCGATCCCGAGGACCCCCGCCTGGTCCCCGCGAGGAAGATGGCGGAGCAGCTGCTGCAGGAACTTCAGGCGCGCTGACGGGCTTTGAGGAGCTGCCTGTACTCCCGGACCACGTTCTCGTCGACCTCGTACGCCAGGGCCTCGGTCAGCTCCCGCAGATGGGCGACGTCGTCTGTGCCGACCGCGACCGCGTTGACCCGGGGCAGGCCGTAGGAGGATCGGAAGGCAGCCTGGATCTTCGTGGCGGACTGGGAGTTTCGCAGGAAGATCCTCGGATCGAAGCGTTCCCAAACCGCCTCAACCGTACTTCCGCCGAAGGGGCTCATGCCCCACACCTGCGATGGGCACCACCTCATGGCCAGGGCCTCGGCTGCTTCGAGGACCTCGACCCCGACCAGCAGCCCCGCTCGGACCATAAGGACATCAGGGCTTGGCACGTCGAAGTCCATGAGGGAGCGCGGATCCCAGGTTGAGACGCCCCAGGAACGGCAGAGCCCGGCCTGTGCTGCATCGGCCAGGGCCGTGCACGCCTGTTCCAGCGTTTCGGCGTGGGGTGCCGAGTGCTCTGGGTTGTGGAGAAGTACCAGATCAGGCTCCCGCCCGAGGTCCTTGATGGCTTGCTCGGCGGCTGCGAGGAGCCGGGCGGGAGCGAGGCTGTGTCCCTCGGGGAAAAACCCGACCTTGGTGGAGACCGAGAATTTCGGCAGAAGATCGCCGGCCGTCGTCTTCAGGACCTCGTGGGAACGATGGCTGAGGTAGTTGGACGCGGTGTCGAGGCGTGTTACACCGAGGTCGGCGGCTGCTTCGAGTAGGTCACGGGCGTGACCAGACCGGTGTAGCCCGAGGACGATAGTTCCGTCAGCGGTTCGCACAGCCCCTCCGTGATCAGCAAGTCGGCCAACGTCGTGATGTCGTCGGGGGCGCCATCGAGGTAAACCGGGTGACCCGACAGGAGCGCACGCAGGCTCGGTTCTGCGCGCTCGTGGAAGGTCAGCCGCTTGCCGCCACCACACACTTGGACAGTGTCACCGGAGCGGACGATGGAGGGCGCGAACTCGGTGACGGCCGCGACTCCGTCCGGCCGCCCGAAGGCGGCCACGTGCGGCATGTGGCGTGCGGGCGGAGTGCTGGACCGCAGTTCGTCCAGGTACCGCTCCGGGCTGTAGGTGGCACCTAGGGCGCTGAGCTTATCCCTCAGCGCTTGGTGTGCGATGCCCTGGGCACCCTCCAGGTCGTGACGGAACGCTTCGTCGGCGCGGGCGGCATCGGAGAGGAAGTTGGCCCAGGTGACACCGGTCCGTTTGGTGAAACCGAACGTCACGTGCAGGGAGTGTCCACCACTCCCCGAGCCAAGGCGGGTCGCTGTGTGCCAGAAGCCTCGTGGGATGTGCATGACGTCCCCGGTCCGCATCGTGCCCTTCCACAGCACTTCCTCGGAGGGCGTGCGGTTGCGTTCCGCGTCGCGGTACATCGGCGCCGGCCGCGACGGGCCGCGCACTTCCCACGACTTCTCACCCGAAAGCTGCACGGCGATGACCTCGTGGTCGTCCCAGTGCAGATGGAATCCGTCGGTGTCACCAACCGCTAGGTAGGCGTTGGCAGAGGTGAGTTCGCCGGACCACCAGCCCAGGGCCCGGCAGGCGACTTCCAGCGTCGGGTCGAAGAAGTCCACGTGATCCAGGACCACGGTGCCGCCGTCGTTAAGGATTCGTCCGAGGGCCGCCATATCCGCCTGGCTCACGGCCTGCCTGCGCCGGTTGACGTTGGTGGACAGGAACGTGGACGGGTGCACTTCGTCGCCCTCGGCATAACAGCGCAGCTGCGGATTGGCCAGATGGCGGCGCTTGATCAGGTCCAGCAGTCTGAGCGGGGTCAACAGCCGTGCGGGCAACTCCGGGTCCGTGAGACGGCCGCGCGCGAACGCGGACCCCACGGAACCCGGCCCGTCCCAGCCGAGAGCCTTCTCGATGTAGCTGACGAGCCGGTGCTCCATGGGTTCCCCTTACTCCTTCGGGAGGTTCAGGTCGCGGTTGTCGCCGTCATCTCCCGCGCTGTTCTGCGAGCTGGTGATGTCGGACCGCTCGGACTCGCTGCGGTCATGCGCAGTCGCCAGCTCTTCCACCGCGATCAGAAGCGCGGGGCTGGTCCCCGCCACCTGTGTGGATGACCTGTCTGCCATCGAGCTCTCCTCTCAGTTCTCCAACCCAGCTCTGGGCGAACGTCTGAGTTAACCCGCGTCCACCGCGTGGCAGTAGGGCGGGATTCGGACAGTGCTGGGGGATGCTCTTGCCCCTTCTCAGGGGAGGAGGCGAGGCCCTGATTCCGCCTGGACGACTGTCTGGTCTGGGCTGGGCGGAAGGCGTGTGATTCATCGGCCGGGAGCGTGAGCGAGGGCGAGAGCGACAACCACGGCGCTCACCATGGCGGCGAAAGGCAGGACATCGGAGCCCCGTCAGCGGGGCAACGTAGCGCGGGATTGCCGGTTAGCCAAACCGGCAATCCCGCCGATGATTCATGGTCCACCGCCACTAACTGCCCGTACGTCGAGAGGCATCACCGAGACGACGATCGAATCGACGCGTGGAGACGTGATCGGCCAGGACTAGTTAGCGCTTCACGCCGCCGCGTAGCTCATGCGAAACAGCTCCTGGGCGCGCTCCACATCCCGGAGGGTGCGCAGCTGCACCTCCAGGTCGCCCGTGCCGTGGTGACCGAGACCCGTCACGTCACGGGTGAACCCAGGAACGAGGTCGACCTGCTTCGGGTCGACCTTGAGATAGACGAGGAGCTTGGTCCTCTGCGGCGGGCACACGCAGGCGAAGTTCCGCAGGCGCTGGTACGCCCGGTACATCTTGCGCTGGACGTAGTTCACGCCCTCGCCCAGCCCCAGCAGCGACTCGTCGACCGCGTGCGCCAGCTCAACCAGGGCCATGCCGTGGCCGCCGCCCCCAGGCCCGGTCCCCTGTCGGCGAACGTGTCGGGTGACTTGCGACCGGCCGCTGACCGAGGCCACGGTCTCAAGGCCGAGCAGGTCGTTGCCGAAGAGCCGGTAACGTACCAGGTCGATGCTGCGCCGGTGCTCGCGCACGGCATGGACGTCGTAGCGGGTGAAGTCGCCAGCAACGCAGATCAGCCTCGGTCCGCTCCACAGCACCTGGGCCGCGGCCGTGGCCCCGAGCCGGTCGCGGGCCAGGCGCTCGAACTCCGCCCGGTGATCCATGAGCCAGCTGAGGTAGAACAGACCCTGGTTGATAACACCCGAGTCAACGCCCCGCTTGTACTCAACGATGACGGGGGATCCGTTCTCGTCGAGACCGAGCGAGTCGATGCGACCGCCGTGGACTGGTCCCGTGCTGTACTCGCTTGCCAGAAAGCGAACCCCAAGCAGCGCTTCCATGTTGGCCTCGACAAGGCTCTGCACATCTGTTTCGAACTCGGCAAGACGCGGTGCGACCTCGGTCACACCGCCATTCGTGCTGTAGAGCTTCAGGTTCGACACCACCCCTCCCATACACCAGTACCGCCGGTATTCAACAGTGGGAGCCGTCGGATCTATTTCCGACGCTGGCCATTAGACGCTTAGCCCGGAAAAAGCTGAAGCACCTCGGGCCCGTCCGTCGCCACATCTCCCTCATCAACACTCAGAGCGAGGCGGGGACGGGTCATCGTGGCCGTCGCATAGACCTCGTTCGCGAGCTCAAAGGGAAGACCCGACCGAGCAACCAGCTCGTCGAACGACACCCCCGTCTCCTCGCAGAGGCGAACTGCCCTCTCCAGCAGGAGAGGGGCTTCCCGAGGACCCAAGTCGCACGGCTCCGGATCCCCGTTCTGGGAGAGCATCATCATCGCGCGCTTATACGTTGCATCGCGGAAGGCGCCGAGAGCGTGAGCGCGATAGACGATTGCTTTCAACGACGTTCCCCAACGCCGCTTCAGCGCGTAGAGCGCCTCCCAATCGAGCCGTTGCGGTAGCTCCGCAAGGATCTCCGCACTCGGCATCAAGAACTCCGCCGCAAAGTCATGCGCCTGGTTCTCGATGATCCGGCTACCGGGCTCTGCGTCAAGATGCATGACCAAGTGCCCGGCCTCGTGTGCGGCATCGAACCGAGAGCGAGCCCTGTCGTTCTTGGCAGGATTACGGAAGACCATGGGCCTGCTTCCGTACCAGTGAGAAAAGGCGTCCACTCGTTCGGACATTGCTGGAAGCTCCAGAACTACCGCGCCATGAGCTTCCAGAAGCCGCGTCATGTGGGGAATGGGTCCCGTGGGAACCCCTAGCGCATCTCGAGCGTCCCGTGCCACGGCTGCGATGTCCGCCCGGCTGGGCTCGGACGGCAATGCCAGGCGAGGCAGCGCAACAGGAGGCAGCTCCACATAGTGCTCAATTGTGGTAACCAACCTCCATGCAATCTTGCCAAATGCGACAGCCTGGTCCCGTTGCAGTTGAGTCGTTGCCCGAAGGCTCCGGAAGTGGGCAGCGCTGGGCACGGTCGGGTGCGGGTGGCCGGCTGCGAAGAATGTGGCCGGCACTCCCAATGCCATGGCCAGCTGTGCAACCACCGCAGCCGACGGACGGCTCTGGCCCAACTCGTACTGACTAACCGCCGCTGGCGTGAGCGCGACCTTCTTGGCGAGCTCGTTCTTGCGGAGTCCTCGAAGCTGACGGGCCGTCGTCAAAGCTTCAGGTTCGAAGGAGCGGGAGGCGAGCTCAGCGCCTCTCGATCCTCGCAGCGGTGTCGGCATGATCTCTCAGTCTGTCTTCTCGCGCTTTTCACGCGGTTCTTCAGTACGCCGCCGCAGCGGCAGCTCGTGCTCGTCCAGGTCGCTGTAGGCGGGCGCCTTCGAAGCCTCCTTGGCAGTACGGCTCTCGTCGATGCCCGGCTCCGGCAGCTTGCGGTCCACGCCCGTGCTGACCTCTGGGGGCAACCCTTCCTGCTCGACCATGACGTCTTCGGCCGAGCGGGGAGCCGGAAGGCCGACCTGGAGATCATTGTGGATCTCGACCGTGCCATCAAGCCAAGGCGACCCACCCTCGCGGTTGTCCCGCGGGAGACCCACCTCGATGACACAGTTGCCCGTCTCGGGGTCGCCCATGTGCATGACCCGCACGTGGCCCTGGCGAACGGCTTCAGCGAAGCTCTCGGCCCAGTCGGGGTCTTGATCGAAGGTCAGCTGGTCGTTCATCGCACTGTTCGCTACCGCACCCCTGAGCCGCGCAACGCTACCGTCCCAGCTCAGTTGCTCCAGCTTGTCCCGCACCTTGCCAGGTGCAGTCAGCGGAAACTTGTAGATCCTCAGGACCCACGGCCCTGAGATGACCTCGATCGCTCCGCCGGCGACCTTGCGGACCGGAATACCTGCTTGGTTGAGCCTCTGGAAGGAGAGGTTGGCGATGTTGCGCCAGACCAGTTGGGCAAAGGTGCCGTTGTCATCCCCATGCGAGGGGTCATGACGGTCGGCGTTGGTCGCGTACACCTCGCGCGCGACATCCCGGATGATCTCCAGCGCACCCGCCTGCCGGAGATCACTCAATGCCTGCTGCAGAGTGATTTCCACACGCCGACGATAGCAGAAGCCGCCCATCTCTGCGCGAAAATCAAGTAGATGGGTCCTGTGCGTGTCGTTCCTCAAGCGGGAACACGAACCGGGAGGCTCGCCAAGTTGCTCGAGCTGAACCACTGTCAGCGGGCGGCGGGTCCTGATCTGGGTTGTTCAGCCGCCCCATTCCAGGCGCACGGGTTCGCGGGCAGCGGCGAGGGCGCCCTCTAGGTCGGCGAGTCGTTCGGCCAGCGTGGTGGTGGCGAGTCGGGGCGGGAGAGCGGCTGAGAATTTGAGGCCACGAACCGCACGCGGGTCGACGGTGGGCAGGGTGAGGGAGTCGGGGAGTTCCGCGCGGGCGGTTTTCCAGTCCTCGGGCGCGAGGTCCTGGCGAAGTCGGACGTGGGTGTCGGTGGGGCGCTGGACAGGGTCGGCGAGCTTGCCGAGGGAGGCTGCGAGGGTTGCGTTGGCACGGTAGCCGGCCCAGGTCCACCAGCGAGTGGCATCGGCGTCGCGGACCAGCAGGGTGCCTGCCGGGTGTACTTCGTGGGGTGCACGATCCATGCGAAGTTCGGCGAGGGCGGCGGTTGCGCGGCGGGTGAGGCGGACGTCCGGGTCTGTACCAAGGAGAACATCGCGCATGGCCCGGGTGAGGGCGTAGGAGAGGCCGCGGGCTTCGCTTCCCTGCCATTTGGCGATGCCGCCGTCTTCGACGGGTTCGACAAAGGCGCGGCGTCGGGCCCAGTCGATGAAGGTGACCTGCCAGCTGCGGCCGGCCAAAAGCAGGCGGCGCGGGCCTGGGCGTTCCTCGGTGAGGACGGTGGGGTCGGTGGTGCCGATCTCCTTGCGTCCGGCGAGCACGGTGAACTCGGGCGGTGCAGTGAAGGAGGCGGTCAGCTCCATGAAGTGCCGTCGGCCGAAGTGCTTCTCGGCTTCGGTCCCGATAAACAGCATGCCTCCGTCACTGTCGAGGAAGCCGCCTTCGACGAGGTGGGACAGGAGAGGGGCAGCGGAGCGGTCAAAAGGAGCAAGGCCGTTCCATTGTTCGGGCCACAAGCGATCGCCAAGGCGGTGCTCCTGCAAAGTGACGGCGAGGAGTTGCTGTGCAACGAGGTGGCGGGGCGAGGGGGGCGGGGTGACGGGTTCGACCCAACCGCGGGTCCACAGGGTGAGCAGGCCGGCGGCTTGGAGGAGAGTGTCGGGCCGGGTGGCGAGGAACAGGCAGTTGCGGCAGGTTCCGGTGCGGCGGCCTGTGCGGCCGATGCGCTGCAGGAAAGAGGCCACGGTACTGGGCGAGTCGATCTGGATTACGCGGTCGAGGTCGCCGACGTCGATGCCGAGTTCGAGGGTTGAGGTGGAGACGATGACGCAGTCGCGTGCTTCGGCGAATGCCTGCTCGGAGCGGGCGCGTTCGTCGGTGGAGAGGGAGGCGTGGGAGAGAAACACGGTGACGTCGCGGGCTCGTAGTGCCGCCCCGAGCTCCTCGACCTGCTTGCGGGAGTCACAGAAGACGAGCCGCTTTTCGCCCTGGTGCAGGGCAGAGATCACCTTGCCAGCGTTGGCGAGAGATCCGACGTAGTCAAGTTCCACCTCTCCTGCGGGGCGCGGGAGATCTTGGGTTTCCGCTGCAGCAGCGCTGGCCGCTGGCAGGGTGACGCCGGGGGCGACGACTCGGCCAGGGCGGTCGGCGGGGCTTGCGCCCTGTAGCCAGGTGAGCAGGGTGTCGGGGTTGCCGACGGTGGCGGAGAGGCCGATGCGTTGGATCCGGTGGCCGGCCAGTCGCTCCAGGCGTTCGAGTACGGCGAGCAGGTGCCAGCCGCGGTCGTCCCCGGCGAAGGCGTGCACCTCGTCGACGACGACGGCACGCACCCGGCCCAGCATGTGCGAGTGGTCGGTCTTGACGCTGATGAGCATCGCTTCGAGGGACTCGGGAGTGGTGAGCAGGAAGTCGGGGGACTCGGTGCGGATGCGCCGGCGTACGGATTCGGGGGTGTCGCCGTGCCAGAGGGCGGCTCGGCGTCCCAACCACTGGGCGTAGGTATCGACTCGGTGCACCAGGTTGTTGAGGAGCGCCTTGAGCGGGGCCAGGTAGAGGACGGAGGTGCCGGTCCAGCGTTTCTCCCGCATTGCGGACAGCATGGGGAAGGTGGCGGCCTCCGTCTTCCCGCCTGCGGTAGGCGCGAGCAGGATCGCGTCCTCGCCGTCCATCAGCGGGTGCACGGCGGCTTTTTGCAGGGGGCGTAGGTCTGGCCACGCGAGCGTGTTGATGATGTGGTGCAGGACGACCGGGTCGAGGCGTTCCACTGGGTCGGTGCCGCGCGGCTGATCCTGCACGTCTGTGACTCCTGCGCTGGTCGTCAGAGTTTGGGTCTTCGGAGAATGGGACTTCAGATCTCGAGGTCGAGGTCGTCCGCAGAGGCGGCTGGCGCGGGTGCGGCGAAGTTCCGTTCGGTTGCGGTGAGATCGCCGCTGGCCACTGTCAGCTTGTAGTGCGTGCGCGGGTCGAAGTCAGTGAACTGGTCGATCCGGTCGAGCACGTCCCCGACCAGCTTCTTCAGGTACAGCCGTGGTGCCACTCCGACCTTGCCGCCGAGAGCCCCACCCACTGCCCGCGCCAGGTCCGTCAGGTACGCGTCGTCGGCGAGCTGCTTGATCCGGTCAGGAGACCGGGAGCCTTCCGCGTACAGGTCACGGATGGTGGCACCGAGGCTGGTCAGTGATTCCTCGGTGAATCCGGGCAGCCGGATCTGGACAGCCCGAGGGTTGTCGAAGCGAGGATCGGTCGTGAAGTCGGTGGCAAGGCGCTGGGCGAGCGGCGCGAGTCGCTGTACGCCCTGCTGTCCGTCATAAAAGGCGGGCGTGCCGGTGATGACGAGGTACAGGCCCGGGAAGCGGCCGGAGTGGACCTCGTCGATGAGCTGCCGGAGCGCGTTCAGTGCCTTGTCGCGGGCGTCGGAGCGGACCCGTTGCAGGGTCTCCACTTCGTCCAGGACGAGGACGAGTCCGGCGTGCCCAGCATCCCGGAGCACGGTGAGCAGGCCCTGCAGGAAACCGAAGGCGCCGAAGTGGTCAAGATCGCCGCGGACCCCTGCGCTGCGCCTGGCGGCTGCGGCGACGTGTGGTTGGCCACCGAGCCAGGCCATGACCGCGGCGGCGGTGGCCTCGTCTCCGGCGTCCAGGGACTGCTTGTATCCACGCAGGGCGGTGGCGAACGCGGGTGCGTGCCGGGAGACCTCGGCGAGGCGGGCGGTGAGCAGCCTCTCCACGGCCTGCGGCAGCTCGTTCTCGCTCGCACCGTCGGCGAGCGCATCCTCTTCCAGTGCATAGAACCAGGCGTCGGCGACCGGCCGCAGAGCGCTGGGCGGGAAGCTCGCGGTGGTCAGGCGTTCGGTGAGTCGCCGGTAGACGGTCTCCAGCTTGTGCAGCGGGGTCTCGGTCTCCGACACCTGCACTTCAGCTACGGCGAAGGTGCGTCGTTTGGCGCGTTCGCCGAGCCAGCGGGTAAAGAAGGTCTTGCCGGATCCGTACTCACCGCGCACAGCCTTGAACACCGAGCCGCCGGCAGCAACAGTCTCCAGTTCCTCGTCGACTGCCTGCTCGAAGCGCCCGAGGCCGGTGGCCAGCAGGTCGAGGCCGCTCTCAGGGACGGCGCCGCGCCGCAGCGCGTCCACCACGGCGCGCCGCCGCACAGCGCCGACCGGGGTGGCGGCCCCGGATACTGAAGATCCAAACGCGTTCACCCGAACAGTCTCCCATCCGGCCGCCCACCTGGCCGGACGTCGATGCGGACGCCGGACCGCCGACACGCGGACCAGGCGGGCAGGGAAACCGGCCCGCACGTCGCAGTCGCAGTACGCCGATTCACAGCCCGAACTGCTCGATCAGCTGGGCGCGGTGCAGGCGCAGGGTGCGGTTGTCGGGCAGGATCTCCAGGATCTGAGCCCCGTCGTAGTTGAGGAGCTGGGCGAGGGTCGCTGCGAAGCCCGGCGCACGGGTGGCGGGCTGGCCCGCTCGTTCGGCAAGAGCAGTCATCGGCAAGGTGCCGGCCTCAACGAGCGCGGCCAGCGCCTTCGGGAGGACGGTCTTGTCGCGTGGCTTACGGGCGAGCAGCTCCAGCTGTGCCTGGTACAGCTCGGTGGCCATGAGGCGCTCGACCAGAGCGACAGCAGGGTCTTCGGACTGGTTGGAGGAGGGCGCGCTCTCAGGCTCGGCCGCCGACTCGGCGGGTTCCTGCCGTGTGGGGGGCGCCACCTCGTCCTCGCCGAACAAGCTGATGGCGCCCTCGGGCGCGGCCGGGGCGGCCTTCCTGGTCTGCTTGCGGCGCGGGCTCGCCACGGAGGCGTCGGGCACGGCACCTGCGTCAGCTTCGTTCTTGGCGCCGGCCTCGACTGCGGCACCGCCCTCGCCGTCCTCCGTCCACCAGGAGGGCGTGGGGTCGCCCAGCTCCCGCCATCCGATCGGCGGCTCGGCGCCGAAGGGAAGCAGGGCGAGGAGCGGGATGGTGAACTCTGCGAGAGTTGCCCCGCCGTGGTAGCCGGCCTTGAGTGCGATGTACCGGGTGTCGTGGTCCCGCAGCGCGACGATCCGCGATCCGGGCTCTGGCCAGACCACCCGAGGTCCGGACAGCTCGATCTCGGCCGGGGCGACGGGTCCACCAGGAGTGCGGTGGCGGGCCGAGCCAATCGTGCCGCTGGCCGCGTCGAGCTTGGTGCCGCGCCGCTCGACTACATGGCCGTGGTCGGAGGTGAGCAGCACGGTCATGCCATGCGCACGGGCAGCCCGCAGCAACGGTTCCAGACCGCCGATCTCTCTGGCCCGCCACGCGCCGTCGCCGAGTTTCTGCTCCTTGCCGAGGCGGTCATCGACCGTGTTGAGTACGACCGCGACATGGGTGCGCTCATCGGCGAGGGCTTCGGTGAGGGCGGTGGAGAACGGCGAGCCGGTGTCGGGGCCGCGCAGGTCGTCCTTGTGAAAGACGACCGCCGGTGCCCCGTTCCAGCAGGAGTGCTGGGGGAAGAGCCGCTTCTCGTCGTTCTGGTCGCCCTTCATCAGGGTGCCCGCGAACAACGAAGTCCGGGATACGGTCGTGAGGGTGGGCAGCGCGGCAGCCACGGCACGCCGGACGGGCGGTCCGGCCACAGTGGGCAGTGGGTCGAACTCCGCCCACTGTCCCCGGAGTTCTTCGCCAAGCTCCGCAGCTATCGCCGCGCTCATCCCATCCACGAGCAGGAGCAGGACCCGTCGGCCGGGGCTGGCCACGACGGGTGCAACAACACGGTCCAGCAAGCTCTCCACGGTGAGCATGGCGCCGGGGGCGGTGCCACCCGCGGTCCACACCGCGAGCCGCTCGGAGAATGCACGGTCCAGCTCGCGGCGCTTGTCCCGCACCTGCGCGCCGATCCGGCTGTACGCGTCGGCGAGTACGTCGTCCGGGTCGCCGCCCGCTTCGAGGTGTTCCAAGGCCCGGTCTACCCAGCCGAGCTCGCAGATCTGGCGGGCGGTGCCGTCAGCGACCGAGGCGATATCGGCCTCAGGCGAGCCGTCGAGCCACTGCCGCAAGCGCGCCGCCATCCTCACCCGCTCGATTCGCGCGCGGGTGGCGCCGTCGGCGGCCAGAGCATGGTCGGCCAGCGCGATGACGGCAGCGGTGATCGTGTCGGTGCCGCCGTCGGCAAGGGCACGACCAGCCGCGGTGAAGCGGGCATCGAGTCCGGCCGAGAGCAGCGGGCTGGCAGTCGCGGCAGCCTGTGCCCCGAACTGTGCCACGAGCTGTGCGGCCCGAGTCAGAACCGGGTCGGCGAGCCGGTGCTCGCCTCGGTCGACAAGCCCGCGGACGAACGCCTCGCCACTGGATCCGAAGGAGGCCAGGAGTCTGTCGAGGTCGTCGCCCTGGGCAGGAGGCTGTTCACCGAGCCAACGCTCGGCGCGCCCTCGTGCCCGGTACAAGTCGTGGTCGGCCTCCGCATGCCCCCACAAGGCGGCGCAGACGACCGCGTAGGCGGCTGCGTCTGCCCCGTGTTCGGCGTTCACCAAGGCGGTGATGATCTTTCCGGTCGAGCCGCCTTGTTCGGGTTCGGCGAGGAAGCGGGCCAAGCCGGCCCGTTCCGGTCTGCGAAGGTCGCGCAGGAGGTCGGGGCCGCCAGGGGTGAGGGTCCATCGGAACAGTGCGACGGGGTCGATGCGATCTCCGTCGTCGTGTGCGGCCGGCCCGCCCAGCGCATCCGTGTCGTGACGACCGATCCTGAGACGGCGCCTGGCCAGCCGGGTGAGCGCCTCGTCTCGGGAGAGCACTCCCTTACCCAACGATGGCCAGCCGCGGGTGGCCGCCGCGTCCAGGAGCGCTTCGGCCGCCCAGGTCTCGCTGCGCAGTCGCCCGTCGAGACCGCGTGCGTCGAACGCCTCTTGCACGACTTCCCAGTTGTCGACGGACCGGATCCCGCCACCGTAGACGCGGGCGAGCAGCCCGGGGTCGAGGTCGGTGTCCTCGCAGTCGGTGAGGACGACCAGGACCTTGGGGTCGGGGGCAGTTGCCGCGTCGAGATGGCCCAGGATCTGCTCGTGTACGGCCAATACCGAGGGCCCGACGGCCACGCGCGCCCGCAGTCCGCCCGCTGTCTGTTGCACTGCGGGCCCGTCCCAGGCCGGATCGGCCCGCAGCAGCAGGACGCGGACCGTGCCGTCGCCAAGCCGGCTGCGGGCGGCGAGATACTGGCGGACGGTCCCCGCCGGCAGCCGGGCGAGACCGGCGGACTCGGGCGCTGTGGTGACGGTGTCGGACATCAGTCGACAACCTTCCAGACGACCTCGACGGTGGCGTTGGGGTTCTCGGCCGCGAGCGCCGCGATCTCCGCCTGCAGCTCGGCGGCAGCCCGCGAGGCGGTGGTCCGCCCGCCGCCGGAGCGGACAACGGGCCGAGACGGCGTGCGGGGCCCCGGCTGCGCCACCGGCTCCGGCAGCACCTGTGGGTGGGCGGAGCCGCCGATCAGGTCCACGTCGTCCGAGCTCGGCGACGAGGTGGCGGGGGTCTGGGGCTGCTCGGCCGTGGTCTGTCGGGACCTCAGCAGGGACAGCACCTCCCGTCCACTGGCCTGCAACACGCCCGGCAGGTCGGGGTAGTCTCCCGGATCGCCGGCGGCGGCATCTCGCACCCGCTCCAGGACGGCCGCGCCGTCCACCCCGAGGGTGTCGGCCAGGCCCAGCTGGTCCCAGCTGGTGTTCTGCAGCGCGGCAGCGACCTTCCCCGCGCCCTTGAGGGACATGGCGTAGCGGTGTGCGGTGAAGTCACCGAGGTCGAAGCGTGCGATCCGGTCGACGACGGTCTTGGCGTCTATGCCGACCTCTGTCACCGACTTCACCAGCTCCTGCGCCCGCCGGGCGAGGACGAGGCGGGGCGAGTCGTCGTCGAGGCGCAGGAAGGAACGGTGCTTCTCCAGTTCCCCGACGAGCCGTCCTGCGTCCTGGGCGAGCGCGGCGGCGGCCTGCTTGATCTGTCCGGCGAACTGGTTGACGATCCGCCCGCGACGCAGTTGCGGCGCCCGGTCCCCGAGCACGGTCTCGTACCGCTTGCGCGCCTCGGTCCAGTCTTCCTCGCTGGGCAGCGCCTGCTCGCGCAGGGCGTAGTCGCGCTTCAGCTCATGCGGTGCGGGTGCCGGTTCGACGGGGACACCGCCGCGCACCCACACCCGGTCGGTCATCTCCGCGTAGGCGGCGGCGAGCAGCCGGCGAAGCGGCTCGGGCAGTCCGCGCGGCTCGGGAAGGTCGCTCCAGTCGGAGAGCTTGACCAGAGTCGGCTCGGCGGTTCCGTCCCGGCGGGCCTGGCTGGTGAAGTGGTCAGGCCAGGTGGTGGACTGCCGGTAGTACGCCTCCCGCATGGTGCCGAGGCCGAGGCCGCCCGCGATCCGCGCCATGGTCTTGCGGTCCTTGCCATCGACCTCGACCTGTCCGTCGCGGTCCTCGGCGGCCTTGCGCACGTACTCGAAGACGGTTTTGATCTCGGCAGGCTTCACGGGCTTGCCGGTGCCGTCAGGGTCCAGGTCGGGGTGGGCGGGGTACTGGTGGGCAAGCAGCTTGCCAGCCAGGTCGCGGGCGGCGGCGTCCAGCGGTGCACCGAGCGGAAGCCGAAGCTCGGGCACATCCTGCTGGGCGACCAGGTGGGTGTCGAAGCCGAGGTCGACGACCCCTTCCTGCTTTTGTGCGAGCCCGTACGCCTGCCGCAGCGCCTGGGTGACGCGCTCGGTGAGGATGTTGCGCTGCGACTGCAGCATGCTCTTGGCGCGCGCCTTGTCGTCAGCGTTGAGGCTGCGCGCGAATTCGGAGTCGAAGCGGGCCTCGTCGGCGAGGGCCTTGTCGATGACGACGAGACGCTCGAAGTCACTGCGGGAGGCGTCGGTCAGGTGTGTGGGCAGCCAGGCCAGGGTGCGCGAGTCGCCGCCCGGCTTCTCCCGCAGGGCACGCAGCCGCTGCAGGTCGTCCATCGGGCCGAACTCGCCCTCGTCGTACGGGAAATCGACGACGAGCCGCCAGGCGTCGTCCTGGCTGGGCCGCAAGGTCGCCTCGGACAGCGAGTCGACGTCGGCGACGTGGCCGAAGACCACTTCGATCTGTCGTTCGGTGCCCTTCCACACAAGGTCAAGCACGTCGTATGCGTCGAAGCCTCCGGGCCCGTCGCCAACCCCGAGCGCGTCCTTGAGCAGGCTGCGCATCTTGGCGCGCCGGTTGCCCAGGTTGTTGTGGACCTGTGCGTTGGCGAGGACGGCGTCCAGGTCGACGCCGGTGAGCTCTAGACGGACCACCGCGCCCGGCCCGGTACCGGCGACCTTGATCTCGGGGAAGGTCGCCGCCCACTCCTTCACCTTCTGCTCGAGCCGGCCGACCTCGGTGCCCGCGATGCGCGTGGTGATGGAACCGTGGTTGAGGGCGTGCAGCCGCGCCAACGTGAGGTCGGCAAGCGCCGGCACGCTGGGCGCGAGCGCCGACAGCAAGAGGGTCTGCAGGAGCCGGCTGTCGCCGGTGAAGTCGCGGCAACGGGCCGCGAGCTGCGGGTCGCCCAGGCTCTCGGGAGAGCGTCGGTACGCCTCGACCTGGTCCTCGGTGACCTGGTTGGTCTTCAGCAGGTACGGGCGCAGCTTGTCCCGGTACAGCTTGTCGGCAGCCTCGAAGTGGACGTTGGTCTCCCCGCTGAACGCCTTGTCGCCGCCGCCCGCGATCGCCGGATACAGATCGCCGAGCGGCACGAGCTGTCCGAGCCGCCAGTCATCACGGTGGTCGACGAGCAGCTGACTCATCAGCTTCAGGCCGGTGCGGGAGCGCTGCAGCGCGGCAGAGATGTGCACCAGGGTATCCATGAACGCCGGCGGGAACGGGTACGTCCGCCTAAAAGCATCCTCGTCCGCGCCGGTGGTGGACTTGTCGTGACCCAGCAGGGTGTCCCACACATCCGGGCCGAGCTTCTTGGCCTCGGCGAACGCCGCGTCCACCTTCGCCTCGGCCCCCGGCACGGGCTTGAGCAGACGAGCCTGCGCGATCTGAGGAAGGTTACGGTCCTCCAGGACGATCTCGTCGTAACGCCCGCCGTTGAGCTTCAAGGTGTCCTGCACTGCCGCCTCGGCGGCACCCGACATCTCCTCACCGACCAGCTCACGCAGATCACGCTGACGGGCGATGAACGACACCACGGGAATGGCACGCCGCTCGTCACCGCCCTCCACGAAGTTCGTCACCTTGCTGGATTCCCTGCCCAGCACCTTCTGGTCGTGGATGAGAGTGGCCAGCCACAGGATCAGCTCGTCCATGAACAGGATGAGCCCGTCGTAGCCCAGCGCCTTGGCGTGCGCCGCGATGACGCTGAGCCCCCTGTCGAGGGAGATGAAGCCGCTGGCGTCCTCGGAAGCATTGCGCGCGAAGGCGGGGAACAGCGTTCTTGTGAGGTCCTGGACGAGGCGGGCACGCAGTTCCCTCGGCGTGGAGGGATTGTCCAGATCGAGGCTCTTGGTGTTCTCGTGTTCCTCCACCGCGTCCATGGCCTCGTCGAGAAGGCTGCTGGTCCAGGTGAAAGAATCACCCCACTCGTCCTCCTGACCACCGGCATCGGCGAGCTGCGCGATCACCCAGTCGTCGCCGTTACGGCGGCGCTGCTCGGCGAAGTCCTCGAAGATCCCGTCGGTCCGGTAGACCTGCGGCAGCGGGCAATCCTCGTGCAGCTTGCGTACGTGCTCCACGTACTTGCCGAGCACCCGCTGCTCCAAAGATTTGGCGCCGAGCATGTGGTACGGCACCAGCAGGAACTTACGGTCATCCGCGTCGAGCCAAGAGTGCCGGGCCCGCACCGGATCGAGCTCGCTACGGTTCCGAGCGGCCTGGTTGCGCGAGAGCAGCGCGTAAAGCACCGCCATGAAGTGCGACTTACCGGAACCGAACGAACCGTGCAGATATGCCGCCTTCGACGAGTGGCTGTCGAGCGCCGACTTGATCAGGTCCAGGGCCTCGTCGAAGTTACCCAGCAGCCGGTCGGTGACGACGTAGTCCTTCAGGGCCGCCTCAGCCCCCTCGGCGGTGACCGCCTCGTTCAGCTTCAGCACGAAGTCGGAGGTGGACACCGACTCCGGGATGTCGATCAGCTCCCGCAGAAGCGGCCGGTCCTCGGGGCGAGAGTTGTTCCTACTCATGAACGCCATGGTGTTTAAGCTCCTCGCCCTGATCAGTCGGACTCTGCGCCGGCGACGGCATCGGTGACGTTGTCCGTGACGGACATCTGGACGGCGGCCTTCGCGCCCGTTCGCCTCTTGGGCGCGGCTGCCTTCTTCGCGCCTCCGCGGGTGGCCGCGGCCGGGCGCCAGGCCCGCAGAGCGTCGTCGGTCAGCCCGAGCTCGCCCTGCTTCTGTTGCCGGAATGCCAAAATCTCGGCGGCCGGCGATGCACCGAACTCCGGGTCGTACTCGCCATGCCACTGCTCCAGCCACGGCTGCAGCTCAAGCAGCCCGGCCAGGTATGGCACGAGGTCGTCCTCGCCGAGCCCAGCCTGCTGGATGTGGGAGGCGAGCGCGAGGGCCTGCTCCAAGTGGTCCCAGCCAGCCCACCCGTACAGGTCTGGCGACTGTGCGTTGGCCGTGCCGTACGACACGAACCGCTCCTTGGGTACATCGAGCTTGCCGCGCGCACGCCAGTAACTCGGCTTCAGGAAGTCTGCCGCGGTGTACTTCGGCGGCACGGGCGTCCGCTCACGTACCTTCCGCTTGGCAAGCTCGTCCGGCGCGGCGTCCTCCTCGCGCTGGAGGTCCCACACGTGCTCCCAGTCCGCCCGCTTCTTCAGCGCGGCGGGCTTGTAGCGGAGCGCGGCAACGAACGGCACATGCTCCTCTGACAGCAGCTCACGGACCGTCTTAGCGAGATCCTGCTGGGGGGCGTAGAGATCGGCAACAGACGTGAAGTCCTCGTCCGCGGAGAGCGCTTCAGCGAGGCGGCCGAGAGTGATGACGGTCGGGTTGCCGTTCGCGTCAAACCAATACGCACGATCCTCGATCCGGTCGAGCAGCCAGGTCCTCAACGCCTTCTGCCGCATCGCGGCCCAACCCTCGGTCGCCCAACGCCTCTTGTACTCGGGGCGCTCGACCATGCCGATGGCTCGGTTGGACTCGATGGCGTCGATGCGCTTCTGGACGAGGGCGCGATAGTCGGCGGACCAGTGGTCGGGGATCTCTCGGATCTGCTCCGATCCGTGCCGGTTGAACCACTCCTCGCTGGCCTCGCCGGCTTCGACACGGCGCGCGAGCTGTCGACGATCGCGTAATTCCCCAGGGGTGTGGTCACGTAATTCCCCACCCCCTGGGGCGAGGGGCGGTCACTTGACCGTGGGGTCCTTCGGGTCGATGGGGCCCTTCGGCCGCTTGTTCGGTCGGTAACTGGGGCCGTTCATGATGACCTGGTGGCTGGCG
>NZ_JARWBG010000050.1:0-46240 GCF_029846775.1 Streptomyces chengmaiensis
ACAACGGTCCCAGCTCATCCCGGACCCGGATCGCCAGGCTCCCCTTCGGGAACGCGGCCCGAGCCACCCGTACCGTCTCCGCCGGGATCTCCCCAGACCCCTTCGGCTGCATCGACATCCGCACCCACCCCATACGACAACGTCGGCCTTCAAGACCACAACCAGGTCTTGAAGGCCGACGTCACGCCAGGCCCCGAATTAACCAACAGCATCCTGGTCTGTGCCGGGGCCTACGCCGTTCCCTGGGCGCACGTCCTGCGCACGTCCTGCGCACGCTCTGCGCACGCTCTGCGCACGTCCTGCGCACGCTCTGCGCACGTCCTGCGCACGTTCTGACGCACCCTCTGGTGCATGCACTTGATCTGTACGGCGAACGCGGGGGAAGCGGCCCGGTCAGCCGGGCCAGCAGCGGATCACCCTGCCGCCCTCGACTTCGAAGTTCAGCCGCCCGGCGAGATACTCCAGGGTGATGATCGAGCCAGGCGGCAGAGCTCTGACGGTGCTCCAACCGCGCACCCTGGCCCGCCGCTCGGCTTCGTCGGCGTCAAGGCCGACATACGACGCAGGGGTGTCGTCGGGCTGGGCGGGTGGAGTCGGTGTGGGTGCCATGCGACCCACGGTAGGCGGGTGCGGACGGTGACGGAAGCGGGGACGCAGCACCACTTCAGTCGTCTCACGTACCTCACCGGTCACACTTTTGTCACAGCTTATCGACGTGCGTCTGCGTTGCGGATCGTCACACGAACGAGCACCCCCGACCCGTTTGTACGGTAATTCGACAGGGGCTCCCAGCGCGGCTCAATTCTCCCGCCGAATTGCCCTCGGCACGACGGCCGAAGGAATTGAAGAGCCATCGACATTTCACGATTCCCTTACATCTCCAGCGCCGTTTGCCGCATCACCCGGCCGGGTGACCCGCACGGCGCGTACGCCCTCTGTCGCGGCCCCCTCCAGGGCTAGCATCATGGCCCGGGCCGACACGGTTCCCGGGCCGATGCCAGCCGATGCCGAGCCGGTCGACTCGGACGCCGAGCCGATGCCGAGCCGATGCCGAGCCGCGGACAGCGAGGGGCAGCGATGGGCACGGAGACCAGAGCGGCCGGGCAGCCGGAGCGGGTGCGCGAGCGCCGTCCGGGCAGGGTGCTGGTGGACTGGCTCACCACGACCGACCACAAGAAGATCGGGCACCTCTACCTGATCACGTCGTTCGTCTTCTTCCTCGTCGCCGGACTGATGGCCCTGATGATGCGCGCCGAGCTGGCGCGCCCCGGCCTGCAGTTGATGAGCAACGACCAGTTCAACCAGGCTTTCACGCTGCACGGCACGATCATGCTGCTGCTCTTCGCGACCCCCACGTTCGCGGGCTTCGCCAACGAGCTGGTGCCGCTGCAGATCGGCTCCCCCGACGTCGCCTTCCCGCGGCTGAACATGTTCTCGTACTGGCTGTTCCTCTTCGGCGGGCTGATCGTGCTCGCCTCGCTGCTGGTCCCCTCCGGCCCCGCGAGCTTCGGCTGGTTCGCCTACGCCCCGCTGAACTCCCTGGAGCGCTCCCCCGGCATCGGAGCCGATCTGTGGATCATGGGCCTGGCATTCTCCGGCTTCGGCACGATCCTCGGCTCGGTGAACTTCCTCGCCACCATCATCGGCATGCGCGCACCCGGTATGACGATGTTCCGTATGCCCATCTTCACCTGGAACGTTCTGTTCACCACGATCCTGGTGCTGATCGCCTTCCCGGTGCTCGCCGCGGCCCTGCTGGTCCTGGAGGCGGACCGGCGCTTCGGTTCCGTGGTCTTCCAGCCGGAGTCCGGCGGCGCGCTGCTGTGGCAGCATCTGTTCTGGTTCTTCGGCCATCCCGAGGTCTACATCATCGCGCTGCCGTTCTTCGGGATCATCACGGAGATCATCCCGGTCTTCTCCCGGAAGCCGATCTTCGGCTATCTCACTCTGATCGCGGCGACGATGGCCATCACCGGACTGTCGGTCGTGGTGTGGGCACACCACATGTTCGCCACCGGCGCGGTGCTGCTGCCCTTCTTCTCCTTCATGTCCTTCCTGATCGCCGTTCCGACCGGGGTGAAGTTCTTCAACTGGACGGGGACGATGCTCAAGGGCTCGCTCTCCTTCGAGACCCCGATGCTGTGGGCGGTCGGCTTCCTGGTGTCGTTCCTCTTCGGCGGGCTGACCGGGGTCCTGCTGGCCTCTCCGCCGCTGGACTTCCATGTCACCGACTCGTACTTCGTGGTGGGGCACTTCCACTACGTCGTCTTCGGCACAGTCGTCTTCGCGATGTTCGCCGGCTTCTACTTCTGGTGGCCCAAATTCACCGGCAAGATGCTCGACGAACGGCTCGGCAAGGTCCACTTCTGGACGCTCTTCGTGGGCTTCCACACCACCTTTCTGGTGCACCACTGGCTGGGCGCTGAGGGCATGCCCCGCCGCTACGCCGACTATCTGGCGGCGGACGGCTTCACGGCCCTCAACACCGTGTCCACCATCGGCTCGTTCCTGCTGGGCCTCTCCACGCTGCCGTTCCTCTACAACGTCTGGAAGACGTCCCGATATGGGAAGAAGGTGGAGATGGACGACCCCTGGGGGTTCGGGCGGTCGCTGGAGTGGGCCACGTCCTGTCCCCCGCCGCGCCACAACTTCACCACGCTGCCGCGCATCCGCTCCGAGTCCCCCGCCTTCGATCTGCACCATCCGTACTTCACACGGGAGCCGACTCAGCCCCCGGTGCTGCCGTCGCCGCCCGGTCCGGATCCAGCGCCCGGGACAGGCGGTCGCGAACGGCCCTGATGTGGTCGGTCAGCTCCTGCGGCTCGATCACCTCGCAGTCCACCCCCGTCAGCATCACATGGACGACCAGCACATCCAGGTTCGCCGCCCTCGTGCGCAGCAGAGACGCCCGCTCGTCGACCGTCTCCACGACTCCGTCGGACGGCCAGGTGCTCCGGGCCGCCTGCTCTGCGGAGGTGTGCAGACGCACGGTCGCCCGGGCGGCGTAGCCGCTCGCCGTCCCGGCAGACGCCCGCCAGCTCGATCAGCACGCACGCCTTGCGGACGGGTGTGGTCCGCAAGACGCCCGCATGTGACGTCGCCGGGGCCGGCAACGGCGTCAGCGGGCCCCGGACACCCGCTTCCTGATGCTCCGGAGCCTGCGTACGGCGGTACGGAGCAGCTCGTACCCTCCGTCGTACACGGCTCCCGCAGCCCGGTGCACCGCCTCCCGGACGACGCCGGCCGGACGCGCTCCCTCGCCCCGTGCGACCAGTTCGGCGAAGAGCGCCTCATGCCGCTCCGCGATCCGCGCGGGGTCGAAGCGTGCCGAGGCGGCCAGTGCCGCCCGCCCGGCGCGCTGCCGCAGCGCGTCGTCCCCGATGAGCTCCAGCAGCGCGGCCGCGACGGCGTCCGCGTCGCCGACCGGGACCAGCCGTCCGTCGACCCCGTCCTCGATGATCTCCCGTGGTCCGTGCGGGCAGTCGGTGGACACCACGGGGAGGCCGCAGCGCATCGCCTCGACGACCGTCATGCCGAAGGACTCCCGGCTGGAGGTGACCGCCGCGATCGACCCCTTGACCCACTCCGGGTCCAGCGGGTCGGCCACGCCCATCAGGAAGACATGGTCCGCCAGCCCGCGCTCCTTGACCAGGGCGGCCAGGGCGCTCGTCTCGCTGCTGATGGCGTCCCCGCCGCCGTAGATCCGCAGCCGCCAGTCCGGGCGTGCCGCGACGACCTTGGCGAAGGCCTCGATGAGCAGGTCGTACCGCTTGACGCGGGTCAGCCGGCCGGCCGCCACGACCCACTTGGCCGAGCCGTCGGCGGGCGTCACGGACGGAGTCGGCACGCTGTTGGGCACGGCCTCGATCCGCACTCCTGGCAGCCTCAGCCGCTCGCGGTAGGCGCGGGCGTCGGCCTCGGTGACGGTGGTGACGGCGTCCATGGCCCGGTAGCGGTGGCCGATCTCCCGGCGCAGCCGGTGGCCGTGGCCGTCAAGGCTGAGGTGTTCCTGACCGATGCGGATCTGGCCGCGCCGGGCCTGCCGGGCGATGTGGACATTGAGCCCGGGCCGGGTGCCGACCACCACATCGGCTTCCAGAGCGGCCAGATGGGCGGCTATGCGGGAGTCGGTGAGACGGCTGTACTGCGGGTGGCGGCCGTCGCCTCGCGGAAAGATCCGCGCGGGACGCCGACAGTCGGGATGGTCGCCGTCGTAGCCGGGGCTCTGCTTCCGCAGATCCACCAGATGCTTCAGGGCCACGCCCTCGGGTGCGCCCATCGCGGGCCGGTCGCGGTGGCGGAAGACGGACACGATCTCGACGTCGTGCCGTTCGGCGAGGACGCCGGCGAGGTTGAACGTCGAACGGATCGTCCCGCCTATGCCGTACGCATTGTGGAGCAGAAACGAAATACGCATGCGAACGCCGTGTCCCCCGTGGTCAGTGTTGTACGGCTGTTCGACTCTACGTGACGTTCACCGCCCTTCGGCATTCAGGGGCGGTACGGCAGTTGGGGGACGGTGAAGCAGTTCTCCGTCATCTCGCCCTGGGAGACCCAGCCCTCGCGGTCCTGCCAGCGGGCGACGGACAGACAGGTGCGGGACGTCCTGGGAGGCTCCGGCAGCTCCTCGAAGACGACGGGGAGCAGCAGTCCGCTCGCGGTGTACGGCTCGGGGCGGTTGATGAACTCCTCGACGCAGGAGCGGGTCAGTTCCCCGTCACAGGAGCGGGCCGCGTCGGCGAACCACATGGCGGCCGCCCAGCCTTCGAGCTGCCACTGGGACAGCTCCTCGTCCCTGCCCTGCTGCGCCATCGCGTCACGGAACTCCTTGACGGCCTTGTGGCCGACGTCCTCGTAGTTGCGGCTCGAGCCGGTCACCCACAGGGCGTTGCGGCAGCCGGGCGCGTCGCGGTAGTCGTCGGGCACCGACGAGTTCCAGTTCTGGACGTTGGTGACCTTGGCGGCGACCTCGACGCCGAGGTCCTCCATCGCCTCGCACAGCCGCGCGTTGCCATGGGTGTCCAAGGCGTCGAAGACGATGTCCACGCCCTGGTCCCGCATATCGGCGGCGACCGCGCGGAAGTTGGGCAGGGCGAAGTCGACCTGCTCGGGGACGACCCGGTACCCCTCGGCCCGCAGCCCTTCCACGACCTGCCGCGCATAGGCGGCGGACGCCGCCTGGTTGTACGAGACGACGGCCGCGGTCCGCGCGCCCTCCTCGCGTTCGAAGTAGCGGTAGACCTCCGTGCCGGCGACCAGGACGCCGTCCCAGCCGGGCCGGCCGCCGTCCCGAGGGGCTGCGCTGCCGTAGATCTCGTACAGATGCGGATAGGTGTCGTAGGCGGTGCCGATGGGCTGTCCGCCGATGTCGGGGACGCCCGCCGCGGAGACGCGTGGCGCGCCGGCGTAGTTGAGGGCGGTGGTGGCGACGAGGACGAAGACCTCCTCCTCGTCGATCAGGCGGGTCACGCACTCGTTGTTGCCGACGCCGCTGCCGCCGTCGTCGCAGAAGACGGCCTCGACGGGCCTGCCGTTGATGCCGCCTTCCGCGTTGAGCGCCTCGAAGTAGGCGGCGGCCCCTTCGCCGGGACCGGTGAACACCCCGCCGCCGGCCGGACTGGTGGCACTGGCGATCACACCGACGCGTATGGGCACGCCGTCCGCGGCCTCGGGGCGTTCGAAGGCGCCTTCGGGCAGCCGGGTGCCGCAGGCGGCGAGCGCCGTCAGGACGGTCGCGAGGAGCAGGGCTTCAGCAGCCCGGCAGTGCCGTCGCACCGGCGGCGCTCTGCTCGGCGAGGCCGCAGAGGGTGCTCTTCGACACCTTCCAGGTCTCGTCCTGGAGGACGGCTTTGCCGGTGGAGTCGGGCAGCAGCACCGTGTCGCCGGACTTCAGGTCGTAGGTGACGGTGGCCTCGGTGGCCGAGGTGAACGTCACGTCGGTGACGTCGGCGGAGGTGTTCCCGGCGTTCGGGTCCTCGGCGAGCACGGCAAGCACGGGGCCCAGGTCGTCGCCGTCCTCCAGCACCGCGACCCGTTCGTCGACGGGGGTGTCGGGTGCGAAGAACAGCGTCCAGTTCTCCTCGACCTCCGCCCTGGCCTCGTCCGGGTCGGCCGGCTGCTCACCGCCGGGGCTGGCGGCGCCGTCCGGGGTGGTGCCCGTGGCCGTCGGCGTGGCGGTCGGCTCGCTGTCGTCTCCGTCTCCGCACCCGGCGGCAAGGGGTGTGAGCACAAGGACCGCGGCAGCCGCCCATGCCACAGTCCGGGGACGCCTGATGCGAACCATCTGGATCACCCTCCGTTGTCGTCGGCTTCCAGCGTGTGCCCGTTCAGGGCATAGTGCAAGAAATGGACGTACCGCTCCATCGGTTCCCTCCTTAAGCCCGAAAGGCCCTGCCGATGCCGATGTCCCGACTGCTGTGGTGGGGCGGGCTGGCCACGGCCGCTTCCGGGGCTGTGCTCTGTGTCATCGGCTGGTACGGGGCGTCGGGCGAACGTTACGCCGAACAGCAGATCCCCTATCTGGCGTCCTCCACGATCCCCGGAGCGGCGCTGCTGGTGGCGGCCGCGGTGCTGACGGTCGGCGCGGCGCTGCTCGCGCGGGCCGGCCCCGGTTCCCCCGCCGCCGCGGAGAAGCCGGAGCCGGCCCTGGACGCGTCCGCCGCGAAGCCGTCCTCGGATGAGCCGCCGGTGTGCGTGCCCGGCGGCACACTGGCACACCGGCCCGACTGCCCGCTGGTCACGGGCAAGGAGCAGGCCGTCCCGGCGGGCGACCGCAAGCTGGACCCCTGCCCGGTGTGCGAGCCGCGGATCTGACGGCCCGTGGCATCCCTGACCTATGACCTCACCCTGGCCGGGCTCGCCGTGGGCAGCGCGGCGGCGCTCACCGGCATCGGACTGATCGTCACCTACCGGGCGACGGGGGTGCTCAACCTCGCCCACGGCGCGATTGCGATGGTCTGCGCCTATGTGCTGCTCCAGCTCGCGGTGGAGTGGGACTGGCCGCTGCCGCTGGCCGCGGCCGTGACGCTGGGCGTGGTCGCGCCGGGCATCGGACTGCTGCTGGAGAGGCTGGTGTTCCGCCCGCTGTCGGTCCTCGGCGTGGACCCGGCCCGGTCGCTGGTGGCCTCTATCGGGGTGTTCGTCCTGCTGGTCGGCGGCGCGGCGGCGGTGTGGGGCGAAGGCGCCCGGGCGGACGCGCCGGAGCTGCTTCCGGACAACCCGTGGACGCAGCTCACCGCCGCGGTGCTGCTGGCCGTCCTGGTGGCGTCGGTGACCCGGTGGACCCGGTTCGGCCGAGAGCTGCGCGCCGTCGTCGACAACCGGCCGCTGGCGGTGCTCGGCGGCATCGACGCGGACCGGGTGGCCGCGGCCGGCTGGGCGTTCGGATCGTTCACGGCAGGGCTGACGGGGGTGCTGCTGGCGCCGTTCGTACGCCTCGATCCGTACGGACTGCCGCTGCTGGTCGTGGAGGTCATCGCGGTCGCCGTGATCGCACGGATGCGGAGCCTGCCCGTCGCGGTGGGCGCGGCCCTGGCGATCGGGGTGGCGCAGGCCCAGCTCACCCGGCTGCATCCGAGAGGCTGGGGGGAGCCGCTGCTCCAGGCGGTGGGCGCGAATCTGTTCGCGGTGGCGCTGCTGATCGCGGCGCTGGTGCTGCCGGGCGTGGGCGCGGGCGCCTCCCCCGCCCCCCCGGCGGCCCCCGCGGTGCGCGTGCCGCCGGGGGTCTGGCTGGTCGCGGCCATCCTGTTCCTGCTGCCGCTCGGCTTCGCGGGCCGGGACCTGCACACCGCGGTGCAGGTCCCGGCGCTGGCCGTCATCCTGCTCTCGCTGACCGTGGTGACCGGGCGCGGCGGGCAGATCTCCCTGGGGCAGGCGGCGTACGCGGGGCTCGGCGCGCTGTTCACGGCGCTGCTGGCGACCGGGCGCTTCCCGGAGTTCCCCGCGCTGCCGGAGCTGCTCGCCCTGCTGACGGCGGTGCTGCTGACCGCCCCTTTGGGGCTGCTGACCGGCTGGCCGGCGATCGGCCGGCGCGGACTCGCGCTGGCGCTGGCGACGCTGGCGGTCGGGGTGGCGGTGAGCCGCTTTGTGTTCGTACAGCCGTATGCGACGGCGGGTCTGCGGCTCACCAGGCCCGAGGGGTTCGCCGACGACCGCCGCTACTACATGCTGGAACTGGGCGTCCTGGCATGTGCGCTGCTGGCCGTGGGCGCGCTGCGGCGGGGCCGCACGGGCAGGGCGCTCGCGGCCATGCGCGACCACGAGGCGGGGGCGGAGGGCGCCGGGGTGCCGGTGTCCGCGCTGAAGCTGTTCGCCTTTGTCACGGGTGCGGCGCTGGCGGCGCTGGGCGGGGGGCTGCTGGCGATGGGGGTGCGGGCCTTTGATCCGGAGGCGTTCGACCCGGTGCGCAGCCTGCTCTGGTTCGCGGCGGTCATGGTGCTGGGCGCGGACGGACTGCTGGCGCCGCTGGCCGCGGCGGTGCTGCTGGTGGGGCTGGACGCGGGACCGCGCGGAGGGCTGGCCGCGGCGGCGGTCGGCTTCCTGGCGGTCCTGATCGGCCGCCTGCCCGAGGGCCTGCCCGGCGCCCTCCGCCGTCTGCGCCCCCCGCCCCCCGGTGGCCTGACGCCCATTCCGGAAACCGGGGGCGAGCCCCGCGCAGACCCCCCTCGGGGGAAGGGGGGCTCGGGGCTGCCGTCCGGCGCCCCGGGGACGGCGGCGTCGCCGCGCCGCCGGACGATGCGCCGGCTGCGGCCCGCGAGGGGAGGTGAGCCGGCCCCGCCCCGCCGGGCCCGGCCCCCGCAGGAAGCGGCTCCGCGGGGTCGCGCATCCGCCGGCGGGAGACGCCTCCGCTTCCGGAGCGGCTCAGGCGAACGACCGGCCCCCGCCGCTGCAGAGCGCAGCCGCCGATTCCGCTTGCCTCTCCCCCCTCGAGGGGTCCGGGTGCTCGCACCCGGTCTCGGGGCTGGGCGGGGCGGGGGAGGGAACCGCCGGGCACCCGGGGAGGCCGCAGGCCGACCACCGGCGTCGCATCGGCTCGTCGCGCGGGACGTACGGCTGCGGTACGAGGATTTCACCGCCCTCGACGGCGTCGATCTCAGTGTCGCCTCCGGTCAGGTGACCGCTCTCGTCGGCGCCAACGGGGCCGGGAAGAGCACCCTGTTCCACTGTCTCTGCGGGACGCTGCGGCCGGACGCCGGACGCGTCGAGCTCGACGGCGCCGACATCACGCGCCGCTCCGCGCACGCCCGCACGCGGCTGGGGATCGCCCGGACCTTCCAGCAACTCGCCGTCTTCCCCTCCCTCACCGTCGAGGAGAACGTCCGCATCGGGGCCGAACAGCAGCGGCGCCGACGGCGCGACCCGGCCGCCGTGGAGCCCGTGCTGCGGCTCCTCGAACTCGACGGGCCCATCCGGGACCGGATCGCCGCCGGGCTGTCCACCGGCGCGCTGCGCCGGGTCGAGTTGGGGCGGGCGCTCGCCGGCCGGCCGCACACGCTGCTGCTGGACGAGCCGACGGCCGGGCTCGACGCGGCGGAGGCCGAGGCGCTGGCCCGCATCCTCATGGCGCTCGCCGCGGACGGCACGGCCGTTCTGATCGTCGAGCACGACCTGGACCTCGTCGCGCGTGTCGCGGACACGGTGCACGTCATGGAGGCGGGGCGGATCGTACGATGACCATCGAGATCGAACTGCGCCGCGCACACGTCGCCTACGGCCCTCTCGAAGCCCTGCACGGCGTGTCGCTGCCCGTCCCCGCCGGCACCCTGACCGTACTGCTGGGCCGCAACGGCGCCGGCCGCACGACCGCCCTCCGCGCCCTCGCCGGAACGGCGCGGCTGTCCTCCGGGCGGGTCCTGTGGCGCGGCGGCGACGTCACCCGGCTCCACGCCCACCAGCGGGCCCGCCTAGGCCTGTGCTTCGTACCGGACAGCCGGGCGGTGTACGGGACGCTCACCGTCGCCGAGAATCTGCAGCTCGCCTCGCCGGACGGCGACTTCACCGCGGCCCTCGACGCCTATCCCGCACTGCGCCCGCTGCTGGCGCGGCGTGCGGGCACGCTCTCCGGGGGCGAGCAGCGGATGCTCGCGCTCTCCCGGGCGCTGCTCACGCCCGCCCGCGTGGTGCTCCTCGACGAACCCGCTCAGGGCATGTCGCCCCCTGTCGCGGCCCGTACCTACGAGCTGCTGCGGGCGCTCGACGCGGCCGTCGTCGTCGCCGAGCAGCGGCTCCCGCCCGGGCTGGGCGGGGCGGGCCCCCGCCCGGTCCTGGTCCATGAACTGCGCCGCGGCGTCATCGCGTTCAGCGGGGAGGCATCGGAGGTCCCGTCGGAAGACT
Source organism: Streptomyces chengmaiensis (assembly GCF_029846775.1). NCBI lineage: Bacteria > Bacillati > Actinomycetota > Actinomycetes > Kitasatosporales > Streptomycetaceae > Streptomyces > Streptomyces chengmaiensis. The sequence goes on from NZ_JARWBG010000050.1 coordinate 10,333, forward strand.
GAGCATCAGGCGGGGTTCGATGCGGTCCGGATCGGGGCCGGCCGCCTCCCGGTTCGCCGCGTAGGGCTGCCGGGCGCGGGCGGCGGCGGGGCCGACGCCGCCCGCGCCCCCGCCGTCGACAACGGCAGGAGCAGCGCCGTCAGCACGGCCGGCACACGCGGTGCGGGCAGCGGGATCAACCCGCCGTGTACAGAACGGCACTTCTTCACCGGGCCACGCTAGGCGGCTCCCGGTCCCCCCGCCGCGCCGCCGCGCGCCCGCACTCCGCTGGCTCACCCGGTCGGCCTATTGATTCCGTTCCGCTCCACGCGTGACTTGGGCACCAGCAGACCCGTTGAGCTGTTTATGAGCCGGGCCGTGCCCGGCGTTGCCATGACATCCGTCCAGTCCACCAAGTCCGAGGAGCAACCCGTGCCCCGCATGCTCGACGTCAGCGAGGACGTACGCGCCGAAATCGGCGACGAAGAAGCCGACCGGCTGCTCGCCGGCGACAACGCCCCCGGCAGCTATGACTGCACCTCCTGCCGCACCCCGGGCGACACCGAGCAGGAACGCACCAGCACGGTGCTGTTCGTCGGCGAAGAGACCGCCGTCCTCGCCTTCGCCCACGCCAAGTGCATTCCCTCCCAGGTCGTGAAGGTCGCCGAGGACCAGCTCCAGGGCGCGGTCCGGTCCATCACGGGCAGCGACCCGAACGCGGCGGCGGCCGCCGCCGCGGACGCCGCCCCCGACCAGGCCGTGCTCGGCATCACCAGCGGCCTCGTTCTGATCGACGGCGAGGTGCACCCGGCTCTCGTCGTGGAGCCGACCGCGCCGATCGCCCGCCCCGGCTCGAACGGGGAGAACGGAGACGAGTTCCTGCCGCTCCTCATCGAGCAGGGCTTCCACCCGGTCACCGACATGGACAAGATGCCGGACGCCCTGCCGGGCTGGTCGGTGCTGATCGCCATGGGGCAGCTGCACGCCGTGCTGCAGCCCGGCACGGGCGGCGGCAGCCCGGTCGCCTGGTGGCAGGCCCACCAGCCGCTCCAGGTCACCGAGGGCTGGCGCACGGCCGTGAACAAGACGCAGACGGTTCTGGTCTACGCCGCACCGGTCGGCTCGATCGGCCAGCAGCCGCGTGAGGACCTGCTGCGCGACGCCCTGGACAAGGCCGCGGCGGGCGGTGTGCTGGTGGCCGCTGCGATGCCGCTCGCGGGCACCTCGTCCTGACTGGACCGGGCGCCGGGCGGATCGCCCGGACGAATTCAGCTCGGCGCAGCCCGCATCCGTCCGAACGGCCTTGTCGTTGCACAGGCGTGCACGCATACGAGCCCTTCCGCCAGCCGTACCCCACCCCCATCCCGTCGATGCGTCCCGCGCGCGACACCAGGGCGGGCCACTCCACCACGCCGATCTACGACGCGCTCTGCTCCGAGTACCGCCGGGCGTTCCGGGCGCTGCCGGGCGACCGGAGCGGTGAAGAGGACCTCGGCTTCAAGGGCTTCGGCCCTCTGGGGATGGCATCGGAGGCAGCGCCGGGGATGGCGGCGGGGGCGGGCTGGCGACCGTATCCCGGCGGGCGGCTGGCGACCCTTCCGCCGGCCCCGCGCAGAGGCGTGTGACGGCAGGGCGCTGCCCCGGACCGGGCCCGTTCGGCACGGTTCCGGGGCAGCGCACTCTGTCTCCGGGCAGCGCCCTCAGTCTCCGGGGCAGCGCCCTCTTTCGCGGGCAGGGGCTCGTCCTGGCCCGCGGGGCCTACGAGGGGACCTACTTCTTGCGGCCGCGCTTCTCGCGTACACGCACCGAGATATGGATCGGCGTGCCCTCAAAGCCGAACTCCTCGCGCAGCCGCCGCTCCACGAAGCGCCGGTAGCCGTGCTCCAGGAAGCCGGACGCGAACAGCACGAACCGCGGGGGCTTGCTGCCGGCCTGGGTGCCGAAGAGGATGCGGGGCTGCTTGCCGCCGCGGATGGGGTGCGGATGGGCGGACACCAGCTCGCCGAGGAAGGCGTTCAGCCGGCCGGTCGGAACCCGGGTCTCCCAGCCCGCGAGCGCCGTCTCGACGGCCGGTACGAGCTTCTCCATATGGCGGCCCGTACGCGCCGACACATTGACCCGGGGGGCCCAGGAGATCTGGCCGAGCTCCGTCTCGATCTCCCGCTCCAGGTAGTAGCGGCGCTCCTCGTCCAGCGTGTCCCACTTGTTGTAGGCGATGACCATGGCGCGGCCCGCCTCGACCGCCATGGTGATGATCCGCTGGTCCTGGACGCTGATCGACTCGCTGGCGTCGATCAGGACGACGGCGACCTCTGCCTTCTCGACGGCGGCCGCGGTGCGCAGGGAGGCGTAGTAGTCCGCGCCCTCCTGAAGATGGACACGGCGGCGGATGCCCGCGGTGTCCACGAACTTCCAGCTGACGCCGCCGAGTTCGACGAGTTCGTCGACCGGGTCGCGGGTGGTGCCGGCAAGTTCGTTGACGACGACGCGCTCCTCGCCCGCCACCTTGTTGAGAAGGGACGACTTGCCGACGTTGGGCCGGCCGATCAGCGCGATGCGGCGCGGGCCGCCCGGCGCGGCGCCGAAGGTCTGCGCCGGGGCGTCGGGCAGCGCCTTGAGGACCTCGTCGAGGAGGTCGCCGGTGCCGCGGCCGTGCAGGGCGGAGACCGGGAACGGCTCGCCGAGTCCCAGGGACCACAGCGTCGCCGCGTCCGCCTCGCCCGACGGGCCGTCCACCTTGTTGGCGGCGAGGACGACCGGCTTGCCCGCGCGGCGCAGCAGTTTGACGACGGCCTCGTCGGTGTCGGTCGCGCCGACGGTGGCGTCGACGACGAAGACGACGGCGTCGGCGGCCTCAATGGCGTACTCCGCCTGGGCCGCGACGGAGGCGTCGATGCCGAGGACGTCCTGCTCCCAGCCGCCGGTGTCGACGACCTTGAAGCGGCGGCCCGACCACTCGGCCTCATAGGTGACCCGGTCGCGGGTCACACCCGGCTTGTCCTCGACCACGGCCTCACGCCGGCCGATGATCCGGTTGACCAGGGTCGACTTGCCGACGTTGGGGCGTCCCACGACGGCCAGGACGGGAAGCGGGCCGTGCCCGGCCGCCTCGATCGCGCCCTCGACCTCCTCGAGGTCGAAGCCCTCCTCGGCGGCGAGCTCCATGAACTCCGTGTACTCGGCGTCGCCGAGCGCCCCGTGGTCGTGCTGGTCGCTCTGCTCGTTCATGAAGTCCGTTCCTCGTTCTGACGTCGTCGACGGACCGTCCGGTCCATCGCTCAAGACTCAAGTCTCGCCTAGCGGCCGGTGAGCCGCCTGGCGTTTTCCAGGTGGGCGGCGAGCCGCTTCTGAATGCCCACGGTGGCGTCGTCCAGCGCCGTGCGCGTACGGCGGCCGCTGCCGTCGCCCGCGACGAACGGGTCGCCGAAGACGACGTCGACTCGGCTGCGCAGCGGGGGCAGCGCCGGTATCAGCCGTCCCTGCCTCTCGGTACTGCCCAGCACTGCGACGGGAACGATGGGCGCACCGCTGCGCAGGGCGAAGTAGGCCAGCCCCCCGCGCAGCGAGGCGAAGTCTCCCTCGCCCCGGGTGCCCTCGGGGAAGATGCCGAGCGCCCCGCCGTTCTCCAGGACCTCGAGGGCGCGGGTGACGGCGGTTCGGTCGGTGCTCGTACGGTCCACCTCCAGCTGGCCGATTCCGCGCAGGAACGGGCCGAGGGGTCCGACGAACGCCTCCTTCTTGATCAGGAAGTGCACGGGCCGCGGCGCGGTGCCCATCAGCATCGGGCCGTCGATGTTGTGCGCGTGGTTGACCGCGAGGATCACCGGGCCGCTTGCCGGAACGCGCCACGCGCCCAGGACGCGGGGCCGCCACAGGCCGTACATCAGCCCGACGCCGATGCGCCGGCCGGCCTCCGCGCCCCGGCGGGAGGGCGCGGACGCAGCTGCGGAAGGGGTCACTTGGCTGCCCGCTTCTCCTCGACGAGGGTGACGACGCACTCGATGACCTGCGGCAGCGTCAGCTCGGTGGTGTCCACCTCGACCGCGTCGGCCGCCTTGGCGAGCGGGGAGGCCTTCCGGTTGGAGTCGGCGGTGTCCCGCTTGATCAGGGCCTCCCTCGTGGTGGCCGCGTCGACGCCCTTGAGCTCGCCGCTGCGGCGGGCGGCGCGGGCCTCGGGCGAGGCGGTGAGGAAGATCTTCAGATCGGCGTCGGGGAGGACGGTCGTGCCGATGTCCCGGCCCTCGACGACGATGCCCTTCTCGGCTGAGGCCGCGATGGAGCGCTGCAGCTCGGTGATGATCGTGCGTACCTCGGGCACCGCGGAGACTGCGCTGACCCCGGCGGTGACCTCCTGGGTGCGGATGGGGCCGGAGGCGTCCACGCCGTCGACGGTGATCGTCGGAGCGGCCGGGTCGGTCCCGGAGACGATCACGGGCTTGGCGGCGGCGGTGGCCACGGCGGCGGGGTCGTCGACGTCGACGCCGTTGCCGAGCATCCACCAGGTGATCGCCCGGTACTGGGCGCCGGTGTCCAGGTAGCTGAGCCCCAGGGCGGCGGCGACGGCCTTGGACGTGCTCGACTTGCCCGTGCCGGAGGGGCCATCGATGGCGACGATCACGGCTGCCGGGGAGGTCCGGGCGACGGTTTCCACGGTGTCGGACACCTTCCTGGTTCACAGGGCGAGAGGGGGAGTGTCACTGTGCCGAGTGACCCGTACAGGTTACTGTCTCGCCCGACGCCCTCGTTACCGCCGAGGGCCCCGGCCCGGCATCCCCCTGCGGCCCCGGGGGGTGCAGGCCTCCCCCGGCCCTTGACCGGGCGCCCCGCGCCCCACCAAGCCCCGCCGGCTTATGAGGCACCGGGCGGCCGGGGGAGCGCCCCGGCTGCGGAAAGGGCGATGGGGGAATGCCCCCGCGGGCCGCTACTGCCGGATGGACCAGCCCCTCTCCCGGAGCGCGGCGGTGAGGACGGGGGCTGCTGCCGGCTCCACCATGAGCTGGACCAGGCCCGCCTGCTGCCCCGTCGCGTGCTCGATGCGGACGTCCTCGACGTTGACGCCCGCCCGGCCCGCGTCGGCGAAGATGCGGGCCAGTTCGCCGGGCTGGTCGCTGATGAGGACCGCGACGACCTCGTACGACGTCGGGGCCGCACCGTGCTTGCCCGGCACCCGGCTGCGCCCCGCGTTGCCCCGCCGGAGCACGTCCTCGATGCCCTCCGCGCCGCCCTGCCGCTTGGACTCGTCCGAGGACTGCAGAGCGCGCAGCGCCTGCACCGTTTCCCCCAGGTCGGCCGCGACGCCTGCCAGCACATCGGCCACAGGGCCCGGATTCGCGGTCAGGATCTCGACCCACATGCGGGGGTCCGAGGCGGCGATCCGGGTGACGTCGCGGATGCCCTGGCCGCAGAGCCGTACGGCGGTGTCGTCCGCCTCCTCGAGCCGTGCCGCGACCATGGAGGAGATCAGCTGGGGGGTGTGGGAGACCAGGGCGACGGCCCGGTCGTGGGCATCGGCGTCCATGACGACGGGGACGGCCCGGCACAGCGCGACGACCTCGAGCGCGAGGTTGAGGACCTCGGTGTCGGTCTCCCGGGTGGGCGTGAGCACCCACGGGCGGCCCTCGAAGAGGTCGGCGGTCGCAGCGAGCGGGCCCGAACGTTCCTTGCCTGCCATGGGATGGGTGCCGATGTAGCCGCTCAGATCGAGGCCGAGGGCCTCCAGCTCGCGCCGCGGACCGCCCTTGACGCTGGCCACGTCGAGGTAGCCGCGGGCGACGCCGCCGCGCATCGCGTCGGCGAGCGCGCCCGCCACATGCGCGGGCGGCACGGCGACGATCGCCAGGTCGACGCGGCCCTCCGGCGGGTCGTCGGTGCCCGCGCCGAGCGCGGCGGCGGTGCGGGCGCGCTCCGGGTCGTGGTCGACGAGGTGGACGGCGACGCCGCGCCCTGCGAGGGCGAGAGCGGCGGAGGTGCCGATCAGTCCGGTTCCGATGACGAGCGCGGTTCTCACGGGGCGATGTCCTTGTGAAGAGCGGAGGCCGACCTGGGCGGATGCTCCGTTCAGCCTAGTCAAGGCGGCGGGCGTGCGGATCAGGCGACCGGCCCCCGGGACGGCGGCCGGCCGGCCCGCACCGGGTCAGGGCCGAGTCCGTACCGGGTCTGGTACGGGCCAATGTCCCCTGCGGCGTAGGGCACCGCCACTCGGGTAACCCCGCATGCCGTGCGCTGCCATGTCACTTCTCCCCGGCTTCTGTGCGCGCCAGGATGCATCTGCCCGAAACATACCGATACCTGTGATTTCTGATGCAAGGAGACGGCCATGGACGCACAGCGGCGTACGGTTCTGGCGGCGGGTGCGGCGGGCGCCGCCGCGCTGGTGACCGGCTGCGGCGACGGCGGCGGCGACACGGAGACGGACCTGCCGGCGCCCCCGCCCGCCACGCAGGAATCCCCGACCGGGGCGCCGGCCGACGCCGGGGCGCCGGACTCTTTGCCGCCCGCCGGTAAAGAGCTCACCCAGACGGCCGACATCCCCGTCGAGGGCGGCCGGATCTTCGCCGACGAGAAGGTGGTCGTCACCCAGCCCGTGAAGGGCGAGTTCAAGGCGTTCTCGGCCATCTGCACGCACCAGGGCTGCACGGTGACCCGGGTCGAGGACGGCGTCATCAACTGCCCCTGCCACGGCGGCCAGTACCGCATCGCCGACGGCTCGGTGGCCCGCGGACCGGCGACACGGGCGCTGCCCCCGGAGCAGATCACCGTGAGCGGGGACTCCATCCTGCTGGCGTGACCGCCGGCTCGTTCCGCAGGTCGTGGGTGACCAGATCCATCTCCAGGCCGTCCGCGTCCCACATGAGGGTGCGGGTCTCCTCGGGTTCGCCCAGGCCGAGCAGCGCCTCCACGGGCAGCAGATGCACGCCGCGCAGGTCGACGTCGGAGTCCGTGGACGGGAATCCGTACAGATGCGCGCCTGAAACGGTCGCGAAGAGCAGCGGGTACGGCTGCTCGTCGACTACGGGGCCGAACTCCCGGTCCAGAGGATCCTTCATGGCTCAAGCGTCCCAGAGCGCTCCGAACGACATCAGGCCGGAGTGGTGTTCTACGCCGTCCGCCCATGCACCCGGCCAGGCGTCCGCACCCAGGTGGGCTCCCGCGAAGGCGCCCGCCAGGCAGGCGATCGAGTCGGAGTCGCCCCGGGTGCAGGCGGCCCGGCGCAGCGCCGTCAGCGGCTCCTCGGGGAACATCGGGAAACACAGCAAGGCGGTGGCAAGGGCCTCTTCGGCGATCCAGCCGTCGCCCGCGGCCAGGCAGGGGCCGAGTTCCGGCTCGGGCGGGCGCAGTGCCGCCGCCAGGCGGTCGAGCGCGGCGAGGCAGTCGTCCCAGCCGCGGGTGAATGGTCGTCCCAGCCGCGGGTGATGAACGCCTCGCGACGCCCCGGATCGCACAAGGCATGGGCACGCACACGCAGCAGCCCGCGGCCGGTCGGGCGGTCGCGGGCTGCTGTCTGCGGGAGGTCGGGCCGGGCCTACAGGCCGACCTCCTTCATCAACATGCCGACCTCGGTGTTCGTCAGCCTGCGCAGCCAGCCCGACTTCTGGTCGCCGAGCGTGATCGGCCCGAAGGAGGTGCGCACCAGCTTGTCGACCGGGAAACCGGCCTCGGCGAGCATGCGGCGGACGATGTGCTTGCGGCCCTCGTGCAGGGTCACCTCGACGAGGTAGTTCTTGCCGGTCTGCTCGACGACCTTGAAGCTGTCGGCGCGGGCGTAGCCGTCCTCGAGCTGGATGCCGCTCTTGAGCCGCTTGCCCAGGTCGCGCGGGATGGGGCCCTGGATGGCGGCGAGGTAGGTCTTCTGCACGCCGTAGCGGGGGTGGGTCAGCCGGTGGGCGAGCTCGCCGTGGTTGGTGAGCAGGATGATGCCCTCGGTCTCGGTGTCCAGCCGTCCGACGTGGAAGAGCCTGGTCTCCCGGTTGGTGACGTAGTCGCCGAGGCACTGGCGGCCGTCCGGGTCCTCCATCGTGGAGACCACGCCCGCGGGCTTGTTCAGCGCGAAGAACAGATGCGACTGGGTGGCGACGGTCAGCCCGTCGACCTTGATCTCGTCCTTCTCCGGGTCCACGCGGACGCCCTGCTCGATGACGATCTTGCCGTTGACCTCGACGCGCCCGGCGTCGATCAGCTCCTCGCAGGCGCGGCGCGAGCCCATGCCGGCCCGCGCGAGAACCTTCTGCAGCCGCTCGCCCTCCTGCTCGCCGAAGGTCTTCGGGGTCTTGGTCTGCGGCTTGTTCGCGTACCGCTCGCGGTTGCGCTCCTCGATCCGCGCGTCGTACTCGCGCGGGCGCGCCGGTGCGGTGCGGCCGCGGCCGCCGCGCTGCGAGGACTGCCCTGGCGACTGCTTGGGCCCCCCCTTGGCGCCGCCGCGGGCGGCCGCTCCACGGCCTTTCCTGGGACCTTCCGACGCACTGCCGGAACCGCCGCTGCCGGAACCGCCGACGTCGTAGCGGCGCTCCTCAGGACGGGGCCGGCCGGCGCGCTGCTGCTTCTCGTTCCGCTTTCCCCCGGCCTTGGGCCGGGAGGCGCCCCCACCGGCGCCCCGGTGGTCACCGCGTCCGCTGCTGTTCCTGCCGCTGCTTCGCATCAAAATTCCGTCTTGTCGTCTGCGTCGTCGTCTGTACCCGGAACGACCGGGTCCGGAGCGTCCGGATCGAACGACGGAACGCCTTCCTGCGTCTCGGCCTCGATCGCCTCCGCCTCCGGGAGGAAGGGCGCGAGCTCCGGGAGCTCGTCCAGGCCGCGCAGGCCCATCCGCTCCAGAAAGTAGTTCGTCGTCCTGTACAGGATCGCACCTGTTTCGGGTTCCGCGCCCGCCTCCTCCACCAGCCCCCGCTGGAGGAGGGTGCGCATCACGCCGTCGCAGTTCACACCGCGGACTGCGGACACCCGGGAGCGGCTGACCGGCTGGCGGTACGCGACGACCGCGAGGGTCTCCAGGGCGGCCTGGGTGAGCCGGGCGTGCTGGCCGTCCAGCACGAAGCGCTCGACGGCGTCGGCGTACTCGGGGCGGGTGTAGAACCGCCAGCCCCCGGCGACCAGCCTCAGCTCGAAGCCGCGCCGCTGGATCGTGTACTCGTCCGCCAGCTCGCGCAGCGCGTCCGCGACGGCCCTGCGGGGCTGCCCCAGAACCTTGGCGAGGTGCTCCTCGGCAGCGGGCTCGTCGACGACCATGAGGACGGCTTCGAGCGCGGGCTTGAGGTCCTCGACGCTGAGATCGCCGCTCATGGCTTGTTCTCCTCGGTCTTCTCGGTCTTCTCGGTCTTCTCGGGGGCTCGGTCGAACTCGTCGGTGACGCGGGCCTCGCGGTCGCCGCCGGTCCAGGTGACGGTGAGCTCGCCGAGCGCGTCCTGCTGCTCCAGGGTGACGGCCTTCTCGCGGTAGAGCTCCAGCAGGGCGAGAAAGCGGGCGACGACCGTGAGGGTGCCCAGGGTGCCGGTGGCTCCGTCAGCGTCCTCAGTCAGCTCGCGGAAGGTCGCCCGGCCCCGCTCCCGCAGCAGCGCGACGACCACCTCGGCCTGCTCCCGCACCGAGACCAGCGGTGCGTGGATGTGGTCCACATACACCTGCGGCCTGGGCTTGGGCTGCATGGCCTTGACGGCGAGCCTGGCGAAGCCTTCCGGGCCGATGCTGATGACGACGTCGGGCAGCAGCTCCGCGTGGTGCGGCTCCAGACCGACGGTACGGGGGTGGCGACGGGCCTCGTCGTCCAGTCGGCCGCTGAAGATCTCGGCGATCTGCTTGTACGCGCGGTACTGAAGCAGCCGGGCGAACAGCAGGTCGCGCGCCTCCAGCAGGGCGAGGTCCGCTTCGTCCTCGACCTCGGCTGCGGGCAGCAGGCGCGCGGCCTTGAGATCGAGCAGAGTGGCGGCGACCACGAGGAACTCGGTGGTCTGGTCGAGGTCCCAGTCGGGGCCCATGGCCCGGATATGGGCCATGAACTCGTCGGTCACCTTCGACAGGGCGACCTCGGTGACGTCGAGCCTGTGTTTGGAGATCAGCTGGAGGAGGAGGTCGAAGGGCCCCTCGAAGTTCGCCAGCCGCACGGTGAAGCGGCCGTCGTCGCCGGGCTTCCGGTCCTGCTCCCCTCCCCCGCCCGCATCCGTGGCCGGGCTCCATGCCTCCACGGGAACCGGTCCGCGCTCGGCGGGCCCGGGCCCGGCGGAAGCGGGCTCAGCGGGTCCTGACTCGGCGGGAGCGGGCTCGGCACACCCGGGCCCGGCGGGAGCGGGCTCGGCGGAGGTGGGCTCAGCGGAGGTGGGCTCAGCGGGTCCTGGCTCGGCGTGCGACGGCTGGGGAACCACATCCGCAGCGGCGGGCTCCGGGGCGGCCTCAGGGGAGGCCTGGGGACCGGCGGCGGGGGCGCCGGGGCCGCGGCCCAGCGGGCGGCGGCGGGGGGACGGGGGCATCGGGGTCCAGAGGCGCTGAGCGGGCAGAGGTAGCCGGCAGGCTACCGTCACCGCCCGCGCAGGCGGCGAACGAGAATGCTCGCGTCGCCCCGCTGCTCGAGATCCGCGAGGACCACGGCGACCGCCTCGCGCACGATGCGTCCGCGGTCCACGGCCAGCCCGTGCTCGCCGCGCAGCACCAGCCGCGCGTGCTCGAGGTCCATCAGCTCCTCGGCGGAGACATAGACCGTGATCTTCTCGTCGTGCCGCTCCCGGCCGCTGGGCCGGCGGTTGGCGCCGCGCGTGCGGCGGCGCGGCTGTCCCGACTGGGCGGCGGATGTGCCGCTGCCCGACGCGGCGTCAGCGGAGCGGCGCGGCGACCGCTTGCGCGCGGCGGCCGGCGCGGCGGTCTTGTCGTCCTCCGCGGCCCGGCTGCGGCCCTGGGCCTCCGCGTCGGCGTCCTCCTCGGCGGCCGCGTGCTCCTGCTGTGCGGGGGCGGCGGCGTCCACCGGGTCGCTCTCCCCCGCGGGCGCGGGCACCCGCGCCGCCTCCCCGTTCGCCGCCGGCCGCCGTGGCGTCGACGGCTGGAGTGCCATGCCTCCTGTCGTGCGGAACAGCTCGTCGGCCCCGGGGAGACTCACTCGGCGTGACACCGGGCGAGCACCTCCCTGGCGAGCTGGCGGTAGGCGGCGGCGCCCACTGAGTTGGAGGCGTACGTGGTGATGGGCTCACCGGCGACAGTGGTTTCCGGGAAACGGACGGTCCGCCCGATCACCGTGTGGTACACGTGATCGTCGAACGCCTCGACCACACGCGCGAGCACCTCGCGGCTGTGCACGGTCCGGGAGTCGTACATCGTGGCGAGGATGCCGTCGAGCTCCAGCTCGGGGTTGAGCCGCTCCTGCACCTTCTCGATCGTCTCGGTGAGCAGCGCGACTCCGCGGAGCGCGAAGAACTCGCACTCCAGCGGCACGATCACCTTGTGCGCCGCGGTGAGCGCGTTGACGGTGAGCAGACCGAGCGAGGGCTGACAGTCGATCACGATGTAGTCGTAGTCGGCCATCAGCGGCTTGAGCGCGCGCTGCAGCGTGGACTCGCGCGCCACCTCGCTGACGAGCTGCACCTCGGCCGCCGAGAGGTCGATGTTGCTGGGCAGCAGGTCCATGTTGGGCACGGCGGTCTTCAGGAGCACCTCGTCCGCCGCCATGCCCCGTTCCATGAGCAGGTTGTAGACGGTGAGGTCGAGCTCCATGGGGTTGACCCCGAGCCCCACGGACAGGGCGCCCTGCGGGTCGAAGTCGACGAGCAGGACACGCCGTCCGTACTCCGCGAGCGCGGCGCCCAGGTTGATGGTCGACGTCGTCTTGCCGACGCCGCCCTTCTGGTTGCACATCGCGATGATCTTCGCGGGGCCGTGGTCGGTGAGCGGGCCCGGGATCGGAAAGTAGGGCAGGGGCCGCCCGGTGGGTCCGATGCGCTCACGACGCTGGCGGGCGGCGTCAGGGGCGAGTGTGGCCGCGTATTCGGGATCGGGCTCGTACTCGGCGTCGGGATCGTAGAAGTGCCCCTCGGGGACTTCGTCGTAGGCGGCGAAGTGGGTGGACTCTCGGCCACTCTCGTTGCCGGCCATGGCGTTCACGTGTTGGCCGTCCATCATCTTCATCGTGTGGGCTGTCGTCATGGGCGTGGTGTGCGCTTGGGTCGCGAAGGTACGAACAGCGACGGAGCCGACAGCCTCTGCCCCGGCGGCCTGCGGGCTGTGACCGCCCGGTGCAGGCATACCTGGTTGACCACCCCCGGGAGTAAATGTCGACTCATTCACAAGTCGTCTTACCTCCTTGGACGTGACCAGGAAACTTATCGATAGGTCAGCGTGGCACCATGCCGACGGTTGGCGACTCTATGGCGTGTCACCGGTCCGCAGCAACACAATCCGCCGGACCCGGCCCGATGTGTCGGCAATCGAACGCACCTCTGTCAAGAGCGCACGGGGGCCCTGGCGTGACTCCGCCCACATGTTTCACGGCTAGGCGAAACGGTTAAAGGCATACCTTCGCGGCGAGTTGAGCACAACGCACTCATGCCCACGTCATAGCGCCCGCAACGCCTCCGGCCGGACCTCGCTTCCCAAGGTCCGGCCGGATACGTGATGTTGACGACCGCCTCTTGACAGACGCCTTGACAACGGACGCCCGGCAGCGGACGCCCTGAGGCTGCGCGGTGTCAGCCGAGAAGGGTGCTCAGCTCTGCCGACTCCAGGCCGTGGGCCTCGGCCACCTCGCGGTAAATGACCTTGCCGTCGTGGACGTTGAGGCCCCGGGCCAGCGCGGGGTCGCGGCGCAGCGCCTCCGCCCAGCCGTTGTCGGCCAGCGAGACGATGTACGGCAGCGTGGCGTTGGTCAGCGCGTAGGTGGAGGTGTGGGGCACGGCGCCCGGCATGTTGGCGACGCAGTAGAAGACCGAGTTGTGCACCGGGAAGGTCGGCTCGGCGTGCGTGGTGGGACGGGAGTCCTCGAAGCAGCCGCCCTGGTCGATCGCGATGTCGACAAGGACACTTCCGGGCTTCATCTTGGCGACGAGGTCGTTGGTGACCAGCTTGGGCGCCTTGGCCCCGGGGATGAGGACCGCGCCGATGACGAGGTCGGCCTCGACGACGGCCTTCTCCAGCTCGAAGGCGTTGGAGACGACGGTCTGCACCTTGGTGCCGAAGATCTTGTCGGCCTCGCGCAGCTTGTTGATGTCGCGGTCGAGCAGGGTGACGTGGAAGCCCATGCCGACGGCGATCTGGACGGCGCTCCAGCCGGAGACGCCGCCGCCGATGACGACCGCCCTGCCCGCATGGGTGCCGGGAACGCCGCCGGGCAGCACACCGCGGCCGCCGGCGGAGCGCATCAGGTGGTACGCGCCGACCTGCGGGGCCAGCCGGCCCGCGACCTCGGACATCGGGGCGAGCAGCGGCAGGGCGCGGCCCGCGGTCTCCACAGTCTCGTAGGCGATCGCGGTGGTGCCGGACTCCAGCAGGGCGTCCGTGCACTCGCGGGACGCGGCGAGGTGGAGGTAGGTGAACAGGGTCTGGTCCTTGCGGAGGCGGTGGTACTCCTCGGCAATGGGCTCCTTGACCTTCAGCAGCAGGTCTGCGGTGGCCCACACCTCGTCCGCGGTGGCCAGGATCTGCGCACCGGCGGCGGTGAACTCGTCGTCCGTGATCGAGGAGCCGACGCCGGCGTTCTGCTCGATGAAGACCTGGTGGCCGTGGCGCACCAGCTCATGGACGCCGGCGGGGGTGATGGCCACCCGGAACTCGTTGTTCTTGACCTCGCGGGGGATGCCGACCTTCACGTGGATCACGGTCCTTGGCTCAGGGGATTCGGGGGGTGTTTCCATGCTTACCCGGACACTCTGGGGCGCACCGGGATACACCACGAGAACACGTGGCGGAGCCAGTCTAATGAAGGATTTCTCGCTGTCTAGCCTTGCAAAGCATTAATCTTTGCCGGAACCGCTACGGATATCGCAGGTGGAGTCTCCGGTTCCAGCACCGGCCCCCTCAGTGGGGCCCTCTTCGCCCAGCAGTCGGCCGGCCGTCGTGCGGTGCAGCCGGGCGGCGGCCGGATCGCCCAGCCGGTCGAGGGTGTCGGCCAGCCTGAGCTGCAGCGCCGCCTGCAGCCGTACATCCCCGGCCCGCTGTGCCTGCTCCACCGCCTCGCGGCAGGTCTGCAGCGACTCCCGAGGGCGGCCCGCGTACTCCTGCACCCGCGCGGCCTCGCTCAACGCCCGTGCCTGGGAGGGCAGATCGCCCAGCCGCCGGTATCCGGCCACGGCTGCGCGCCAGGCGCGCAGCGCCTCCCCGTACCGGCCGGCGTAGGTGTGCACTCCGGCGAGCCGCCCGTACAGCCGGGCCTCGTCCGCGCGCTCGCTGCGCGCCTGCCGCTGGGCGAGGGCGCGCCCGTACCAGTCGGCGGCCCGCTGCCAGTCGCCCAGCTCCTCATGGGCGCCGCCTACGGATTCCATGGCGCGGCCGGTCGCGTACGGGTCGTGTGCGGCGCGCCCGGCGTCCAGGGCGGCCCGGTAGCGGGCCAGCGCCTCCTCGGTGCGGCCGGTCCGCGCGTCCAGGTCGGCGAGGTTGAGCAGGGCGGCCGCCCGCTCCCGGTGCAGTCCGCGGCGCTCGGCGACGTCCAGGACCAGCTGGTGCAGTCCGTACAGATCCGGGGCGGCAGCCTCCGTGCCGCGGTGCGCCGCCAGCGCCCGCACCAGCGCGGAGATCAACCGTCGGGCCAGGGTGTCCAACCCCCCGTCCACCACGGCGAGGCGTGCCGAGGCGAGCAGTGCGGGCAGCCGGGTGTCCAGCCAGCGGGCCGCGGCGGGAGTGGTGGGGAAGCGCAGGGCGCGCGGCAGCCCCGCCAGCCTGAGACGGGCCGGGGAGCCGTCCGGTTCGGTGACGGCCCGGCAGGACTGGAGCTGCCGCACGGTCCGCTCCAGCATGCGGGCCCGGGCGACCTGCACCTCCGCCGGCCGGTCCTCGGCCTCCAGCAGCGGGCGCAGCAGCGGCATGAGCGCGCCCGGTACTTCGAACCGGTCTCCTGCGGGCCGGAGCAGGCCGAGGGCGGCGAAGTCGTCGAGCGTCGCCTGGGCGGCGGAGACCGAGCAGCCGGCGAGCGCGGACGCCGTGTGGGCGTCGGCGATCCCGGCGGGGGCGAGGGTGAGCATCCGCAGCAGCCGCGCGGTGGACCGCGGCAGTTCCTCGTACACCAGCCGGAAGGCGCGGGCCAGCGGACCCACGGAGGCGGGCTGGCTGTCGTCGGCGGACATGGACTTCAGCCGCCTGGCGGCGCCGGCGACCGACGCCTTGGGCCGCGCCGCGAGCCAGCCGCCGACCAGGACGAGGGCGGCGGGCTGTCCGCCGCAGACCTCGGCGACGCTCTCGGCGGCCTGCGGGTCGACGGTGGTCCGCACCGAGCCGGTGTAGCCGCTCAGCAACTCGATGGCGGACTTGACGTCCAGACCGCCGAGCGTGCAGGGCCGTACATCGGGGATGCCCGTCAGCGGGCCCTGGGAGACGGCCACGACCAGGCAGTCGGGGTTGTCGGGCAGCAGCGGGTCGACCTGTTCCGCGCCCGCGGCGTCGTCGAGGAACAGCAGCGTCCGACGCGCCGCGAGCGCCTCGCGCACCATCTCGGTGAGCACGTCCTCGTCGGCGCCGGCCGGTGTGGCGAGGGACAGCGCGTCGAGGAGGCCGCGGGCGGCCCGCTCCAGGGGGACCCGTCGGCCGTCCGGCTCGGTCAGCCGGGCCCGCAGAACGCCGTCGGGGTACTCGGGGGCGAGTCGGCGTACGAGTTCCTCGGCGAGGGCGGTGCGCCCGGAGCCGGGCCGGCCGGCGATCAGAAGCACCCTGGCTCGGGGGGCCTTGCGGCCGGAGAGCGTGTCCAGACCGGCGCGCTCGATGTCGGCGCGCAGCGCCGCCAACTCCCGCTGCCGGCCGAAGAATCGGGCCTGGCCGCCGTGGGCGCGCGCGCCTCTGTCCACCGCCTGCTCCGCCACGGGCCACGCTCCCGTTCCGTCCACGCTCACGACTGCACGTTTGAGCGTAGTTCACGCTGAGCGACGAACTGTGCGGAGCGCGGCGACGGCGTCCCCCGATCGGATCAGCCGATGTTCACATCTATCCCCGTGCCCCGTGCGTGGAGGACCCCCGGCCCGCGCCCCGGGGCCGCGGGCCAGTCAGGCGACCGGGCCGCGCGCAGCGCGCTCAGGCGGAGAACGGCCGCGCCGGCCACTCCGCATCCGCGGCCCGCAGCGCGTCCAGCCCGTCCCCCCGAAGCGCCGCCGTCAGCGACAGCACCCCCACCACCAGGCAGTTGTTGTGCAGTTCCCCCGCCAGCACCCCCCGCACCAGTGACTCCAGCGGAACGCGGGCCAGCTCCATGTCGGCCTCCTCCTCGGAGACCTCGTACCGCTCGCCCTCCGCCTCGGACAGCTCGCGGGCGAGGAAGATCCGCACCGCCTCGTCGCAGCCGCCCGGCGTGGTGTACACGTCGGTCAGCACCCGCCAGTCCTCCGCCTTGACGTGCGCCTCCTCGTACAGCTCGCGCTGCGCCGCGTGCAGGGGGTTCTCGCCCGGCACGTCGAGCAGCCCGGCCGGGATCTCCCACAGCTTGTGCCGCACGGGGTGCCGGTACTGGCGCAGCACCAGGACGCGGCCTTCGCCGTCGAGGGCGAGCACGGCCACCGATCCGGGGTGGACCTGGTAGTCGCGGCGGACGACCGTGCCGTCCGGCATGACCACGTCGTCCGTGCGGACGCTGGTCTTGTTGCCGGTGAACGGCGTCGCGGTCGCCGTGACCCGCCACTCCTCCGGCGTGTCCCTGATCGTCATGACGTACGTCCTCCCGCTGCACAAAGAAAACGGGGCGCCCTGCCCATGCGTTCCCCGGACAGGCGCCCCGGCCACCGTACCGGTTACTTCTCCGCGTGCTGCAGGCGCTCCACCGCCGCCTTGACCAGGCCCGCGAACAGCGGGTGGGGGCGGGTGGGGCGGGAGCACAGCTCGGGGTGCGCCTGGGTGGCGACCAGGTAGGGGTGCACGTCGCGCGGGTACTCGACGTACTCCACCAGCTTGTTGTCGGGGGAGGTGCCGGAGAAGACGATGCCCGCCTTCTTCTCCAGCTCCGCGCGGTAGGCGTTGTTCACCTCGTAGCGGTGCCGGTGGCGCTCCTCCACATACGGCTGGTCGCCGTAGACCTCGCGCACGATGGAGCCCTCGGCGAGCTTGGCCGGGTACAGCCCCAGGCGCATCGTTCCACCCAGGTCTCCGGCGCCCTCGACGTAGGCCAGCTGCTCCTCCATCGTCGAGATGACGGGGTGGGAGGTGGCCGCGTCGAATTCGGTGGAGTTCGCCTCGGGGATCTCCGCCAGGTTCCGGGCGGCCTCGATCACGATGCACTGCAGGCCCAGGCAGAGTCCCAGCAGCGGCACCTTGTTCTCACGGGCGTACCGGATGGCGCCGACCTTGCCGCTGACACCGCGGTCGCCGAAGCCGCCGGGGATGCAGATCGCGTCGACGTCCGACAGCTGCTTGGCGGCATCGGTCGGGGTCTTGCAGTCGTCGGAGGTGACCCACTTGACCTTCACCCGCGCCTTGTTGGCGAAGCCGCCGGCGCGCAGCGCCTCGGTGACCGACAGATAGGCGTCGGGCAGGTCGATGTACTTGCCGACCAGGGCGACGGTTACCTCGTGGTTCGGGTTGTGGACCCGGTCGAGCAGATCGTCCCAGACCGTCCAGTCGACATCCCGGAAGGGCAGGTCGAGCTTGCGCACCACATAGGCGTCCAGGCCCTCGGTGTGCAGCACCTTGGGGATGTCGTAGATCGACTTGGCGTCGATGGCCGCGACGACGGCGGCCTCGTCGACGTCGCACATCAGCGAAATCTTGCGCTTGATGGCGGTGGGGACCTCGCGGTCGGCGCGCAGCACGATCGCGTCGGGCTGGATTCCGATGTTGCGCAGGGCGGCGACCGAGTGCTGGGTCGGCTTGGTCTTCAGCTCCCCGGAGGGGCCGATGTAGGGCAGCAGCGAGATGTGCACGACGAAGACGTTGTCCCGGCCGACCTCGTGGCGGACCTGGCGGACGGTCTCCAGGAACGGCAGCGACTCGATGTCGCCGACCGTGCCGCCGACCTCGGTGATCACCACATCCACGTCCTCGGTCGCCATGCGGCGGATGCGGTGCTTGATCTCGTTGGTGATGTGCGGGATGACCTGCACGGTGTCGCCCAGGTACTCACCCCGCCGCTCCTTGGCGATGACCTGCGAGTACACCTGGCCGGTGGTCACGTTCGCCGAGCCGTCCAGATCGACGTCGAGGAAGCGCTCGTAGTGGCCGATGTCCAGGTCCGTCTCGGCGCCGTCGTTCGTGACGAAGACCTCACCGTGCTGGAAGGGGTTCATCGTGCCCGGGTCGACGTTCAGATACGGGTCCAGCTTCTGCATGGTGACCCGCAGACCGCGCGCCTTGAGCAGCGCGCCCAGGCTGGAGGCCGTCAGGCCCTTGCCGAGGGAGGAGGCGACACCCCCGGTGACGAAGATGTGCTTGGTCGTCACGGATGTCGAGGATCGAGTCGGCATCGCCAAGAGGGGGCTCCCGTGGTCGCGAGGTGAGATGCGTTCCGGCCTGATTCCCAGGTCGTTCTGGGGGTGCCGTCGCTGAGGGTGCTGAAGGTTCGGGGGTCTTAGCCCACCGGTCCACGGGGTACCAGGGTATCAGCGACGGCGGATGCCCGCTCCCGGCCGTGTTCTCCACCACGCGCGTGGTGGATGGTGCGGCACGGGCCGCCTGGAATGTGCGACATTCATTCAAGACTCACTTCTGCCTCACCTGTGCAGCGCAGTCTCGTTGCCCGGACAGCAGCACGGATGAGGGGGGTGCGTCGTATCCTGCTCGGACACTCGCCTGCAGAGCGGGGATCAAGGCAGCTGTAGAGGCAGATGTAAGGCGCGCCCTGCGGGGCGGACGTGGCCGTTCGACTGGAGATGCACGTGGCCGGGCGCATCGAGGATTACGCACTCATCGGAGACATGCAGACCGCCGCCCTGGTCTGCAGGGACGGCACGGCCGACTGGCTGTGCCTGCCCCGCTTCGACTCGCACGCCGTCTTCGCCGGGCTGCTCGGCACCGAGGAACACGGATTCTGGAGACTGGGGCCCGCGCACGAGGAGGGTGCCGAGCCGCCCGCCGCGGGTCGCCGCCGCTACCGGGGCGACTCGCTGATCCTGGAATCGGAGTGGGACACCGACCGCGGCACGGTGCGGGTGACGGACTTCATGCCGCCCCGTGACGGCGCGCCGCAGCTGATCCGGATCGTGGAGGGGCTCAGCGGCCGGGTGCCGATGCGTTCCACGCTGCGGATGCGGTTCAGCTACGGGCGCATCGTTCCGTGGGTGCACAAGGTCGACGGCCGTACGGTCGCGGTGGCCGGACCGGACTCCGTGTGGCTGGACAGCCCCACGGAGACGTACGGCGAGGACCTGACCACATACTCCGACTTCACGGTCGCGCAGGGCGACCGGATCGCCTTCACCATCAGCTGGCAGCCCTCGCACCACCAGCCGCCGGCGCTGCCCGACCCGGAGGGGGCCCTGGAGGCGACGGCGGAGTTCTGGCAGGAGTGGGTGGCCCACTGCACCTACCACGGGCCGTACCGGGAGGCCGTGGTCCGCTCGCTGATCACTCTCAAGGCGCTCACCTACGCCCCCACCGGCGGCATCGTCGCCGCCCCCACCGCCTCCCTGCCCGCGGAGCTCGGCGGCGTACGGCACTGGGACTACCGCTCCACCTGGCTGCGCGACGCCGCCATCACCCTCTCCTCCCTGCTGCGCACCGGCTACCGCGAGGAAGCCCGCGCCTGGCGCGAATGGCTCCTGCGGGCCGTCGCCGGAGACCCGGAGAACCTGCAGATCATGTATGGGATCGCAGGCGAAAGGGAACTGGGCGAGGCCGAGTTGGACTGGCTGCCCGGCTACGAGGGCTCGGTTCCGGTCCGGGTGGGCAACGGAGCGGCGCACCAGCTCCAGCTCGACGTGTACGGCGAGGTCACCGAGGCGCTGCATCTGGCGCATATGACGGGCCTGTCGCGCAGCGACTACGCCTCGCTGCTGCAGCTGAAGCTGATCCGCTACCTGGAGGAGCACTGGGACCAGCCCGACGAGGGCATCTGGGAGGTCCGCGGCCCCAGGCGGCACTTCGTCCACTCCAAGGTCATGGCCTGGGTCGCCGTCGACCGGACGATCAAGCTGATCGAGTCCGGGGACGCGGACGGGCCGCTGGAGCGGTGGCGGGAGCTGCGCGACGACATCCACCGCGATGTGTGCGAGAAGGGCTACGACAAGGAGCGCAACACCTTCACCCAGTCCTACGGGTCGAAGGAGCTGGACGCCTCCCTGCTGCTCATTCCGCAGATGGGCTTTCTGCCGCCGGACGACAAGCGGGTCATCGGCACCATCGAGGCCATCCAGCGGGAGCTGTCCACTCAGGACGGCTTCGTGCTGCGCTATCCGACGGCCGGTGAGGACGCGGGTGTGGACGGCCTGGAAGGGGACGAGGGGGCGTTCCTGGCGTGCTCCTTCTGGCTGGCGGACGACCTGGCGATGATCGGTCGGGTGGACGAGGCACGGCGGCTGTTCGAGAAGCTGCTGGCGCTCCGGAACGACCTGGGGCTGCTGGCGGAGGAGTGGGATCCGCGGCTGCAGCGGCAGGTGGGGAACTTCCCGCAGGCGTTCAGCCATGTGCCGCTGATCGACACGGCTCTGCGGCTGACGGCCTCGGGGGCGTACGGAGGGTGATACCCGCAGGCCAGGGCGGCATCACCGTACAGCGGGCGCTGGAGCTGCCAGGGCTGCGGGCCGGGCTGCCGGAGGTGGTGGCGGGCGCGGAGCGGCTGAAGCGCACGGTGCGCTGGGTGCACGCGGGCGAGGCGCCGAACATCGCCTCGCTGCTCAAGGGCGGTGAGCTGCTGCTGACCACGGGCCTCGGACTCGGTGCGCGCCCGGCCGAGCAGCGGGCCTTCGTCCGGCAGCTGGCGGAGCGCGGGATCGCGGCGCTGGTGGTGGAGCTCGGACCGCGGTTCTCCCGGCTGCCGGCCACGATCGTGGAGGCGGCGCGGGCCGCCGGGCTGCCGCTGGTGCAGCTGCACCGGGAGGTCCCCTTCGTCACGGTGACGGAGGAGATCCATACGGAGATCGTCAACGGCCACTACGCCCTGCTGCGGCAGGCCGAGGATGTGCACCGGCGGTGCACGGGGGTCCTGCTGGAGGGCGGCGGGGCGCCTCAGGTGCTGCGCATCCTGGCGGACTTCACGGCCAACCCGGTCTTTCTCGAGACACCGGACGGGCAGCTGCTCTACGCGGCGTCAGCGGGGGCCGGCGAGGCCGCCGCGGACCCGCTCCAGGTGTGGGAGGGGCTGCGGGGCGGGCGGGAAGCCCGGCAGTCCCCGCCGGCCGGGACCCTGCTGGTGGACGTGCCCGGCGGCGGTCAGGGGGCCGGTTCGGTACGGGCCCGGCTCGTCCTGCTCTCCGTGGAAGCCCCGCTGCTGCCGGTGCACCGGATGGCGGCGGAGCGGGCCGCGGGGCTGCTGGCGGTGGTGCTGATGCAGGCCCGCCAGGAGGAGGAGCTGGCCGCCCGCGGCCGCGGAGACTTCCTCACGGACCTCGCGGAGGGCCGCATCGCCGCCGAGGACGCCCCGGCGCAGGCCCGGGTGCTGGGTTTCAAGCCCGGCGACGGCCCGCTGCTGCCCGTGGTGATGCGGCTCGCCGCCGATCCCGCCCCCTCTCTTGCCCCTTCCGGCAACTGGGCGGCGCTGGCCCGGGCCGTGCTGGAGGAGCTCTCGTCGGTCGGGGTGCCCGTGCTGCTCGGGGTGCGGCCGGTCGAGGGCCGGGTGCCGCTGCTGCTCGGGCTGCGCTCCGAGTCGGAGCGGACGGCGGTCGCGGACCGTGTTGCCACCGCGCTGCGGGCCGGGGTGGCCCGCGCGGGTCTGGAACGGGCCGGGATACGGCCGCCGGTGGTCGTGGTGGGCATGGCGGGCGGCTGGGCGGCGGCGTCGGCGGGGCTGCGGCACGCGGCGGAGACGGCGACGGCGGCGCAGGGGCTGCCGGAGCGGGCGTGGCACGACGCACGGCGGCTGGACATCGACCTGCTGCTGTGGCGGCTGCGGGGCCATCCGGACCTGGCGGCCTTCGTGGACCGCGCGATCGGCCCCCTGCTTGCCCACGACGCGACCTCGCGGCCGCCGCTGCTGCCCACGCTGGAGACGTATCTGGCGCACGCCGGCCGCAAGGCGGAGACGGCGCGCGAGCTCCATCTCAACCGGCAGACGCTCTACAACCGGCTGGCCCGCATCTCCGAACTCCTCGGCACGGACCTGGACGACCCCCAAACGGTGCTGGCGCTCAGTCTGTCCCTGCGCGCCCGACGCCACACGCCCTGACGGGCGGTCCCCCCCTCCCAGGGGCGGGGGTTTCTCCTGCGGGGCTGCCGCCCCGCACCCCGCACCCCGGCGGCTCCGCGCCGGACCGCCACCTCTGTCCCGCCCGCACGGCCGCCCCGCGCCCGAGACCGGACGCTCTGCCCCCGGCCCCCGTACACGGCACAGCCGACACGCCGCGAAGCCGGCACACCGCAGGGCACCGGGGCGGCCCCGCCATGCCGCGCCGTGGACGAGGGTCGGGGACTCGCCCCCGCTGCCCCCGGCCCCGGGCCGCGAGGCCGGCGCACCGCAGGGCCGGGCGGCAGCGCCGGTTACCCTATGGGCGGGGGCCCGGAGCCCTATCCCCGGTTCCGGGGAGGGGCGGGGCGGGGGAAGCCCTGCGTCAGCTCGTCGTACACGCTCAGCACCTGCGCCACCGTCTCGTCCTCCGTCGGCCACGTCCCCGCCTGCCGCCTCCCCGCCTCTCCCAGGTCCATCCGACGCCCCTCGTCTCCCAGCAGCCTCGCCACCGCCCCGGACAGCGCCGTCGCATCCCCGTACGGGACCAGTTCCGCCGCGTCGCCCACGAGTTCCGGCACGCCGCCGACGGCCGTCGCGACCAGCGGGACGCCCAGCCGCAGCGCCTCCTGCGCCAGCAGGGAGCGGGCTTCCCAGCGGCTGGGGAGGACGGCGACGTCCGCCGCGGCGAGCAGCTCCCCGACGTCCTCCCGGCGGCCCGTCAGCCGTACGGGCAGCCCTTCCTCGTCCACGCGCCGCTGCAGCGCCGCCCGTTCCCGGCCCTCCCCGGCGATCACCAGCAGCGGCACCGGCTCCAGCTCGCGCCACAGCCGCGCCGCGTCCAGGAGCGTCCGGTAGCCCTGGTGCGGCTCCAGCGAGCCGACCGCGATCAGCAGGGGGCGGTCCACCGCGCCCAGTTCGGCCCTGAGCTTCCCGGTCAGGTCGGCGCCCGGTCCGCCGCCGTCCTTCGGCGCGCCCGCCACGAGCGTGGCGGGCACCGCGATGGGCGCGAGCCTGGCGTCCCGCGCACCCCGTCTGCGGGCCCGGTCGACCAGTTCGGAGCAGGTGCCCAGGACCACCGCGGATGCCCGCACGGCTCTGCGCTCCAGCAGGCGCAGCAACTGCTTGCGCGGTCCGTCGAGCTGCACCTGCGCATGCCAGGTGACGACGAGCGGCACGCGCTGCCCGGTCAGGGCCAGCGCGCACCGCATGGCCGCGTGCAGCCCATGCGCGTGGACCACATCCGCCTCGGCGCACACCGCCCGCAACGCGGTCACGGCCGCCGGATCGCTGCGCCCCGGCACGGGAGCGAAGCACGCTCCCGCACCCGGGAAGTCATAGACCTTCTCCATTTCGGCGGGCGCGCACACCGTCACCCGCACGCCCCGCGCCACCAGCCCCGCGGCCAGTGACCTGACGTGCGCACTGCTGCCCGCGCTGCCGCCGCCCAGCACCTGGACCGTACGCAGCTGTGTCACGCGCCAAGGATGCCAGTCCGCACGCGCGTTCCGGCACCGCTCGGAGGCCCTTGCCATGCCTCAAGCGGGAACTGGACGTCAGGCTTCACCCACTTGAGTGAGATCGGGCCAAACTCTTGGCACTACACCTCAAGACGTGCTGTGGCCAGCAGCTCCTCCGCATGCGCACGGGCGGTCTCGGAGTCCTCCTGTCCCGCCAGCATGCGGGACAGCTCCCGTACCCGGTCCTCGCCCTCCAGCACGGTCACCCCGCTGCGGGTCACCGATCCGTCGTTCGTCTTCTCCACCAGCAGCTGCCGGTCGGCGAAGGCCGCCACCTGCGGCAGATGCGTCACCACGACCACCTGCGCCGATTTCGCGAGCTTGGCCAGCCGTCGGCCGATCTCCACCGCCGCCTTGCCGCCGACGCCCGCGTCCACCTCGTCGAAGAGATAGGTCGGCACCGGGTCGGTCCCGGCGAAGACGACTTCCACGGCCAGCATCACCCTCGACAGCTCGCCGCCCGACGCGCCCTTGGCGATCGGCCGCGGCGGCGCGCCGGGATGCGGGGCGAGCAGCAGCTCGACCTCGTCCGCGCCGGTCGGCCCGTACGCCACCGACCGGCCGCCGACCTCGACGCCCGCCGTCTCGTCGGCCGCCTCGGTCTGCCGGATCGCGAACGACACGCGCGCGTGCGGCATGGCGAGCGAGGAGAGCTCCCCGGTCACGGCCTCGGCGAAGCGGGCCGCGGCCTCGGAGCGGGCGTCGGTCAGCGCCTGCGCCAGCACGGACAACTCGCCGCGCAGCACGTCCCGCTCGTTCGCAAGCTCCCCGATCCGCTCGTCGTCGCCGTCGAGTTCGGTCAGCCGGGCGGCGCTCTGCTCCGCCCAAGCCAGCACGGCGGCGATGTCCTCGCCGTATTTTCGGGTCAGCTGGCCAAGGGCCGCACGCCGCTCCTCGACGGCGGCGAGCCGCAGCGGATCGGCGTCCAGATTGTCCGCGTACCCGGCGAGTTCGCCCGCCACGTCTCCGAGGAGGATCGAGATCTCCCCCATACGGTCGGCGAGCGCCGCCAGCGCGGGGTCGTGGGAGCGCACGGCCTCCAGCGCGCGCCCGGCGCTCGCGACCAGCGTGGCGCCGTCGACGGCCTCGGGGTCCTCCGGGTTCCCGGCGAGCGCGGCGTGGGCGACGGACGCGGCGGAGGCGAGGGCTTCGGCGTGCCCGAGCCGTTCGGCCTCCGCGGCGAGTTCCAGGTCCTCACCCGCCAGCGGCTCGACCGCCGCGATCTCGTCCAGGCCAAATCGCAGCAGATCCGCTTCCTGGGCCCGCTCGCGCGCCCGTGTGGTCAGCTCGTCCAGTTCCGCACAGACGGCTCTCAGCCGACGGTAGGCGGCCGTGTACTTGGCGTACGGCACTCCGACCGCGTCGCCCGCGTACCGGTCGAGCGCCTCCCGTTGCCGTGCGGGCCGCAGCAGCCCCTGCTGGTCGGTCTGACCGTGCACGGCGACCAGTTCGTCGGCCAGGTCGGCCAGCATCCCCACCGGCACGGACCGCCCGCCCACATGGGCGCGGGAGCGCCCCTCGGCGGAGACGGTGCGGCTGATGAGCAGGGCGCCCTCGTCGAGCTCGGCGCCCGCCTCCGCGGCCCGTACGGCGGCGGGCCCGGAGGCGGACACGCCGATCCGCCCCTCCACCACCGCCGACTTCGCACCGATCCGCACCAGGGCCGGGTCCGCGCGGCCGCCGAGCAGCAGGCCCAGGCTGGTGACGACCATGGTCTTGCCCGCGCCCGTCTCGCCGGTCACCGCGGTGAACCCGGGTGACAGCTCGACGACCGCGTCATCGATGACCCCGAGTGACCGTATCCGCATCTCCTCCAACACGGACACGACCATACGAGGTCCGGGGCCCGCTGTGCGACGGACCCCGGCGGGGGATTCACTCTCCCGGGAGGACAACCGGAATATCCGGCTCTAGTGGGGCGCGCCCCGCCACCCCGACACCGGCAGCGCGAACTTCGCAACCAGCCGGTCGGTGAACGACGCGTGGTGCAGTCTCGCCAGCCGGACCGGGACGGCCCCTCTGCGCACCTCCACCCGCGCCCCCGAGGGCAGTTCCGCGGTTCTGCGTCCGTCGCACCACAGCACCCCGTGCGGCGTGTGCGGCTGCACCTCCACGGCGAGCACCGAGGACGGGGACGTCACCAGCGGCTTGGCGAACAGGGCGTGCGCGCCGATCGGCACCATCAGCAGCGCCTCCACTTCGGGCCAGACGACCGGCCCGCCGGCGGAGAAGGCGTAAGCGGTCGAGCCGGTCGGCGTGGCGCAGACGATGCCGTCACAGCCGAACCCGGTCACCGGCCGCCCGTCGATCTCCAGGATGACCTCCAGCATCCGCTCCGGCGACACCTTCTGCACGGCCGCCTCGTTGAGCGCCCAGTCGCGGTGCACCACATCGCCGTTGCTGTGCACGACGACGTCGACGGTCATCCGCTCCTCGACCTCGTACGCGCGCGTGACGACCCGGTCGACGACCTTGTCGAGGTCGTCGCGCTCCGCCTCGGCGAGAAAACCCACCCGCCCCAGGTTGACCCCGAGCATCGGCACCCCGGACGCGCGGGCGAACTCCGCACCGCGCAGCAGCGTCCCGTCGCCGCCCAGCACCACCAGCAGCTCACAGCCGTCGAGCACATCGGGCTTGGCCTCGGAGACCGTCTCCACGGCCTCCGGCAGCGGCAGATCGGCCGCCTCCGCCTCCAGCACGCGGACGCCGATCCCGCTGCGCAGCAGCCCCTGGACGACGAGCTCGGCGCTGCGGACCGCCGCGGGTCTTCCGGTGTGGGCGAGCAGGAAGACGGTGCGCGCGTGTCCTGATGCCGCTGCCGGTGTCGCTGTCGTTGTCGTCTTTGTCAACGAGGTCCCTCCGCCACTGCACGGTCGACGTCAGCCGGGTCGAGCTCCGGGGCTCCGGCTCGGAGCCAGAGAAAATACTCGACGTTTCCGGACGGCCCGGGCAACGGACTTGCGGTGACCCCCCGTACCCCGAGGCCGAGTTCCGCCGCCTGCCGGGCGACGGTCCGCACCGCCTCCGCACGCAGCTCGGGGCTGCGGACGACACCGCCGCTGCCGAGCCGCTCCTTGCCCACCTCGAACTGCGGCTTCACCATCAGCACCAGGTCGGCGTCGGGGGCGGCGCAGCGCACCAGCGCGGGCAGCACCAGACCCAGGGGAATGAAGGACAGATCACCCACAATCAGTTCGGCCGGATCGCCTTCGATGGCGTCGAGCGTCAATTCACGTACGTTGGTACGGTCCTTGACGGTGACGCGTTCATCGCTCTGCAGCGACCACGCGAGCTGCCCGTAGCCGACGTCGACGGCGACGACATGCGCGGCCCCGGCGCGCAGCAGCACATCGGTGAAGCCGCCGGTCGACGCGCCCGCGTCCAGCGCCCGCCGCCCCTCGACCTTCAGGCCGAGCGGGGTGAACGCGGCGAGCGCGCCGGCGAGCTTGTGCCCGCCCCGCGACACATAGTCCGGATCGCTGTCGTCGGCCGCGACCACGATCGCGGCGCTCGTCTCCACCTGTGTGGCGGACTTGGCCGCCGTGGCTCCGCCGACGGTGACCCGCCCCGCGGCGATCAGCTGGCCGGCGTGCTCCCGCGAGCGGGCGAGCTTGCGGCGGACCAGTTCTGCGTCGAGACGGCGGCGGGCGACTCCTGCCACGGCGGTTTCAGCTCCTGTGGTCGTACGAAGATGACGGCGGGCGCGCGTCGAGCGCGGTCAGCGCATCGCGCAGCCCCCTGTGTACATCCTCGTACACCTCGAGATGCCCTTCCGCCGGGAGGTGGTCGGCATCGGCCAGCCGCTCCAGCAGGCCATCGATCACGGCATCCCCGGTGGGCGTCCGCGCCACCCCGAGAGGCGCGGGCGCGGCGGGGCCCGGGGCCGGCACCGGTGCCGGTGCCGGTGCCGGTGCCGGTGCCGGTGCCGGTGCCGGTGCCGGGTTCTCCGTGTCCGGCATCGTGTCGTCGCTCATGCCCAGACGCTACCGCGCCCTGGGGTACGGTCGGTCGCGATGGCCACGACGGAAGAGTGCCGTGACGCGCTCGACAGACTTTCGGACAGCCTCGCCCGGGCGGACGGCGGCGTACGCGCGGCCGCCGCACTCGACCGGTCCCTCAGCTGCCATATCACCGATCTGCGGATCACCTTCACCGGCCGCCTCTCCGCCGGCCGCATCACCGTCACCGACGCCCTCCCCGGCCCCCCGCCCGCCGAAAGGGCCCAGATCCGCCTCACGATGGCCGGCGACGACCTGCTGGCCCTGGTGGCCGGCGACCTGGACTTCGCGAGGGCGTGGGCATCGGGGCGGGTGCGGCTGGAGGCGGGGGTCCGCGATCTGCTACGCCTGCGGTCCCTGCTCTGACCGGCGCGAATCCAGCCGCTCCTGCGTTCGGGCAGCTCCAGCTTCGGAGGCGAAGCCCCCGAGGGCGCGGGGTCCGGGGCGGAGCCCCCGAGATCTCCGCCCCGCCGGCACCACCAACGGGGTCCCCGTCTCCGGATCCTCGATCACCTGGCACCGCAGCCCGAACACCCGCTCCACCCGCTCCGCCGTCACCACCTCCGCGGGCGGTCCCTCCGCCACGATCCGCCCGCCGCGCATCGCCACCAGGTGGGTGGCGTACCGGGCGGCGTGGTTGAGGTCGTGCAGCACGGCCACGAGCGTGCGCCCCTGTGTCTCGTGCAGTTCGGCGCAGAGGTCGAGGACATCGATCTGGTGCTGGATGTCGAGGAAAGTCGTGGGCTCGTCCAGGAGCAGCAGCGGCGTCTGCTGTGCCAGCGCCATCGCGATCCACACACGCTGCCGCTGTCCGCCGGACAGCTCGTCGACATAGCGGTCCGCCAGCTCGCCGACTCCGGTCGCGGCCATCGACTCCTCGACGATCCGCTCGTCGTCGGGCGACCACTGGCGCAGCAGCCCCTGGTGCGGATAGCGGCCGCGTGCGACGAGATCCGCGACGGTGATCCCGTCCGGCGCGATGGACGACTGGGGCAGCAGCCCGAGCGTCCTGGCGACCTTCTTCGCGGACATGGACTGGATCACCTGGCCGTCCAGCAGGATCCGGCCCTCGGACGGCTTCAGCATCCGGGACAGGGCACGGAGCAGCGTGGACTTGCCGCAGCCGTTGGGGCCGACGATGACCGTGAAGGAATGGTCGGGGATCTCCACCGAGAGGTTCTCGGCGATGACCCGCTGGTCGTAGCCGAGGGTGACCGATTCGGCGGTGAGGCGCTGCATGGTCGTCGTACTCCTGGATCTCCTGGTTTCCGGTCCCTGACGGGGGGCGTGCGGCGCCCGCGGGCTCATATGCGTCCCGCCTTGCGTTCGGTGAACAGCAGCCACAGCAGATAGCAGCCGCCGAGAACCCCCGTCACCACGCCCACCGGCAGCTGACGCTCCCCGAAGGCGTTCATGGAGATCCAGTCGGCTGCCAGCAGCAGCGCCGCGCCCATGGCGGAGCCGGCCGCGAGGTTGGGGCCGGGCGAGCGGGTCAGCCGCCGTGCCAGCTGCGGGGCGCTCAGCGCCACGAAGGCGATGGGGCCGGCGGCCGCCGTCGCCACCGCGATGAGCAGCACCCCGGACCCCATCAGCACCACACGGGTGCGCTCGACCGGCACGCCGAGCGCATGGGCTGCGTCGTCGCCCATCTCCAGCATCCTCAGATGCCGCGCATGGGCCAGCACCAGCGGTATGACGACGGCGCACAGCGCGAGCAGCGGCCAGAACTGCGCCCAGTCGCGACCGTCCAGGGAACCGGTGATCCACAGCGTGGCGCGGGTGGCGTCGACGATGCTCGCCTTGGTGAGCAGATAGTGGATCGCGGCGGTGAGCATCGCGGCGCCGCCGATGCCGACGAGGACCAGCCGGTAGCCCTGCACGCCGCGCTTCCACGCCAGCAGATACACCGCGGCGCCGGTCGCCAGACCGCCGACGACCGCGCCGCCGGCGACCGCGAACTGCCCGCCGTGGAAGAGCACGATCACGGTGAGCGCGCCGACCGTGGAACCCTGCCCGAAACCGATGACGTCCGGGCTGCCGAGCGGATTGCGCGTCAGCGTCTGGAAGACGGCCCCGCTGAGCGCGAGGGAACCGCCGACGAGGACGGCCACGAGCGCCCGCGGCAGCCGCAGGTCGTGGACGATGAACTCCTGGGCGGCCGTGCCGTTCCCGAGCAGCGTGGCGACGACGTCGCCCGGGGCCATCGGGAACTCCCCGCTGCCGATGACGAGGACGCCGGCGGCGAGGACCGCCGCGGTCAGCAGGGCGACGACCGCCGAGGCCCGGGAATCGATCCGGAGGGAGAACCCGCCGGGCGTGCGTATAGCCTTCACGGCCTTCACCTTCACGGCCTCCGCCTTCACAGCTTGGCCATCCTTTTGCGGCGTACGAGGGCGATGAAGACGGGGCCTCCGAGCAGCGCGGTGACGATGCCGACCTGAAGCTCTCCGGGGCGTGTGACGACGCGTCCGACGACGTCCGCGCCGAGCAGCAGCACCGGAGAGAGGACGATGGCGTAGGGCAGGATCCAGCGCATGTCGGGGCCGGTGACGCTGCGCACCAGGTGCGGGATCATCAGCCCGACGAACACGATCGGTCCGCAGGCGGCGGTGGCCCCGCCGCACAGCAGCGTGACGGCGAGCATCGACAGCACACGGGTGCGGGCAAGACGCGCGCCCAGGGAGCGGGCGGTGTCCTCACCCAGCTCCATCGCGTTGAGCGGCCGCGCAAGCGCCAGCGCCAGCACGATGCCGACGCCGATGAACGGCGCGACCTTCGCGACGGTGTCCATGTCCGCCGACGCGAGGGAGCCGACGGTCCAGAAGCGGATGCGGTCGAGCGCCGCGGAGTCCAGCAGCTGTACGGCGTTGACATAGCCGTAGAGCGCGGCGGTGGCGGCGGTGCCGGCGAGCGCCAGCCGTACGGGCGTGCCCCCGCGACGGCCACCGAGCACGTAGACGAGGGCGGAGACGACGGCGGCGCCGAGAAACGCGAACCACACATAGCCGTTGAGCGAGGTCACGCCGAGGAAGCTGATGGCGGAGACGACGGCCGCGGACGCGCCCGCGTTGACGCCCAGCAGCCCGGGCTCTGCCAACGGATTGCGGGTCAGCGCCTGCATCACCGCTCCGGCCAGCCCGAGAGCGACTCCCGCGAGCAGCCCGAGCAGCGTCCGCGGTACGCGCACATCGTGCACGATGACGTCATTGTCGGTGCCCGCGTAGTGGAACAGCCCGTGCCACACATCGGAGAGCGGAATCGATTTTGCGCCGACGGCGATGCTTGCGACGCAGATGAGCAGCAGCATGCCGACGGCCGCGAACAGGCCGGCCACGCGCACCGCCCGCCGCCTCCGGGAAACGGCAGAAACGGCCGCTGCGAGTGCCGCGCTCCGCTCGGGGGGACTCTCAACCAACACCCGGTTAGGTTAGCCTCTCCTTTTCCGCACCTGAGCCAGTGCCCCTGCGACTCCGTCCGCGGCTGACGGCAGACGGCAGACGGCCGGGGACCGACGACCGGCGGCTACAGCCCCAGCCGCGCCAGCGCCTTCCCCGCATCCAGCCCGCACACGCCGTCCCCCGCCTGCTGCCACGCCGCCGCGCACAGCGCCCGCAGCCCGTCGAGAACGGTCCCCTCGGACACCGTTCCCCCGCTCCGCTCCTCGAGCCGCACCAGCCCGTCCCCGGCGGAGGCGACCCACCCGCCGCAGGCGAACGCCTCCTCGACGGACTCGACGGACTCGACGGCCGTCACCTCCGGCTGTCCGGTCAGCAGCCCGCGCAGATCGGCGTCCACATAGGTCGGCCGGTGCTCCGGCGGAGCGGCCAGCAGCTGCGCCGCGTCCGTCACACCCGTCAGCACCAGCAGCGAGTCCACACCTCCGTTGAACGCGCCCTCGATGTCCGTGTCCAGCCGGTCGCCCACCACCAGCGGCCGCCGCGCACCCGTCCGCAGGATCGTCTCCCTGTGCATGGGCGGCAGCGGCTTGCCCGCCACCTGCGGCTCCGCCCCCGTGGCGATGCGGACCACCTCCACCGCCGCCCCATTGCCCGGCGCGATCCCCCGCGCGCCGGGAATCGTCAGATCCGTGTTGGAAGCGAACCACGGCACCCCCCGGGCAATGGCGTAGCACGCCTCCGCGAACCGCCCCCACGCCAGCTCGGGGCCGCCGTACCCCTGCACCACGGCCGCCGGGTCGTCGTCCGCCGACTCCACAGGCACCAGCCCCCGCTCACGCAGCGCGACCCGCAGTCCGTCCCCGCCGACGACCAGCACGCCCGCACCCGCCGGAACCTGTTCGGCGATCAGCCGGGCCACCGCCTGCGCCGAGGTGATCACATCGTCCGCCACCGCGGGAACGCCCAGCTCGGTCAGGTGGTCCGCCACGGTCCGGGGAGTGCGCAGCGCATTGTTGGTCACATACGCCAGATGCATCCCCCCGGCGCGTGCCGCCCCCAGCGACTCCACAGCGTGGGCGATGGCCGAGCCGCCCGCGTACACCACCCCGTCCAGGTCGAGCAGGGCGGTGTCGTACGCCTCGCTCAGCGCCGTCGCGCTCCCCTCCGGCCGAACCCTGACGCGGTTCGCCCGGTCCATTCGCTGACTCATTCCCTGCCCATTCCCGTCCGGTGTCCGGTCGATCTACTCCCCCGATCATCGCTCATCGCCCTGCGCACATACGATGCTCAGATGAGAACCGACGGTCCCGCGGCCGACGACGGCCTGCAGCTGGTCCCTTTCCGTGGACTCCGCTATGTCCCTGACCGGGTCGGCAGTCTCGCCGCCGTGACCTCACCGCCGTACGACGTGGTCGTACGGCCCGACGGACTGCACCATCTGGAGTCCGCGGACCCGCACAACATCGTCCGGCTGATCCTGCCGCAGGCCTCCACTCCCGACGCGAGCCACCGGCAGGCCGCCGACGTGCTGTCCCACTGGCTCGACGAGGGCGTCCTGGCGCCGGACCCCGAACCGGCCCTCTATGTGTACGAGCAGTCCAGGGGCGACCTTCTGCAGCGTGGCGTCATCGGCGCCCTCGCCCTGTCCGCCCCGTCGGCAGGCGTCGTCCTCCCCCATGAGGATGTGATGCCGGACATCGTCGAGGACCGTGCCGCCCTGATGCGTTCGACGGCCGCCAATCTCGAACCGCTGCTTCTCACCTACCGCAGCGGCGCCGCCAACGGCACGGGGGCGACCGCCGTCATCGAGCGGACCGTGCAGCAGCCGCCGCTGCTGGCCACCACCACGGAGGACGGGTTCAGCCACCGGCTGTGGTCCGTCACCGACCCGTCCGACCTGGCCCAGATCACCAACGATCTGGCCCACCGCCAGGCCCTGATCGCCGACGGCCACCACCGCTGGGCGACCTATCTGCGGCTCAACGAGGAGCACTCCTCCCCCAGTCCGTGGAACTACGGCCTGGTCCTTCTCATCGACACGGCCCGCTATCCGCTGCAGGTCCGCGCGATCCACCGGTTGCTGAACCGGCTGCCGGTCGCCGACGCCCTCGCCGCGCTGGGCGACGCGTTCCGCGTCCGGCACCTCGACGTCCCGCTGCCGAAGGCCCTGGACGCCCTCGCCGAGGCGGCGGAGGCCGGAAACGCCTTCCTGCTGGCCGGGGACGGCCGGTTCCATCTCATCGACCGCCCGGATCAGGACCTGCTGAACCGTACGATCCGCAACGACCGTCCCACCGCCTGGCGCACCCTTGACGCGACCGTGCTGCACTCCACGCTCCTGGACCACATCTGGCGCATCCCGGACGCCCCCGAGCACATCTCGTACATCCATGCCACCGAAGCGGCCGTGGAGCAGGCAGAACGGCGCGGCGGCACGGCGGTGCTGATGCATCCGGTACGGGAGGACGTCGTGCGCGACCTCGCGCGCGAAGGCGTCACGATGCCGCGCAAGTCCACCTCGTTCGGCCCGAAGCCGGCAACGGGCCTGGTGCTGCGCAGCCTGGAGCTGGACGACTGACCGGCGACGGGCCGACACCGACCTGCTGAAGGCGCGAACACATGAGGAGGCTGCCACACCCGGGTGGGCGTGGCAGCCTCCTGCTGTCCGCTGCTTGCGAGTCCTACGCGTCTACTTCGCGCCGTCGGAGTCCTCAGGGCCCTCGGCGGCCGCAGTGTCGTCGAACGCGTCCACGAACTCCACGCCGTCCAGCTCGGCGAGCCGGTCCGACGCATCGGTCGTGCCGTCCTTGTCGGACTCGATCGCCTTGGCGAACCACTCCCGCGCCTCGTCCTCGCGTCCCGCAGCCAGCAGGGCGTCGGCGTACGCGTACCGCAGCCGCGCCGTCCAGGGCTGTACGGAGTTCGAGGCCAGCTCCGGGCTCTGCAGGGTCACGATGGCGGCGTCCAGCTGCCCCATGTCCCGGCGAGCGCCCGCGGCGACCAGCCGCATCTCCACCTGCCCGGCCTTGTCGAGCTTCTGCACCTCGGGCTCACCGGCCATCGCCAGCGCCCGCTCGGGCCGCCCCAGGCCCCGCTCGCAGTCGGCCATGACGGGCCAGAGCTCGACGTTGCCGGTCATCCGCCGCGCCGCCCGGAACTCGGCCAGCGCCTCGGCGTACTTCTGCACGGCGTACGCGGCGAAGCCGGCCGCCTCACGGACTGCGGCGACACGCGAGGCCAGCCGCAGCGCGATCTTGGAGTAGCCGTACGCCCGCTCAGGGTCCTCGTCGATCAGCCGGGCGACCATGACGAGGTTCTTGGCCACGTCCTCTGCCAGCGTCTTCGGCAAGCTCTGCAGCTCCTGGCGGACGTCCTTGTCGATCTCCTCGCCGGTGACGTCCTCGGGGATCGGCAGCCGCTTGATCGGCTCACGGTCCCGGTCCCGGTCGCGGTCATGACGGCGTTCCCGGCCCCGGTCCTGACGGGGTCCGCGGTAGCCGCCGCGCCCACGATCGTCCCGGCGGTCGTCACGCCGGTCGTCACGGCGGCCGTAGCCGCCGCCGGGGCGCCCGCCACGGCCGCGATCGCGGTCCTCACGGCGGTCGTCACGGCGGTCGTCACGCCGGTCGTCACGGCGGTCGTAGCCACCGCCGCCGCCGAACCTGCCGCCACGGTCGCGATCCCGGTCGCGGTCCCGGTCATCGCGCCGACCGTAGCCGCCACGGTCGCGGTCATCACGTGCGCCTCGGTACCCGCCCCGGTCCCTTTCACGGTCGCGGTCGTCACGCGGCCCGCGGTACGCATCCCGGCCCCGGTCCCGGTCGTCGCGACGGTCCCGGTCGTCCCGGCGGTCGCGATCACGGTCGTCCCGACGGTCCCGGTCATCGCGGCGGAAACCGCCGCCCCCGGGCCGGTCGTCACGGCGGCCGTAGCCACCTCGGTCGCGGTCATCGCGACGGAACCCGCCGGGCCGGTCGGCTCGCCGGTCGTCACGGCGGCCGTAGCCGCCACGGTCGCGGTCGTCACGCGGCCCGCGGTACGCATCCCGGCCCCGGTCCCGGTCGTCCCGGCGGTCGCGGTCGTCCCGGCGGTCGCGATCACGGTCGTCCCGACGGTCCCGGTCGTCCCGGCGGTCGCGATCACGGTCGTCCCGACGGTCCCGGTCATCGCGGCGGAAACCGCCGCCCCCGGGCCGGTCGTCACGGCGGCCGTAGCCACCTCGGTCGCGGTCGTCACGCGGCCCGCGCCCACGGTCTCGGTCGTCACGGCCGTACCGATGCCCTCCGCGGTCGCCACCGTCCCTACGGCGCGGTTCGCGCTCCGAACGATCGTCGGAAGAGTTGGTGGACATCGGCGTGACTCCTGTCTTCGGGTACCACAGTCATTCTCGCGCAGCCAGCGGCGGGACGCGCTTCGGCAAGGAACTCAGAAACAAAAAGGACCCGTGGTCCAGCGTGAACGCTGGACCACGGGTCCTGGAAAGATTGTTCGGCGGCGTCCTACTCTCCCACAGGGTCCCCCCTGCAGTACCATCGGCGCTGAAAGGCTTAGCTTCCGGGTTCGGAATGTAACCGGGCGTTCCCCTAACGCAATGACCACCGAAAC
>NZ_JARWBG010000051.1:0-45189 GCF_029846775.1 Streptomyces chengmaiensis
CCCGCGGCGTCGGCGTCGGACGCGGGCGGGCACGCCCGCGGAAGCCCCGCAGGCCCAGGCCGCCCCGCAGGCCCAGGCCGCCCCGGAGGGCACGCCCGCCGCAGGCGCGGACGCCGCAGATGCCGCTCCCGCGGAGCGCAAGCCCCGCCGCCGCACCCGCACCCGCCGCCGCACCCAGCCGGAGGACTGAGCCTCCTCACGGCCGTCACGGCCATTGACGCCCGAGCCCCAGGCCCGCCTTCGCCGCGGGGTCCTGGGGCTCGGCGGTTTCTCCCCCACCCCGCCCCTTCCCGAAACCGGGGGCTGCGCCCCCGGCCCCCGCGGAGGTGTGCGTCCGTGCGGGCCGCACCCGCGGGCTCCCGGGCACGGCGCCTTCGCGCCGCGTGCCCCGTCCACGGACAGGTACGAACCCCCAACGGCGAATCTGTCTGCGGCCGCCGCGCAAACCCAGGGGACGGCCGGCCCAGCCGCGGCGATAGCCTCGTGTCATGAGTCGGCCGCCCACGTTCACCCCGCCCCCCTCCGCCCGTGCCCGCGCACTGCGCACCGCGCGGGGGGAGTTCGCCGTGCTGGAGGCGCTGCCCGCGGGCGAGCCGCGCGCGGACGCGCTGATGCTGCCCGGATACACGGGGAGCAAGGAGGACTTCATCGCGCTGTTGGAGCCGCTCGCCGCCGCGGGCTACCGGGTCGTCTCCGTCGACGGACGCGGGCAGTACGAGACGCCCGGGCCGGACGACCCGCAGGCCTATGCGCAGGGCGAGTTGGCGCGGGACGTACTGGCGCAGGCCGAAGCGGTCCGGGACGGCGGCGGCCACGCCAGGCCCCTGCACCTGCTCGGGCACTCG
Organism: Streptomyces chengmaiensis; assembly: GCF_029846775.1. Classification (NCBI taxonomy): domain Bacteria; kingdom Bacillati; phylum Actinomycetota; class Actinomycetes; order Kitasatosporales; family Streptomycetaceae; genus Streptomyces; species Streptomyces chengmaiensis. The sequence continues at coordinate 846 of NZ_JARWBG010000051.1, forward strand.
CTCGGCGGCCAGATCGCCCGCGCCGCCGTGCTCCTCGACGCCGCGCCCTTCGCCAGCCTCACGCTCGTCTCCTCCGGGCCCGCGCAGATCGCGCCGTCCCAGCAGCAGAAGGTCAAGCTGCTCGGCGAGGCCCTCGCCACGATGAGCATGGCGGAGGTGTGGGAGGCCATGCAGGCGTTCGAACCGCCGGAGGACGCGGCGGCCGAGGCCGGAAACGGCGCGGATCTGCGCCGCCGCTGGCTGCGTCACACGCCCGCCCAGCTGCTGGCCACCGGGCGGCAGCTGACGGCAGAACCGGACCGGGTCGGCGAACTCGCCGCCGTACGGGGGCTGCCCAAGCATGTGCTGTCCGGCGAGCGGGACGACACCTGGCCGGTGTCGCTGCTCGACGCGATGGCCGAGCGGCTCGGCGCCCGCCGTACGGTCATCGCGGGCGCCGACCACTCCCCCAACACGGACCGGCCGGCGCAGACGGCCGAGGCGGTCGCGGCGTTCTGGGAGCGGTGCGACGCCCCGCTCTGACTCAGCGGCGGTCAGGTGACGGACCGCAGATGCTGCCAGAAGCCGTCCCGCAGCACCCGCCTCAGCTGGGCGTGCCCGCGCAGCGATCCGCGCAGCACGCGCTCCGCCTCGATCAGCAGGTCCTGGTCGATCGGCCCGGGCAGATACGGGTGCCCCGGCAGCAGCTCCGTCATCGCGTCGCGCCCCCGCTCCGCCAGCCAGGCCGCCGCGATCTGCGCGCCGACGAAGCGCACCTCGTCGCGGGAGGGCGGCGGCTGCTGTGCGTCGGCGTCACCCGCGCCCTCCCCCTCGTACATCGTCACGGGCCGCCTGGTGACATAGGGCCGGCAGAAGTCGAGGTCGAAGGTGCGCTGGCTGTCGACCTCCCACAGCAGCGGCTCCGCCTGGTTGCCTCCGTCGGCCGCCTCGATGCCCCACAGATGGACCCGCGCCCCGTATCCCTGCGCCGCCTCGACCGCGGAGACCAGATCCTCGTCCCCGCCGACCAGCGCCGCGTCGCTGATGGCGCGGTGCCGGGCGAGTGACTCCAGGTCGCCGCGGATGAGGGAGTCGACGCCCTTCTGCTGGTTGCTGGCGTTGAGGTTGCCCAGCCGCACCTTCACATCCGGCAGCCCGGCGATGGACTGCTGCTCGGCCGTGTGGATGCGGCGGCGGGCGCCGTCGTACCAGTAGACCCGCAGCAGCCTGCTGTCGGCGAAGATCGTGCGGGCCTTGTCGATGAACGCGTCGATCAGCCCCTCCGCGTCCAGGTCGAAGGCGCGCCGGTCCTCGGTGCCCGTGACCAGCAACCCGGCCGCAGCATAGACGTAACCCGCGTCCACGAAGATGGCATGCGTGGACGGGGTCTTGGCGACCTCCGCGAGCATCCGCTCAAGGAGCGCGTTGGTGCGGTCCAGACGGGCGGCGATGTCCTGCCCCGGTGGGGAGCCGTTCTCTGAGTCGTTCATACGGGCGTCGTTCATACCGGCCTCATTGTCCGCGGGGCGCGGCCTTACTCGCGAGTAGTTAGCCATCCAAAAAATTTCCTTAGCGTAGGGAATGTTTTCTGGAGGGCACCTGTTCTCACCGTACGTACGCTCACGACGAAGGGAGAGTCATCTTGCGCTTCGAGATCATGCGACTCGACGACATCGACGGCGCCGCGGTGGACAGCACGGTGGTGGACGCCGCCTCCGTGAACCGGCTGGTCCAGCAGGCAGCGGCCATCGGGCAGCGCATCTACATCCGCCCGGCGGACTCCGCCGGTGCCTCGTACACCTCGTACACCTCATAGCCGGCGGCGCGCCGCTCACGCACCCCGGACGACCTGGGTGACACCGTTGATGATCTGCTGCACGGCGATCGCGGAGAGCATCATGCCCGCCAGCCGGGTCACCAGCACCACACCGCCGTCCTTGATGACGCGGATGATCAGCAACGAGTGACGCAGCGTCAGCCACAGCACCGCGTGCATCGCGGCGATCGCCGCCCAGACGGATATCTGGCCGCCGAGGCCGTCCGCCTTCTCGACGGCGAGGATGACCGAGACGATGGCGCCGGGGCCCGCCAGCAGCGGCATGCCCAGCGGCACCAGCGCGACGTTGACGTCCTTGGTCTGCTTGGGTTCGTCCGTCTTGCCGGTCAGCAGGTCGAGCGCGATGAGCAGCAGGAGCAGACCTCCCGCGATCATCAGCGAGGACTCGTCCACATGCAGATAGGCGAGGATCCGCCGGCCCATGATGCCGAAGAGGGTGATCACGCCGAACGCCACGGCGACCGCCTGCCACGCCATCCGGCGCTGCACCTTGGCCGGACGGCCCGCAGTCAGGGCGAGGAAGATCGGAGTGATCCCGGGGGGATCCATGATGACGAAAAGGGTCAGGAACAGAGAGCCGAAAAGGGCAGCGTCGAACACAGTGAGGCCTTGCGGTGACGTGGGTCGTACAGGGGCGGGCGAGGACTACGGGCGCGGTCCCCCGGCGCCCGGGACGGGGAACGCTCCCGTCGCCCGGCGCGTGATCTCGCCGTAGATCTCCGGGTCGGTCGTGTACTCGCCGAGCCGGCAGGTCTTGCGGCTGCCGTGGTAGTCGCTGGAGCCGGTGGCCAGCAGCCCGAGATCGGCCGCGAGCCCGTGCAGCCGGGCGCGGGTGGCGGCGTCATGGTCCATGTGGTCGGCCTCGATGCCGTCGAGACCCGCGGCGGCGAGGCGGGCGACGGCCTCCTCGGGCACCACCTCGCCGCGCTTGACGGCGAGCGGGTGCGCGAAGACGGTCACCCCGCCGGCGGCCTTGACCAGGCGGATCGCCTCGAACGGGTCCAACTCGTGGCGCGGCACGAAGACCCGGCCGCCGTCCGCGAGCCACTCGCGCGTGAAGGCGTCGGAGACGGTCTCGACGACGCCCAGGTCGACCAGGGCGGAGGCGATGTGGGGCCGGCCGACCGAGCCGTCGCCCGCGATCCGGGCGACCTGCTCCCAGGTGACGGGAACGCCCAGCTCCCGCAGCTTTGCGACCATCGCCCGCGCACGCGGCACACGGTCGTCGCGCACCAGCTCCCGCTCGCGCAGCAGCTCCGGCTCGTCCGGGTCGAAGAGGTACGCGAGCATGTGCAGGCTCACACCCTCGATACGGCACGACAGTTCGGCTCCGGTGACGAGGGTGAGGCCCTCGGGGAGCGCGGCGGCGGCTTCCGCATGGCCGCGGGTGGTGTCGTGGTCGGTGAGCGCGACGACGTCCAGTCCGGCCGCGGCGGCGTTGCGCACCAGCTCGGCCGGGGTGTCCGTACCGTCCGAGGCCGTGGAGTGGGTGTGCAGGTCGATGCGCACGACGCGTGACTCCGGAGCGGCTCGGGGCGGAGAGGGGGACGCTCCAGGATAACCGCCCCCCGGCGGCGCCGGGACCGTCGCGTGTCCAACGCCATAGCCGGTGGGCGCCCGGGCCCGGAGGGGCTACGACAGCAGTCGGGGGGAGAGCGCCCCGCAGGGGAGGAGTTCGACCTCCGCGCCCGCGTCCCGCAGATCCGTGAGGACCAGTTCGTCGTACATCAGCAGACCGGACTGCTCTGGCCAGGCGATCGCCCACAGCCACAGCCCGCGCGCCTCGCCCGCGAAGACCGCGCGGTCGTCGGGCGCGCCCGCGACATGCCACAGAGGGGTGGGCCGGCCGGCCGCGAGGACCTTCGCCTCGGGCTGCTTGTCGACGCAGATGTGCGGGCCGGGGTCGGGGCCGTCCGTGCCCGCATAGCGCGCGCCGAGGCCGACGCCGAGCTCCTCGGCGACCAGCAGCAGCTCACCCAGGCCGCCCAGGGGCCCGGGGCCCGAGCAGGCGACGGCGGTCGCCCGGCCGCCGCTGCGGTCGTCGCCCGCATAGGCCACGCCCGTGTACAGCCAGCCGACGGGCAGCGGCCACGGCATCCACACCGGCACCTCGGCCCGGTGCACGACGACGCCGAGGGCCTCGACGCTGGGCGGGATCACCGGTTGCAGCGGGTGCACGGCCCCATGCACATCGCACTGCCAGGAGTCGGCGAAGAGACCGGGCGCCCTGACCCGGCCACCGCACTTCGGGCAACTGGGTTCGCCCCTCATAGCGTTCCACGGTCCTCTCCGGCCGTCGCCGCGTCAAGGACGATCACCCGTCCGGAGCGCACCGCCGTCGCGTTCAACCGCTCAGTCCAGGGCCGCTGACCTGCGCAGCGGATCGCGCAGATCGGTTCCGCCGGTGAGCCAGCGCTCCTCGAGAGCCTGCGCTCCGTGGACCCGCTTCCAGGCCGCCTCGTTGGGCGTCATCGGCAGCAGCGGCAGAAAGCGCACCGGATCCCTCGGGGCGTCCAGCTCCAGGTCCTCCACCAGGCCGCCCGGCTCCGCGACCAGCACCGAGGTGAACGGCGCGCCCGGCCACAGCGGCCCGCCCACGTCCAACGAGGCCCCGGGGGCCACGACCACCCCCTCGACCTGCGGCGAGGCAGCCAGTACGGCGAGCGGGCGGAGCACCTTGTCGGTGTCGGCGAGACCGGCGCGCACCGAGAGGACCAGTTCCGCGCGCGGACCCTTCACGGGATCGGCGAGGGCCGCCGTGGGGTCCGTCATCGGCTGGGCGGACATGCCGAGCGTGGCGTAGCGGACGATGTCGCCGCCCCGGTCCACAAAGCGCAGCACCTCGATGCGGTCTGTGCCGAGGAAGGTGACCGACGCCCGCGCGTCCGGCTCCCCGAGCGCCGTACGCAACCGTGTCTCGACGAGAGCAAGAACATCTTCCATGCGGCGAGCATAAAGCGCGTATGGAACGGGCAAAGGAAAGGATTGGCCCTCAGTCGGCTGATAGTCTTGGCCGCTGGTCGGGGCACTCGCGTTGAGACCCGTAACCCGACGACACGTCATCCCCCACGGGGGACCGGCCGGAGGAGGTGGGGCTGCGATGGATCGAAGTCGATCGTGCAGTACCAGCCGCTCTTCCGGACCGCCTTCACTCCGTCCATGAGCTGACCCCGGTCTGATCCGCCGGGGCCTCCCGGGATCTGCCCGGACCTCACGGGCGAGCTGAGCCTCCCGCACGGCGCACGCCGGAAGAGCACGTCACCTTTGCATTCCGCCTGTCTGCAGCGAACGCCGTCCCTTCCACGGACTCGCGGTGCCGCCCGCTTTGCGGACGTGCGCGCCCCGGTCGCCCATGCGCACCGGCCCGCCTCACGTCCCCGTTCCGGGCTGTGCCTCGTATGCCGCCGACGGCCTTCAGTCGTGAAGGAGCCAGCCATGTCGATGATCCGTGACCTGCGTGCCGTGGTCCGTCCCGCCCTGCGCCCCGCACTGCGCAAGAACGGCGCATACGGCTCGTACAACGCGTACGACCCCACCCGCGACGCGTCCGCCTCCAGTGCGGTCGTCGACTGCGCCGTCTACCGCGACGGGCGGCGGCTGGAGGACGAGAGCTGCCTGACGCCGCACGAGGCGATGCTGCGGGTGCGCGAGGGCGGCGGCTTCGCCTGGATCGGGCTGCACGAGCCGACCGAGGAGGAATTCGCCGGAATCGCGGCGGAGTTCGGGCTGCACCCGCTCGCCGTCGAGGACGCGGTCCACGCACATCAGAGGCCCAAGCTGGAGCGGTACGACGACACGCTGTTCACCGTCTTCAAGACGGTCCACTACGTCGAGCACTCCGAACTGACGGCGACGAGCCAGGTCGTGGAGACCGGCGAGGTGATGTGCTTCACCGGGCGGGACTTCGTCATCACCGTCCGGCACGGCGGCAAGGGCTCGCTGCGCGCCCTGCGCCACAGCCTGCAGAAGGACGCGGAGCTGCTGGCCAAGGGGCCGTCCGCGGTGCTGCACGCCATCGCCGACCATGTCGTGGACGGCTATATCGCGGTGGCCGACGCGCTGCAGGACGACATCGACGAGGTCGAGATCGATGTGTTCTCCGCGCCCGCGAAGGGCAGCCCGCGCGGCAGCGACGCCGGGCGGATCTACCAGCTCAAGCGTGAGGTGCTGGAGTTCAAGCGGGCGGTGACCCCGCTGCTGCGACCCATGCAGCTGCTGAGCGAGCGGCCGATGCGGCTGGTCGACCCGGACATCCAGAAGTACTTCCGGGACGTCGCCGACCACCTCGCACGGGTGCAGGAGGAGGTCATCGGCTTTGACGAACTGCTGAACTCGATCCTGCAGGCGAATCTGGCGCAGGCGACGGTGGCGCAGAACGAGGACATGCGCAAGATCACATCGTGGGCGGCGATCATCGCGGTGCCGACGGCGGTGTGCGGGATCTACGGCATGAACTTCAAGTACATGCCGGAGCTGGAGTGGCGCTACGGCTACCCCCTGGTGCTCACCGGCATCCTGGGCGTCTGCTTCGCGATCCACCGCACGCTCAAGCGCAACGGCTGGCTCTAGCGGGGCGGCGGCCGGGCGCCCAGGGGCCGGCGCCCGGCACTGACCGGGCCGGGTACTGCTCGGCTGCCTCGGTGCTGCTACGGGTGGCCGTTCACGGGAGAAGTTGTTCGGCCCAGATGGTCTTGCCGTCCGTCGTGTAGCGGGTTCCCCAGCGTTGGGCGAACTGGGCCACCAGGAACAGTCCGCGCCCGCCTTCGTCGTTGGTGTGGGCGCGGCGCAGGTGGGGGGAGGTGTGGCTGCCGTCGGAGACTTCGAAGATCAGGTTCACGTCGCGGATGAGGCGGAGGCTGACGGGGCCGGAGGCGTGACGGATGGCGTTGGTCACCAGCTCGCTGACGATCAGTTCGGCGGTGAAGGCGAGATCTTCCAGATCCCAGGCGTCGAGTTGCTCGGTGGTGAGGGACCGGGCTTGGCCGACGGCGGTGAGCTCGCGGGGCAGGCGCCAGGTCGCGACGTTCTCTTCGCTGAGGGAGCGTGGGCGTGCGACGAGAAAGGCGACGTCGTCGCGGGGACGGTCCGGGAGCAGCAGGTGCTCCATGTCGTCGCAGATTTCCTCCAGCGGGCGGTCGGGGTACGCCAGCGCGAAGGCCAGCCGTGTGAAGCCAAGATCTATGTCGCGGTCGGAGGAGGCGGTGATGAGGCCGTCGGTGTAGAAGGCGAGGACGCTTCCGTCCGGTATCGGTACCTGCGTGCATTCGAAGGGCAGGCCGCCCAGTCCCAGCGGGGGTCCTGCTGGGATGTCCAGGAACTCGACGGCTTTGTCGGGGTGGGCGATGGCGGGTGGGGGATGTCCCGCACGGGCGACGTCCGCGGTGCGGGAGATGGGGTCGTACACGCAGTACAGGCAGGTGGCTCCGATCACGCCGGGGACATGGCGGTCCGCGCTCTCCGCCTCGTCGAGGTGGGCGACCAGGTCGTCGAGGTGGGCGAGGAGCTCATCGGGCGGCAGGTCGAGGTCGGCGAGGGTCTGGACGGCGGTGCGCAGGCGTCCCATGGTGGCGGCCGCGTTCATTCCGTGGCCGACGACATCTCCGACGACCAGTCCGATGCGTGTGCCGGACAGGGGCAGCACGTCGAACCAGTCTCCGCCGACGCCGGCGTGGGTGTCGGCGGGCAGATAGCGGTAGGCGACGTCCACGGCGGTCGGGGTCGGCAGGTCCTTGGGGAGCAGGTTGCGCTGGAGGGACAGGGCGGCGCGGTGCTCGCGTGCGAAACGCCGGGCGTTGTCGATGCAGACGGCCGCGCGGGCGGCGAGTTCTTCGACCAGGAGCAGGTCGTCGGCGTCGAAGGCTTCGGGATTCTTCCAGCGCACCAAGGTGGTCGCGCCCATGGTGATGCCGCGGGCGCGCAGGGGGACCACCAGGTGGGAGTGGATGCCGACTTCTCTCAGCTTGGCCGAGCGCGCCGCGTCCTGGGACAGCCAGGGGGTGGACAGGTCCACGACGGGGTCCAGCACGGGACGGCCGGTGGCAACGCAGCGGTGCTGAGGCGATGTCTCGGAGTAGGTGACCCGTGCCCCCAGTGGCGCCACAGATTCCGGGAGATCGTCTCGGATGGACTGCTGAGCGCGCCGGATCAGTTCGGCGGACCCGGCGATGAGGACCGGATCGGGCTCGTGACCGTGGATGACGGCAGCGGACAGGTCGACGGCGACGAAGTCGGCGACCTGCGGCACCAGCACCTCGGCGAGTTCCTGGACGGTGCGGTCCAGATCCAGCGTGCTGCCGATGCGGACGCCGGCCTCGTTGATCAAGGCAAGGTGCCGTCGCGCACGGTAGTAGCCGGTGACATCGAGTACCGCCTGGCCCATGCCCAGGGTGTGGCCGGCGGGGTCCTGAAGCCTGAAGGAGGAGCGGGAGCGGACGTGCGGCGGATAGGAGGAAGAAGCGCCCGGGGGATCGGCGTGGGAGACGACGACCTGTGGCTCACCGGTCTCCATTACTTCCCGGGCGCGGGCTTCGGTCATCGGACCGGCCTCTTCGGGAACGGTGTCGCTCAGTGCGCGGCCCAGCCGCAGCCGTGCGGGGACACCCTCCATGCGTTCCAGGGCAGGGTTGATCATGACGAATCTGAGTTGCGGGTCCACGACAGCCAGCCCGAACGGAGACTGGGTGAACAGTCCGCGCAGGATCGCATGCTCGCGCTCCCGCGCCTGAGTGGTGGCGAGGTCGGCGGCCACGATGAGCCAGCTCGCCTGGCGATCGGGGCCCAGCGGGCAGGCCTGCGCCCTGATCTGCAGGGGCCTGCCGTCGCGGCGGTGCGCGGTGAGCGTGCCCGTCCATCCTCGTCCGGCCAGGCTCCGTTCGGCCATCTCCCAGCGCTCGTCCCACGGGATCGCCAGGATTTCCGTGACCGGGTGTGCGACCGCGTCCGTCATGGCGTAGCCGAACAGCGCCTCGGCACCACCGCTCCAGTGCTGGACCAGGCCGTATGAGTCCACCACCACGACTGCCGCATCGGTGATGTCGAACCGAGAGCCTTCCGTCTCGCCGCCGGGCGCTGGCGGCTTGTCGGTTTTCGGTGATCCCACACCTCAATGGTGCATCTGTTCGGCTGAGTGCACTGCCGCAGGCGGCGGCGCTCTCGGGGCCGGGCGGCGGGGTTATTCGGCCGTGGCGAGGATGCCGGCCAGTGCCGCGACGGCCTGTTCGGCGTCAGGGCCGTCGGCACGCACGGTCACGGTGCTTCCGGCCGTGGCGCCCAGGCCCATCACCGCCAGGACGCCGGTCGGGTTGACGGTCCGGCCGGCGTATTCGAGCTGCACGGTACTGGCGAATTCGGCTGCGGCGCGGGCGAGCTGCCCTGCCGGGCGGGCGTGCAGGTTGGCGGGCAGGACGACGTCACTTTCGTGACCGGCCGTGGTCGTGGCGGTGGAGTCAGAGTTTGTGGACATTGCGGGCCTCCTTGGCGGCGTCGGCGACGGTCTTGAGGTCGCCGCCGGATGCGGCCGTGACGACGGCTGCGACGGCTCCTTCGACGAAGGGCGCGTCGACGAGGGTGACGTCGGGGCGGGGGTGGTCTTCCAGGACGGTGCGGGCGGTCAGGACGGAGCTGCCGAGGTCGGGAAGGACGACGACGCCACCCCCGCGGTCGGCGTCCTTGATCGCGTTGAGAACCAGGTCATAGCTGGTGCCGATCCGGCCGTCGTCGGTTCCTCCGGCGGCAGCGACGGGGACGTCCTCCGAGCCGATCTGCTCCACCAGCAGGCGAAGACCCGAGGCCAGCTCGGCGCTGTGGGACACAAGGACGATGCCAACAAGTGCGTTCATGAACGGCTACGCTAAATCTCGGAACGCCGTTCATCAATACGGAACCCGCTGTAAATTTTTTCGATGCAGCAGGCGGTGCTCGCCGACGGTCGCGTCCCGGTGGTGCACATCGCCCTTCCTGCGGTCGACCGCCCTACAAAGGCAGCCGACGAACCTCTTGACAGCCACGAAACGTGGACTTAATTTCTCGGAACACAGTTCATCCATGATGAATCGCTTGCCCGGATGCCGCTGGCTTTCCGGTTCCCAATGAGCCGGCCGCCAGGTTGCCCGACCCTGACCACCTGGCGGCCCCCTCCCTTCACACCCGCTCATGCGGAGGAGGTGAGCGCCCCATGCAATGTGGCGTGGGCGCCCAACTATGGAAGAGAACACTTACCCTCAGAAACTCCTCGCCGAGATGCTGGGCACCGCCGTGCTGGTGTTCATCGGCGTCGGTTCGGTCCCCGCGACGCTCATCGTCGCAGGCGATGCCCCGTTCACCATGGCGCAGCTGGGAATGATCTCGCTCGCGTTCGCCACCGCGGTCATCGCGATGGTCTACGCGATCGGCCACATCTCCGGCTGCCATATCAACCCGGCCATCACGCTGGCGCTCGCGGCCACAAGGAAGATGCCCTGGCGGGACGTCCCCGGCTACATCGCGGCCCAGGTGGCTGGAGCGGTGCTGGGCGCGCTCGCGATCGTGGGGGTCCTGGGAAAGAAGGCGGTCGACGTCGGCCTCGGCATCGCCGCCTACGGCACCGGTGTAGGGGCCGGGCAGGCCTTCTTCGCCGAAGCGGTCGGCACGTTCCTCCTCGCGTTCATCGTGTTCGGCGCGATCGACCGGCGCGCGCCCGGCGGCTTCGCGGGCCTGGCCATCGGCCTCGGCGTCTTCGCGATCATCATCCCGGTGGCGCCGGCCACGGCGGCGTCGATCAACCCGGCCAGGACACTGGGCCCGATGATCACAGGCGAGCTGTTCGGGGGCACGGTCCACTGGGACCAGCTGCCGGTCTACCTGGCCGCCGAGGTCATCGGCGCCGTCGTCGCCGGCTTCCTCTACGTCGCCCTCAACAAGGCAATCGCCGCAACCCCCGCCCAGAGCCCGGCGGTTGAGCCCGCCACGGCCGAAGGAGCCCTGTCATGAAGAAGCTCATCAACGCGCCCGAGGCGGTCCTCGCCGACGCCCTGTCCGGTATCGCCGCCGCCCACTCGGGGTTGAACGTCGACACGGAGAACAAGGTGATCACCCGCACGGCTGGCACCAGAGCGGGCAAGGTGGCCCTGCTGTCCGGGGGCGGTTCCGGGCACGAGCCGCTGCACGGCGGCTTCGTGGGGCTGGGCATGCTGGACGCGGCCTGCCCCGGCGAGGTGTTCACCTCGCCCGTCCCCGGCCAGATGCTCACCGCGGCCCAGGCCGTCGACGGCGGCGCGGGCGTGGTGTTCATCGTGAAGAACTACACCGGTGACGTCCTCAACTTCCAGATGGCGGCCGAACTCGCCGCCGAGGAAGGCCTCAGTGTGGAGACCGTCCTGGTCGACGACGACGTCGCCGTCCGGGACTCCACCTACACCGCCGGCCGCCGCGGCACCGGGGCCACCGTCTTCGTCGAGAAGATCGCCGGGGCCCTCGCCGAGCAGGGCGCCGACCTCGCCGCCGTCGCCGAGATGGCCAAGCGGGTCAATGCCTCTTCCCGGTCCTTCGCCGTGGCCCTGACCGCGTGTACCACGCCTGCCTCCGGCAAGCCCGGCTTCGACCTGTCCGAGCACGAGATGGAGGTCGGCGTCGGCATCCACGGCGAGCCCGGCCGCCGCAGGGAGAAGCTGCGCCCCGCCAAGGAGATCGTGGCCACTGCTCTGGACGCGATCCTCGACGACCAGCCGCTGGCCGCCGGGGACGACGCCATCGTCATGGTCAACGGCCTGGGCGCGACCCCGCTCATCGAGCTGTACGTGGTGTTCAACGAGGTGGCGCAGGTGCTCGCCGCGAAGAACGTGACCATCGCCCGCAGCCTGGTAGGCAACTACGTGACCAGCCTGGACATGGCGGGCGTCTCCATCACGGTGTGCAAGGCCGATGCCGACATGCTCGCCCTGTGGGACGCGCCCGTGAACACCCCCGCCCTGCGCTGGGGCGCCTGAACCGAGCCGGGGGCCGGCCGCGATGTCCTCAAGGGCCCGGGCCAGAGCCCTTCGCAGCCAGCTCTCCCCGGACCGCACCCCTTGCCGCATCAAGCGGCCGGCCCCCGGCTCATCTGCTCGTGAACCCGCTACGCACGCATCGAACGGAGAATTCCGTGGACATCGACCTCGCCCGCGCGTGGGTGCAGGCCATCGCCACCGCCGTGGATCAGCACAAGGACCAGCTCACCCAGCTCGACTCGGCCATCGGCGACGCCGACCACGGCGTCAACATGCACCGCGGCTTCTCCGCCGTCACCACGGCCCTGGAAGGCGTCGAGCCGGACACCGTCGGCGCCCTGCTGGTGAAGGCGGGCACCACCCTCATCTCCAGCGTCGGCGGCGCCTCCGGCCCGCTGTACGGGGGCGCCTTCCGCGCCATCGGCAAGATGCTGGATGCCCCCAAGGCCACACCGGGGGAATTCGCCCACGCACTCGCCGCCGGCCTGGACAGCATCAAGAAGCTCGGCGCAGCCTCGCCGGGTGACAAGACCATGATCGACGCCTACGCGCCCGCACTGGCCTCCTTCCAGCAGCAGGCCGATGCCGGAGCCGACCTCGCCGCGGCCGCCCTGGCCGCAGCGGACGCCGCAGAGGACGGCATGCGCGCCACCACCCCGCTGCAGGCCCGCAAGGGACGCGCCTCATACCTCGGCGCCCGCAGCGTCGGCCACCAGGATCCCGGCGCCGCCTCCACCGCCCTGATCTTCCGTGCCCTGGCCGAGACGGCGGTGGCCCGATGACAGACCGCCTCACCTATGAAGGGCGCACCGCCGCAGCCGGCACCGCGTTGGGCTTCCTGCTCAGGACCGACCGGCCCGCCACCCGCAGCTCGCTGCCGCAGCGCACCAACGGCGACGGCGCACAGCAGATCACCGACGCTTTCGACGCCGTCGCCTCCCGCCTGCTCGAGCTGTCCGCCTCGCTGCGCGAACAGGGCAAGGACGAACAGGCCGACATCATGGAGGTCAACGGCTACATCGCGCAGGATGCGGATCTGCGCGACCAGGCCATCAAGCGAGCGCACGGCGGCCAGCCGGTGGCCGTCGCCGTGCGGCAGGCCATCGACGCCTACGCCGGAGTCATCGCCGCCCTCGATGACCCGACACTCGCCGACCGTGCGGCCGATGTGCGCCAGGTCGGCCGCCGTGTCCTGGCCCACCTGTACGGCGAGACGGGCCCCGCCCCCGACCAGCCCCTGATCCTGGTGGCCCACGAGATCGGCGCGGCAGACCTGCTGGAACCGGGCCAGACCGTGACCGGCGCCGTCTCCGTCACCGGTGGCCCGAACTCCCACGCTGCGATCGTCGCCCGCTCCCAGGGCATCCCTCTCCTGCTCGCCGTCGACCCGCAGCTGCTGGAGCTGCCCGACGGTCAGGAAATCCTCCTCGACACCGACCGGGCCACCGCCGTCGTCCATCCCGGCGACGACGAACGCGCCACCGCTCTGCGGGCCGTCGACGCGGCGCGGCGCCGCAGGCTCGCGCTCGCACAAGAGCGCCACCTGCCGGCCCGGACACTGGACGAGCACGACATCATTCTGCGGGCCAATGTGGCCACGCAGGCCGAGGCCCGGACCGTCCTGACCGCCGGCGCCGACGGGGTCGGCCTGCTCCGCACCGAGCTGCCCTTTCTCAACCGCGCCGCCTGGCCCACCCGCAACCAGCACGCGGCCGCCCTCGTCCCGGTGCTGCGCGCCCTCGCCGGGCAGACCGTCACCGCCCGGACCCTCGACTTCGCCGACGACAAACTGCCGCCGTTCCTCGCCAAGGGCCTTGAGGGCGAGCGGCTCGGCCGCGGCCTGCCGCTGATGCTCGCCCAACCCGACGCCTTCGCAGACCAGTTCCGCAGTCTGCTCAGCGCCGGAGCCGACACCGACCTGCGCATCATGATCCCCATGGTCGCGAGCGTCGATGAACTGCGCGCCTGCCGCGCCCTTCTCGATGCTGCGGCCGTCGAACTCGGCGTCGGCGCACCCCCGCTGGGCATCATGGTCGAACTGCCCGAAGCCGTCGCCGCGGCTGATGAACTCGCCCGCGAAGCGGCCTTCTTCTCGATCGGCAGCAACGACCTCACCAGCCAGATCCTGGGCATCGACCGCCGCGACCCCGCCGCCACCCCGGCCATGGCCGCGCACCCTGCCGTCCTCAACGCCATCGCCGAGGTCGTCACCGCCGCACACCGCCACCACCGTCAGGTCTCCGTCTGCGGTGACGCCGCCGCCCACCCACTCGTCACCCCCCTGCTCATCGGTCTGGGCGTCGACATCCTCTCCGCAGCCCCCTCCGCGCTCGACGAAGTCCGCGCTCGCATCCGCCGCCTGCGCTACGACGCCTGCTCGTCTCTTGCCGCCATCGCCCTTACCCGCGAAAGTCCCGAAGAGGTCTGGCAGCTCGTGCAGCAAACGTGCATGCCGTCGCTGCCATGACGCCTGCCATCGCCTGCGCCGGAGCTCCGCCCCGGCGCAGGCTCGCGCCACGGCCCAGTGGCGCCAGATCTCGCCAGGGCAGACGGGCGTCGTGACCGCCGGGGCCCAAAACGGCGGGGTGTTGAGGTCAGATGGAGGGGCTGGCGGTGCGGCTCACGCCCAGGCCAGCTGTGATCGGTGCGTCCAGTAGGCGCCGGCGGGTTCGGCCAGCTCGGTGAGCCGCTGAAGCTGGGTGGGCTGGAACTTGACGCGCGCTGCCGCGAGGTTGCTGGTGAGCTGGTCGACCGTGGCGGCTCCGGAGAGCACGACGTCGGCCCAGGGCTCGGCGGCGACGGCGGCGAGGGCGACGGCATCGCACGAGGCACCGGTCTGCTGGGCGATCTCCCGCAGAGCGCTCATCTCGGGTGCCACAACATGGGGGTCGGCCAGGCGGCCGTTGGCCAGGGCCTCTTTGACGATCACCGCGCAGCCGGCGTCGTGTGCTTCGGCCAGCGCCTCACCTGCGGAGCGCTCCAGCAGGTTGTAGGTGGTCTGGACGCTGCGGAACAGCGGCCTTCCGCTCACCGTGACCGACAGTGCTGCGCGGATGGTGTCCGCCTGGTTCGGGCCGCTGGTGGACAGGCCGACGGTCACGCCCTCTTCCGCCAGTCGTGCGAGCCGCTCATGCAGGGCGGTGTCGCTCAGTGCGGGGCTGTCCGGTGTGACGGAGTGAGTCTGGTACAGATTGAGCCGGTCTCCCAGCAGGGCGCGGGTCTCGGCGACTTGCCGGTCGTACGCGGCCGTGCTGTGGTCCTTGACCTCGTGGACGTCTGCCTGGGTGCTCCAGTCGGCGGTGTAGGTGTAGCCCCACTTGCTGCCCACCACGATGTCCGTGCCGTCGGGACGGGCCTGAAGCCACTGGGCGAGATACGTTTCCGCCAGCCCGTAGGAGCGGGCGGCATCGAAGTAGCGCACCCCCTGGGCATAGGCCGCGTCCATCAGGGCGAAGGCCCGCTGTCTGAGGGCTTCGGCCGAGCGGACGGCGGGCAGATCCGTGTCCCGACCCAGCGTGATGTAGCCGGGTCGGCCGACGGCCGCCAGCCCCAGACCGATCCGCAGGGGCGAGGCCGCCCGGAGTGTCAGACTCATGCGAGGAAACCTCCGTGGCAGTTCTTGTGACAGTGGGCCGCAGCAAGCGCCGGGCGGAAACGGGTCATCCCAGGCCGATGCCAGGAGCCGGTTGACGCTTGGTGCGGGTGGAGCGGTCGGTCACGCATGGGCCGCTGTGTCGGCGAGGGCACGGAAGATCAGGGCCGTCGAGGTGGCCCCCGGGTCCTGGTGGCCGACGCTGCGCGCCCCGAGGTAGGAGGCTCTGCCCTTGCGTGCCTGCAGGGGCGTGGTGGCGCGCATGCCCTCCTCGGCGGCGTCGGCGGCAGCCGCTGCCGCGGCGGCGAAGCCGGCTCCCTGACGGATCTGCTCCTCGAAGGCAGCCACCGCGGGCGCATACGCGTCGATCATCGTCTTGTCGCCCGGGACGGCCGTGCCCAGCTTCTGGATGCTTTCCAGACCGGCGGCGAGTGCCCCGGCGAACGCGAGCGGTTCGGCGGCAGGAGTGTCCAGGGCCTTGCCCAATGCGCGGAAGGCGCCCCCGTACAGCGGTCCCGAAGCGCCCCCGATGGTGGAGATGAGGGTGGTGCCGGTCTTGATGAAAACGGCTCCGACCGTGTCCGGCTCGACGCCTTCCAGAGCCGTGGTGACGGCGGAGAAGCCGCGGTGCATGTTGACGCCGTGGTCGGCGTCGCCGATGGCCGAGTCGAGCTGGGTGAGGTGATCCTTGTGCTGATCCACGGCGACGGCAATGGCCTTCACCCACGCACGGGCGAGGTCGATGTCCATGGGGGTCTCCGTTCGATGATCGGTGCATACGGGGTCGGTGGTTGGAAGAGCCGGGGGCGGGGCGCAGTTCACACGACTGCCTCTGGAGGGCCGCGCCCGATGCACAGCCCCGCCCCCGACCCGGTTCAGGCGGCCCCGTCGCAGGGCGGAGGTGTTCACGGGTGCGTCCCACAGGGACAGCATGTCGGCATCCGCCCTGCACACCGTGGTGGAGACACCCGCCATGTCCGGACGGGTCGCATAGTTCCGGCGCCGACGCCGGCACGGACGCTTCACCTCCTCCGCGTGATGCGGGCTGTGAACGGGAGAGCAGCGCAGGGTCCTGCTGTCTTGGGCGGAAACCGGCGGCCCTGTGGGAACCCGACGGACCACCCTCTCCGGCATTGTTCATCATTGATGAACAATGTTCCGGAAGCTAAGCCCATGTTTCACGCTTGTCAAGAGGCTCAGCACCCGGTCGGCCGCAGTACCGTGCCGGGGCGAGGCCGCGATGCCGGGCTGTGCGTCTCAGGCGCCCGGGGCGTAGGCGGCCCGGCGCGGGGCCCCCAGGTCGCGGGAGAGATTGCGGGCGGTTTCCCGCACGGCCACGGCGAGTTCCCGGCGCGTCGACTCACCCAGCATGCGCTCGACCGGGCCGACGATGCCGATGGCACCCGCCACCTCCCCGGAACGGTCGAAGACCGGCGAGGCGATGCCCGCATCCCCGATGGCCGACTCCTGGTCCTCCAGCGCGTAACCGGCCTTCAGGACCTCCTCCAGTTGGTCTGCCAGCGCCTTCCGGTCGGTCATGCTGGCGCCGGTGAGCACCGCCAGCTCTCCGGCGAGCAGGCGCTCGCGCACATCCGGCGGCGACGACGCCACGACGGCCTTGCCCAGGGCGCATGTGTTCCACGGGATGCTCGCACCCACCTCGAGAATCTGCACCGCACCCTCGGGGCGGAACGCATGGTGGACGATCAGCACGTGGTCGCCCGTGAGGACGCCCACCCACACGGCCTCCTTGGTGCGGTTGGCCAGAGCGTCCGACCAGGTCAACGACCGCGTCCGCAGCTCATGCGTATCCAGATAGGCGTTGCCCAGCTGCACGAGGTTCGGCCCCAGCTGGTACTTCGAGCTGTCCCGGTCCTGTCCGACCAGGCCCTCGATCTCCAGCGTGCGCAGCAGTGCGTGCACCGTGGGCTTTGCGACGCCCAGCCGGTCAGCCAGCTCGGTCACGCCCAGCCGGGGACCGCCGGAGGCGAGTTCCCGCAAGATCTGCACTGCCCTGTGCACGGACTGGACCATCGAGATCTCCGATTCAGTATTGCCGAACAGCATTCCGGGATTTAATGTGACTGTTCATGAGCACACCCGTCGGCATCGTACTCGTGTCCCACAGCGCCCAGCTCGCTGCAGGTCTGCGCCTGCTGGTGGAGCAGATCGGCTCCGCCGCCGTTCCCGTCGTCACCGCGGCCGGAACCGACGACGGCGGGATCGGCACCAGCTACGGCCTCGTGCTCAACGCGATCAAGGACGCGGACCGGGGCGCCGGGGTGCTGGTCCTTCCCGACCTCGGCAGTTCCGTTCTGACCGCCCGCACCGTCCTGGACGACCACCCCCGCCCGGACGCCGTCATCGTCGACGCTCCCTTTGTCGAGGGCGCCGTCGCCGCGGTGGTCGCCGCCGCGTCCGGTGCCGATCTGCACACCGTCGTCAAGTCCGCTGAAGAGGCCCGCCATGTCCGCAAGCTCTGACACCTCCCCCGCCGCCACCGGCCACGAAGCAGCCGTGGTGCTTCCCGCGAACCTCCACGCCCGCCCCGCCGGGCAGCTCGCCCGCGCAGCGGGTCAGTTCTCCAGCACCATCGAGCTGGACTACAACGGCAAAACGATCAATCCCACCGGTGTCCTCGGCGTCATGGGCCTGGGGGCCACGGCCGGAAGCACGGTGACCGTACGGGCCACCGGCCCCGACGCCCACGACGCGGTCGCCGCGCTGACCGACGTCCTCGCCAGCGCCGAATAGCCCTGACCGTCATCAGGCCGCAGATGACGAGCCGGCGGGCGGACCTCCCCGTCGCAGCCTGAGCAGGCCGGCGCGGTCGGTGAGCGGCAGACGGATATACGGCTATACGGCATGAGTGCGACTGACAATCTAGGCCTGACCGCCCGCCTCGCCTCACGGCGGGGCGGGGAATGCAAGGCCCCCCTTTGCTCGATCTCAATCGTCTAGGCTGCCGGGTATGACAGACAAGCTGCTCGGCCAGGCGCTCGTCGAGGAGGCCGCCAAGAAGTCCGGCCTGATCTGGGTGCGCGGCGACGGACCCGAGCGTGCTCTGTGGCATGTGTGGCACGAGGGTGCCGCGTATGTCGTCGGCGACGGCCCCGGCGAGCAGCCCCTCCCCGGGCTCACGGACGGCGGCCGCGCCGAGGTGACCGTGCGCAGCAAGGACAAGGGCGGCCGGCTGGTGGCCTGGACGGCCGAGGTGCGCGAGCTCGCGCCTGGCTCCGAGGCGTGGGAGGCGGCGGTCGCCGAGCTGAAGGGCAAGCGGCTGAACGCGCCGGACGCGGAGCGGATGCCGGAGCGGTGGGGGCGGGAGTGCCGGGTGCTGCGGCTGGAGCCGCGGGACGTGAGCACGGAGCTGCCGGCGGATTCGCTGGCGGCGGCGCCGTTGCCGTCGGACGCGGTCACCCGTCGGCCGGTTCCGGCGGCGCTTCCCCGCCTGCTCTTCAGGCGCCGGAGAGCCTGACGCCTGTGGCGGGCGCGCCTTGACCGGGGCTCCGCCCCAGCCCTGGAGCTGGTTGAGCTGCATCTCCAGCCTCTTGCGCGAGGTGGCCACGTCGGCGACGCCGCGCCTCAATCTCCCCCAGCTACCTCCCCCAGACTCCGTCCGGAGGTACCCCCAGAGGTACCCCCAGGCGGGGCTGGATTTCCGCTCACACTGCTGACGGCACCTCCGCCTTGTCGTCCGGCGTCACCTCATCCGCCCCCGACGCCTCCAGCGCCTTGTTGCGGCGGACCGAGGCGAGGAAGGAGGCGGCGATCAGGACGACGCCTATCAGACCTGTGATGATCTCGCTGATCTGGTGCTGGATGGTGATCAGCAGGATCACGGCGAGGGCGCCGATCGCGTAGTGCGCGCCGTGCTCCAGGTAGACGTAGTCGTCGAGGGTGCCCTGGCGGACCAGGTAGACCGTGAGCGAGCGGACGTACATCGCGCCGACGCCCAGGCCGAGGGCCATCCAGAAGATGTGGTTGGTGATGGCGAAGGCGCCGATCACTCCGTCGAAGGAGAACGAGGCGTCCAGGACCTCGAGGTAGAGGAAGAGGAAGAACGCGGCCTTTCCGGCGAGGGCGACCGCGGAGACCGGCTCGCCCTGCGCCCGGGCCTTCTCCTGCTCGTGCTCGTGTTCCTCCCCTTCCTCGAGCCTGTCCTCGAAGTGGGCCGACAGGCCGCCGACCACGAGGTAGGTGATGAGTCCGGCGACTCCCGAGAGCAGCACGGTGGCGGTCTTGTCCGCGTTGCCGGTGCTGACGTGTGCGTGGGTGGCGAAGGTCATCGCGGTCGCCAGCAGGGCGATGAGCGCAAGGCAGACCCCCAGCATGTCGATCTTGCCGAGCCTGGCCAGCGGGCGCTCCAGCCAAGCCAGCCACGTGATGTCGCGGTCCTCCAGGATGAAGTCCAGGAAGATCATCAGCAGGAACATGCCGCCGAAGGCGGCGATCGCGGGGTGGGCGTCGGTGACCAGGTCCTGGTAGCGGTCGGGGTCGTCGAGGGCGAGCTGGACCGCCTCGACGGGGCCGACCTTGGCGCTGACGGCGACGATCACCACCGGGAAGACCAGCCGCATGCCGAACACCGCTATCAGGATGCCCAGGGTGAGGAAGACGCGCTGCCAGAAGGCGTTCATCTTCTTCAGGATCCCGGCGTTGACGACCGCGTTGTCGAAGGACAGGGAGATCTCCAGGATGGAGAGGATCAGGACGATCCCGAAGGCCTCCCAGCCCCACTGCCACGCGGCGAAGGCCAGGCCGGCCGCGGTGACGGCGAACGACCAGCCGAAGGTACGCAGCATCATCGTCAGCCCTCCGCCTTCACGGCGAGCACCGGACAGCCCACGCCCAGCAGGATCTGCTGGGCCGCCGAGCCCATGATCAGCTTGCCGACCGCGCTGCGCCGGCGCAGGCCGATCACCACCAGGGAGGCGTCCAGCCGCTCCGCCAGGTCGATGATCTCCTCGCCGGCGTCCCGGGCGCCGAGGACCTGGCGGATGTCGAAGTCGACGCCCAGCGCCGCGAGATCCTCGCGGACATGGGTCAGGTCGGGTTCCCGGGCGAAGCGCGGGTCCACGAGCGCGTCGCCCCGGGTGGTATTCACCACCAGCAGTTTCTCCTCACGGCGGCGGGCCTCGCCGATCGCCGCGCGCAGGGCCGCCTCCCCCTCGGGCGAGGGGACGTAGCCGACCAGGATGGTCATCTCGGACTCCAGATGTCTCAGGCGGCGGCGTTTCGCGCGCGCAGAGGGCTTAGGACGAAGCGACGGATCAGCGGCCACACCAGGACCAGCGCGACCGTCGTGTAGACCGTGTACGACACCGGACCGCCCAGCAGCCCCGACAGCTCACCGCCGGACAGCTGGAGGGAGCGCCGGCCCTGCAGCTCCGCGCGCGGGCCCAGGATCACGCCGACGATCAGCGGCAGGACCGGCAGCCCGAAGCGGCGCATGGCGAAGCCGAGCAGGCCCAGGGTGAGCAGGAGGAACAGGTCCAGGGGCTGGGCGCCTACGGCGTAGGCGCCCATCGACGCGAAGAACAGGATCCCCGCGTACAGATGCGGCCTCGGGATCTGGAGCAGCTTCGCCCAGGCCGGGGCCAGCGGGAGGTTCAGCAGCAACAGCAGCAGGTTGCCGATGAACAGGCTGGCGATCAGGACCCAGACCAGGCTCGCCTCGCGCTCGAAGAGCAGGGGGCCGGGCTGGATGCCGTACGACTGGAAGGCCGCCAGCATCACGGCCGCCGTGGCGTTGGTCGGGAGGCCGATCGCCAGCATCGGCACCAGGGTGCCCGCCGCCGACGCGTTGTTCGCGGCCTCCGGGCCCGCCACGCCCTCGATGGCGCCCTTGCCGAACTCCTCGGGGTGCTTGGTCAGCCGCTTCTCCGTGGCGTACGACAGGAACGTCGGGATCTCCGCGCCACCGGCCGGCAGCGCGCCGAACGGGAAGCCGTACGCCGTTCCGCGCAGCCAGGGCATCCAGGACCGCTTCCAGTCGCTCCGGCCCATCCACGGGCGGCCCACCGGGATCACCTCGGCCGGCCGGCGGCGCAGATGCGCGGCCACCCACAGCGCCTCGCCGACGGCGAAGATGCCGACCGCGACCACGACGACGTCGATGCCGTCGGCGAGCTGCGGTATGCCCAGGGTGAGCCGCTGCTGGCCCGACACCGAGTCGATGCCGACCAGGCCGATCGTCAGGCCCAGGAGCAGGGATACGAAGCCTCGGATGCGGGACGAGCCCAGCACCGACGTCACCGCTATGAACGCCAGCAGCATCAGCGCGAAGTAGTCGGGCGCGCCCAGGCTGACCGCCAGGTCCACCACGAACGGCGTGACCAGGACCAGCAAGAGCGTGCCGATCGTGCCCGCCACGAAGGAGCCGATGGCGGCCGTGGCCAGGGCCTGGGCCGCGCGGCCCGCCTTCGCCATCTTGTTGCCCTCGATGGCGGTGACCACGGACGAGGACTCGCCGGGGGTGTTCAGCAGGATCGACGTCGTCGAGCCGCCGTACATGCCGCCGTAGAAGATGCCGGCGAACATGATGAACGCCTGCACCGGCTCCATGCCGTACGTGATCGGCAGCAGCAGCGCCACCGTCATCGCCGGGCCGATGCCCGGCAGCACGCCCACTGCGGTGCCGACGAGGACGCCGATCAGGGCGAGGAGCAGGTTCATCGGGTCCATGACGTCCGCGAAGCCCTGCATGAGGTTGTTCAGGTTGTCCATCGCCCAGGCCTCACAGGATTCCTTGCAGGACACCGGCGGGGAGGTTCACGCCGAGGCCGATCGCGAACGCGTAGAACGTCGTCAGGGACAGCGTCGCCGCGATGAGGAGGTTGCGGACGTAGTGGCGGTTGCCGAGCGCGAAGGCGGTGCCCCAGAAGAGCAGACCGCCGCTGATCACCCAGCCGAGGCGCTCGATGAGCAGCGCGTTCGCCAGGAACACGCCGACCAGCAGCAGCACCGTGCGCCAGTCGGCGCCCTGGGACAGGTCGACGTCCTCGCCGGCCTCCGGCTCACCGCGGCCGCCCCGGGCCACATCCACGGCGTAGAACACCACGAGCACCAGCAGCAGCGCGCCCAGGATCAGCGGCACCGCGCGCGGGCCGACGGGGTCGGTGCCGCTGGTGATGTGCGGGATGCCGAGGGCGTCCACGATCACGGCCGTGCCCAGCAGGGCGAGGAACACGCACACGCCGTACTGCGCGCGGTCCCCGCCCTGACGGGACCCGGGGGTGTCCTCCACAGTCCGGTCCTTCACCGGATTCACCTGCAAGCTCATGCCAGCCCGAGTTCGGCCAGCAGGTCGGCGACCGCCTTGTCCTGCTCGGTCATGTAGGCGCCGAACTCGTCCCCGGTGGCGAAGGCGTCGACCCAGCCGTTCTTCTCCAGCTGCGCCTTCCACGCGTCCGAGTCGTGCATCTTGGTCAGCGCGTCGACCCAGGTCTGCTTCTGCTCGTCGGTGATGCCGGGCGGGGCGACGATGCCGCGCCAGTTGGTGAAGACCAGGTCGATGCCCTCGTCCTTGAGGGTGGGCACGTCCTTCAGCGCCTCGATCGGCTTCTCGCTGCTGACCGCTAGGACACGCACCTGGCCCGCCTCGACCTGGTCGAGGAACTCACCGAAGCCGCTCGCCCCGAAGGCGATCTTGTTGCCGAGGATGGCCGGGAGCAGCTCGCCGCCACCGTCGTAGGAGACGTAGTTGACGTCCGTCGGCTTGATGCCGACCGCCTTCGCCAGCTGCATCGGCAGCAGGTGGTCGGGGCCGCCCGGCGACGAGCCGCCGCCCACCGCGAACTTCTGCGGGTTC
Source organism: Streptomyces chengmaiensis (assembly GCF_029846775.1). NCBI lineage: Bacteria > Bacillati > Actinomycetota > Actinomycetes > Kitasatosporales > Streptomycetaceae > Streptomyces > Streptomyces chengmaiensis. The sequence continues at coordinate 24,029 of NZ_JARWBG010000051.1, forward strand.
TTCTTCCAGGCGGTGACGAGGTCGTCCATGGACTTGTACGGGGAGTCCTTCGGCACGACGATCGCGCCGGCCTCCTCGATCAGCTTGGCGAGCGGCGTGGTGTCGGTCAGCGTCGCCTTGGACTTCTGCGTGTACGAGGCTCCGACGACGCCCAGGCCCATCTGCATGGCCATCTTGCCGTTGCCCTTTTCGTTCACCAGGCGCTGCAGGCCCACCGTGCCGCTCGCCCCGGGCAGGTTGAAGACCTGGACGCCGGAGGCGACCTTGGTGTCCTGCATGACCTGGGAGACGGTGCGGGCGGTGAGGTCGTAGCCGCTGCCCGGGGTGTTGGGGACCATGAGTCTCAGGCCGGTGGCGGGCTTCGAGGACCCGCTTCCGCTCCCGGACTCCTCCTTGTCGGCGGTGGCGCCACAGGCGCTGACCGCGAGCATGGACGCGGCTGCAAGAGCTCCGACAAGTGCGGCTCGTCGAGTTCTCATGGCTCATCTCTTTCGCTTGGGCCGATCCGACGCCATGATTGTGCGGTTCCTGAGACACCCCATCTCGGTTGTGTGACCATTGAAGGTTGAGTTCATAGTGGTCATAACGTCACGGTCGCCGTCCCGAAGACGGCGACGCCATACGCTCGCCGGTGAGCTGCTGAGATGGCAGCTCGCCATTGTCGTGATCGTGCTGGCCGCCGTCGCCGCGGTCTCGCTCGCGCAGTCCAAGGCGACCTTCGACCGCGTCGAGGGGCGCCGGGTGACCGCGCTCGCCGAGGAGACGGCGGGCAACCCGCTGGTGCGCACCCAGCTGGCGCGGCCCGCCCCCGCCGAGATGCTCGCCCCGCTGCTCCAGTCCACGCTGAACAGGTCCGGGGTCACCTCCGCCACGGTCGCCCGGACCGACGGCACCATCGTGGCCTCCACCAACCCCACCCTCCTCGGGACGCGGCTGCCGGTCTCCGGCAAGGACGCCGCCGGGGGCCGCGGCTGGTCCGGGGAGCTGCCGGTGAACGGCGTCACCGAGCTGGTGGCCCAGGCCCCGGTGCTCCGGGCGCACGGCGAGAACGTCGGGGAGCACCTCGGCACGGTGATGATCGGGCGGGCCTCGCCGTCGGTCTGGCAGCGGCTGGTGGGCGCCTCGTCCTATCTGCTGGTCTACCTCGGCGTCGCCAGCGTCCTCGGGGTGGCCGGCTCCTGGCTGCTGGCCCGCCGGATCAAGCGGCAGACCTTCGGCATGGAGCCGCGCGAGATCGCCGGGCTCGCCGAGCACCGGGAGGCGATGCTGTTCGGGATCGCCGAGGGCGTGGTGGCCCTCGACCCGCAGCAGCGGCTGACGCTGGTGAACGCGGTCGGCCGCCGGCTGCTGGACCTGCCCGAGAACTGCGTCGGGACAAGCCTGGCGGATCTGGGGATCGAGGGGCGGCTGTACGACGTCCTGGCCGGCAGTGCGCGGGATCATCAGGACGAGGCCGGTGCCGAACGGCGCGACGAGGTCGTCGTACGGCGGGGCCGCGTCCTGGTGATGAACCGGATGGACGTCACCAAGGACGGCCGCCGCCTCGGCTCGGTGACCACCCTGCGCGACCGCACCGAACTCGCGCAGTTGGAAAGGGAGTTGGGCTCCTTCCGCAGCACCACCGAGCTGCTGCGCGCCCAGGCGCACGAGTTCTCCAACCAGCTGCACACCATCTCCGGGCTCATCCAGATCGGCGAGCACGACGAGGTCGTGAAGTACGTCCGCGCCCTGCGCAAACACCGTGAGTCGCTCGATCTGACCCTCACCAGCCGGGTCCGCGACCGGGCGATCGCCGCGCTGCTCATGGCCAAGTCGGCGCTTGCGTCGGAACGCAAGGTGCGGCTGAAGATCTCGGAGCGGACCGCCCTGGAGCAGCTGGAGCCGACCGACTCCGCGGACGTGGCGACCGTGCTCGGCAACCTCGTGGACAACGCGGTCGACGCGGCCGCGGCGGGTGTCCCCGGCCATGACGCGTGGGTGGAAGACGCGTGGGTGGAAGTCGAACTGCGCCAAGACGCCTCCAGCGTGGAGATCGTCGTACGGGACTCGGGGCCGGGCGTGGCTCCCGAGCTGGCGCAGGAGGTGTTCCTGCACGGGTTCACCACCAAGGCCGCGCAGGGCGGCGACCGGGGGATCGGCCTGGCGCTCACGCGTCTGGTGTGCAAACGCCGGGGCGGTGAGGTGTCGGTGGCCAACACGCAGGCGGGCGCCATGTTCACCGCCCGGATGTCCGTCGGCCGACCGGCCGACCGAGCGACGGAGACAGTCCGATGATCGATGTGATGATCGTGGAGGACGACTTCATGGTGGCGCGGATCCACCGCGGATTCGTCAATGACGTCGCCAGGTTCCGGGTGGTCGGCACAGCGAACTGCGGCGAGCAGGCGCTCACCGCGGTCGCCGAGCTCCAGCCCGACCTGGTGCTCCTCGACCTCTACCTGCCCGACATGTTCGGCCTGGAGATCATCCCCCGGCTGCGCGCCGCCGGGCACGACTGCGACGTCATGGTGATCAGCGCGGCACGCGAATCGGAGGCGGTCCGGGGCGCCGTGCGCCAGGGCGTCGTCGACTACCTGCTGAAGCCCTTCGATGCGGAGGACCTCAGGGCACGCCTCGAGCAGTACGCGGCCCGGCGCGGCAACCTCTACGCGGCGGTCGTCAGCGGCCAGTCCGACGTGGACCGGGCCCTGGCACGGGGCGCGGCCCCGGCCGCCACAGCGGCCTCCTTGCCCAAGGGCATGAGCGTGGAGACCGCCGAGCTGATCGAACGCGAGCTGCGCGCGGCCGACGGCAGCCTCTCCTCGGCCGAGTGCGCGGCCCGGCTGGGGGTCTCGCGGGTCAGCGCCCGCCGCTACCTGGAGCACTTCAGCGTCACGGGCCAGGCGGAGGTGTCGCTGCGCTACGGGCAGGCCGGGCGCCCGGAGCGGCGCTACAGCTGGGTGGCCGGCTAGTGTCCTGCGCCGGAGATCCGTCGGCAGAAGCGGGCGAGGGATCTCCGGCGCATCACACTAGCCGTCGCTCGTCTTGGGGAGCTGGCCCCCGTAGTCCACCGTCTCCTCCTTCGGCGGCTCCTTCAGGGCGAAGTCCTCGCCCCAGTCCCCCAGGGTCAGCACCCCCGTCCCGCCCGCGCGGGTGAACTGGAGGGGGTAGGGCGTGCCCTCGAGGGAGACGTCGAGGACGTTGCCGCCGCCCTCACTGCCGGTGACCTTGATGGCGCGGACGCCGCCCACCTTCGTGCGGTCGCCCTTGACCAGCTCGCCGTGCATGCCGAGCAGCCCGTCCAGCAGCAGGTCCATGTCGGTGAAGCCGCGGAACTGCTCGTACGCGGGGTCGCCCTTGGGGACCTTCACATACTTGCCGTTGAGCTTCTCCGCTGCCTCCAGGTCCGCTTTGCTCGGCTTCTCGCCGCCCTTGGCGTCCGTATGGGCCCAGAAGCCGGCGTCCGCCCTGAGGTAGAGCGCGTCGCCGATCCGCAGCAGCTCGAAGGTGGTGTCTTTCGCGGTGACGGACCCGCTGCCGCCGTCCTGCTTCAGACGCATGTTCAGCTTGTACGTCGTGCCCTCGGTCACCAGCGTGCCCGACAGCCGCACCGACGGCGCCGCGTCCGCCGCCGCCTTCGCCTTCGTCTCGATCTCGGCCGCGGAGAGCTTGCCCACGCCGTTGGTCCCCGCGTCCGGATCCTCGCCGCCGCCGCAGGCCGTGAGCGACGCGGTCAGCCCGGCGCACAGCGCCAGGGAAAGCGCAGCTCTTCGCCTTCGCGCAGCGGGGGGGAGGGGAGTCACAGGCGCACTGCCTCTCTTACGCGGTGGTGGTGGCAGTCGGCAGCGTACCTGTGCGGTATTCACCCCTCCGCAGTCAGGCGTAAGAGGTTCGTGCGAGTTCCGTACGGGCGCTTCATCAGGGCGGCGCAGAACGGAACGGACTAGCCTGAAAGGCCTGGAACGCGGCATTCCGCAGTGAAGAGGAGGCGCATCGCATGGCCTCAGGCGCCCCCCGCGTCTTCGTCTCCCACCTCGCCGGCGTCGCCGTCTTCGACCCCAACGGCGACCAGGTCGGACGCGTCCGCGATCTGGTGGCGATGCTGCGCGTGGGCCGCCGTCCGCCCCGGCTGCTCGGCATGGTCGTCGAGGTGGTCAGCCGCCGCCGGATCTTCCTTCCCATGACCCGGGTGACGGGCGTGGAGTCAGGACAGGTGATCACCACCGGCGTGGTCAACATGCGGCGCTTTGAACAGCGGCCGACCGAGCGGCTCGTCCTCGGCGAGCTGCTGGACCGACGGGTGCGGCTGGTGGAGACGGGCGAGGAGGTCACCGTGCTGGACGTCTCGATCCAGCAGCTGCCCGCCCGCCGCGACTGGGAGATCGACAAGGTCTTCGTACGCAAGGGAAGGGGCGGGGCGCTGCGCCGCAAAGGGGAGGCGCTGACCGTCGAGTGGTCGGCCGTCACCGGCTTCTCACTGGAGGAGCACGGGCAGGGCGCGGAGAGTCTCGTCGCCACCTTCGAGCGGATGCGCCCCGCCGATCTGGCGAACGTGCTGCACCATCTGTCGCCGAAGCGCCGCGCCGAGGTCGCCGCCGCGCTGGACGACGACCGGCTGGCCGATGTGCTGGAGGAGCTGCCGGAGGACGACCAGGTGGAGATCCTCGGCAAGCTGAAGGAGGAGCGGGCGGCGGACGTCCTGGAGGCGATGGACCCGGACGACGCGGCCGATCTGCTCTCCGAGCTCCCGGAGGAGGACAAGGAGCGGCTGCTGGCCCTGATGCGACCGGACGACGCGGCGGATGTGCGCCGGCTGATGTCGTACGAGGAGCGGACCGCGGGCGGTCTGATGACCACGGAGCCGATCGTGCTGCGGCCGGACGCGACGGTCGCCGACGCGCTCGCCCGCGTACGGCAGCAGGATCTGTCCCCGGCGCTGGCGGCGCAGGTCTATGTCTGCCGGCCGCCCGACGAGACGCCCACCGGCAAGTACCTGGGCACGGTGCACTTCCAGCGGCTGCTGCGCGATCCGCCGTTCACGCTGGTCAGCTCGCTGGTCGAGAGCGATCTGCCGCCGCTGGGGCCGGACACCGCCCTGCCGGAGCTCACCAGCTATCTCGCCGCGTACAACATGGTCGCCGCGCCCGTCGTCGACGAGGGCGGCTCGCTGCTGGGTGCGGTGACCGTCGACGACGTGCTGGACCATCTGCTGCCCGACGACTGGCGGGAGACGGAGTTCGAGGAGACCGCGGGCCCCGGGGACACGCATGAGTAGCGGCGAGGGCGGCGGCCCGGACCGTATGGACCGCATCGAACGGCTCGAACGTCTGGAGGGGCGCGAGCGTGTGCCGTCGGGCGCGAGCGCGGTCTCCCGCCACCGCACGCGGATCGACATGCCGCGCGCGCCCCGTCGCACGCTGCTGCCCCAGTACGACCCGGAGGCCTTCGGCCGGCTCTCCGAGCGGATCGCCCGCTTCCTGGGCACATGGCGGTTCATCGCCTGGATGACCGGGATCGTCATCGTGTGGGTCGTGTGGAACGTCGCCGCGCCGGAGGAGCTGCGCTTTGACGAGTACCCGTTCATCTTTCTGACGCTGGCCCTGTCGCTGCAGGCCTCCTATGCGGCCCCGCTGATCCTGCTGGCGCAGAACCGCCAGGCCGACCGCGATCGCGTCACCCATGAGCAGGACCGCAAGCAGAACGAGCGCTCGATCGCGGACACCGAGTATCTGACCCGGGAGATCGCGGCGCTGCGGATGGGCCTCGGGGAGGTCGCCACCCGCGACTGGATCCGCTCCGAGCTGGAGGTCCTAACCAGGACGCTGGAGGGCACGCTTGAGGAGCAGCACGCCGTATTCCCGTCCGGGGACGGGAACCGGAGTGACGAACACGACCGCTGACTGCTCTTTCCGGCGGTGGGAGCCAGCGCCGTACCATCGTCCCTATGGTTACGGAAGACGCGGTGCTCGAGGCACTGTCGACGGTGAACGACCCCGAGATCAACCGACCGATCACCGAACTCGGCATGGTCAAATCGGTGGAGATCGGCGCGGACGGTGCGGTCGCCGTCACGGTGTATCTGACCGTTTCCGGCTGCCCCATGCGGGAAACGATCACCAGGAACGTAACCGACGCGGTCGCCCGGCTCGACGGGGTGAGCGGGGTCGATGTGGCGCTGGACGTGATGAGCGACGAGCAGCGGCGGGAGCTCGCCGCCTCGCTGCGCGGCGGCGGCGCCGAGCGCGAGGTGCCGTTCGCCAAGCCCGGCTCGCTGACCCGGGTGTACGCGGTGGCCTCCGGCAAGGGCGGCGTCGGCAAGTCCTCCGTGACCGTGAACCTGGCCGCCGCGATGGCCGCCGACGGGCTGAAGGTCGGCGTCGTCGACGCGGACATCTACGGCCACAGCGTGCCGCGCATGCTGGGCGCCGACGGCCGGCCCACCCAGGTCGAGAACATGATCATGCCGCCGTCGGCGAACGGCGTGAAGGTCATCTCGATCGGCATGTTCACCCCCGGCAACGCGCCGGTGGTGTGGCGCGGCCCGATGCTGCACCGCGCCCTTCAGCAGTTCCTCGCCGATGTGTACTGGGGCGATCTGGACGTGCTGCTGCTGGACCTGCCGCCCGGCACCGGCGACATCGCCATCTCCGTGGCCCAGCTGGTGCCGACCGCGGAGATCCTGGTGGTCACCACCCCGCAGCAGGCCGCGGCCGAGGTCGCCGAGCGGGCCGGCTCGATCGCCGTACAGACCCACCAGAAGATCGTCGGCGTCGTCGAGAACATGTCGGGGCTGCCCTGTCCGCACTGCGACGAGATGGTCGACGTGTTCGGCACCGGCGGCGGTCAGCAGGTCGCCGAGGGCCTGACCAGGACGACCGGCACGACGGTGCCCGTGCTCGGCGCGATCCCCATCGACGTACGGCTGCGGGAGGGCGGCGACGAGGGCAAGCCGGTCGTGCTCACCGACCCGGAGTCCCCGGCGGGCGCGGCACTGCGCACCATCGCCGGAAAGCTGGGCGGCCGTCAGCGCGGTCTGTCGGGCATGTCCCTGGGCATCACCCCGCGCAACAAGTTCTGACGGACACGAGTCCGACGGACACGAGGAGGGGCGTCGCTCGGGTGAGCGGCGCCCCTCCTCTTCTCGTATGCGCTCCTCTTCTCGTATGCGCTCTCCTCAGGTGTACGCCGCGAGGTCCTGGATCACCGAGAACCCCAGGCCGTAGGCGCTCATCCCGCGCCCGTAGGCGCCGATGTGCACCCCGCCGTCCGTGGGACCGGCCAGCACCCAGCCGAACTCCGACTCCCGGTAGTGGAACGGCGTCGGTTCGCCGTCGACCGGAAGCGACAGGCTGGACCAGGCCGGCCCCGCCAGATCGTCGGCGAGTTCGAACGCGGTCTCCGTCTGCTGCTCCAGCCAGTCGTCGCGCAGCGCGTGGTCCAGCTGCGGCGGCCAGGTGTGGGCGAGCAGCCCCGACCCGGCCAGCCAGGCCGCCGAGGAGACCGTGGTGGCGTCCAGGACGCCCGTTCCGTCGCCGCTGCGCCGCACCGGGCTGGCCGCCACGGTGACGACCACGGCGAAGCGCTCACGCTCCGCGCTCTGGCTTCCGTCGGACTTTATCGACGGCTCGTCGCCGTGCCCCACGGAGCCGTGCTGGACCGTGCCGTCCGCCGCCGTGCCCACCTGCATCAGGCGGCGGGGGCCGCTGAACGCCTCATCCAGTCCGTACCAGGGGAAGGACGCACTCAGATATCCGTCGATCAACCGCCGAGCCGCTATCTTCTCCTTGGCCCCCAGCGGTCGCTCCCCGCCCTGAGCGGGGGATGGGTCGGTCACACCCGGTACCGCTACTCGACTCGTCGTCTCCATCTATCCGGCCGCCTCCTTGAGTTTCGAGACCCGGAACGGACCCGCCCCCCTCGGGCGTCCTGACTTCCGGACAGATGGAGAATAGCCACCCTGTCCCGTCTCGCAGGGATTGACGGTACTCAGGTGGCGTCTGCGTCGAACGGCGGCCGCTCGTCCTTCTCGAGCGTTACGCGCTTCTTGAGCAGGTCGGGGCCGGTGGAAGAGGAGCTTCCGGGCGCTGCGGCGGAGACCGGGGCATCGGGCTCCGTGCCGTTCACCGCATCGGCGACCTCGTTGACTTCCTTCTTGAAGTCAAAGGAGCTGCGGAGCTCCTTGAGCTCCTTCAGCTCCTCGTTCTGGTCGAGCTGCTTGCGGATGAACGCCTTGGGGTTGAGGTCCTCGAACTCGAAGTCCTTGAACTCCGGCCCCAGCTCGCTGCGGATGTCCTGCTTTGCGTTCTCGGAGAACTCGCGGATCTTCCGGATGAAGCGGGCGGCGTCCTGGATGACCTTCGGCAGCTTGTCGGGGCCGAAGATGAGCACCGCGAGGATCACAAGCGCCACCAGCTCCAGTCCGCCTATGTCGTTGAACACCCTGCTGCTCCTCGTGGTCCGCGGGCCCGCACGTCGACGATTCGATGAGGGCGAAAGGCCCGCTCCACGGTACCCGCCCGCACTCGCCGGGCGGTACCTTGCCCCGCCCCGCCGGGTGAGAGTGCAGCCGCTGTTCAGCTGCCGGCCCGGCGCAGCTGTCGGCCGGGCGTTCAGCTGCCGGCCCGGCGCAGCTGTCGGCCGGGCGTTCAGCTGCCGGAGGAGCCGAGGGTCAGCGTCAGGGTGCGGGCGCCGGAGCCGCCGCGCCGGAGCGTCAGCTCCAGTTCGTCGCCGGGGCGGTGGGCGCGGATCTTGACGATCAGCTCCTCGCCGCTGTGCACCCGCTGGCCGTCCACCTTGGTGATCACATCGCCGGGCCTGATGCCCGCCTTGGCGGCCGGTCCGCCTGGTGTGACGGACGGCCCGCCGTCCCGGCCCTCGTCGCCGACGCGCGCGCCGTCGCCGGTGAACTTCATGTCGAGGCTCACGCCGATGACCGGATGGGTGGCCCTGCCGGTGTTGATCAGCTCCTCGGCGACCCGCTTGCCCTGGTTGATGGGGATGGCGAAGCCGAGGCCGATGGAGCCCGGCTGGCCGCCGTCCGAGCCGACGCCGTCGTCCGCCGCCCGGATCGCGCTGTTGATGCCGATGACCCGGGCCTTGGAGTCGACGAGCGGCCCGCCTGAGTTGCCGGGGTTTATCGGGGCGTCGGTCTGGAGCGCGTCGACATAGCTGATGTCGCTGCCGTCGCCCTTCTGGCCACCCGCGGTGATGGGGCGCTCCTTGGCGCTGATGATGCCCGCGGTCACCGTGTTCTGCAGATCGAAGGGTGCGCCGATGGCCACGACGGGGTCGCCGACCTGGACGTTGTCGGAGTTGCCGAGGGGCAGCGGCGTGAGGTTCGAGACGCCGGTGACCTTCACGACGGCGAGGTCGTAGCCGCTGTCCTTGCCGACGAGCGTGGCCCTGGCGGTGTCGCCGCTGCTGAAGGTGACCGAGATGTCGCCCGTTTCGCCAGCCGGGTCGACCACATGGTTGTTGGTGAGGATGTGGCCCTTCCGGTCGAGTACGAAGCCGGTTCCGGTGCCTGCCTCGCCGCCGCCGCTGACGTGCAGGGTGACCACGCTCGGGAGCGCGCTGGCGGCGATGCCGGCGACGCTGTCGGGCGGGCGGACGCCGTTGTCACGGCCGGCCTGCGGCAGTTCGACCCGCGTGAGGCCGCCGTTGCGCTCGATGTACGCGCCGATGCCGCCGCCGACCCCGCCCGCGACCACCGCGATGAGCAGCGCGGCGAGGGCCAGCGCCCCGCGCCGCCTGCCCTTGCGGGCGGGCTGGGGCGGATGGCCGGAGTGGACGAGGTGGCCGGGCTGGCCGTTCTGGGTCAGCTGGCCGTTCTGGGTCAGGGGCTGCTGTCCGGGAGCTCTCCACGGGTCGTACTGCAGCCACTGCGGCGAAGGCTGCGACGGGGACTGAGGCGCGCCCTGGGGCTCCGGCGGCAGCGGGGTTCCCTGGGGCGGCATGCCAGGAGGGGCGGGGGCGGCCGCAGGGACTCCCGGGGTCGGCGTCCCATGCGCAGGCGTCCCGTGAGCGGGCGTCCCATGGGTGTGCGTCCCATGCGCGGGCGTGCCGTGCGGCGGGGTCGCGCCGGGGACCGCCGGGCGCTGCACGGGCGGTGCGGGAGCCCAGGGGCCGGGCTCGCCGTACGGCGGAGTCCGGTACTCGTCCGGTTCGTGCAGCGGCTGCGGCCGGGCCGGTGTCCCGGCGGAAGCCGCGGCGGCGGCCTGCGCCTCCGCGGGCGGCCCTTCGGAGGCGGGCGTCGGCGGCGTCACGGGGGCAGCCGTGGAGGGCTCCGGACCGGTGGCGTCACCGGCGGACGCCGCGGCGGCCGCGGCGTCCTTCGCCGCCTCCCCGGGCTCCGGCTGGGAGGGGGCCCCGCCCGCCGCGCCGGGTCGGCTCCACCACCGCGCCTTCGACCCCGTGGGCTGTGTGGGCTTCCCGTCGTCCATGCTCTCCCCGCAGACTGCGACTGCCGAAACGCTGCGGCGCCGGTGGGCGCCGCTCCGCAGATTCAACCAGGTTTGCGATTCGCCGCGCAGGGCCCTGACCGGCTGGGTCAGGGCCGCGGGGAGAGCGAGTCCCCGGGTCGGCCGGGGGCGGAGGGATGCGTGGGGACGGAGGCGGGCGACGGGGCGATCCCGGAGGCGTGGGCGAGGCGGAAGGCCGGGTCCGCAGCTCCGGCCGCCGGCGGCAGTCCGCGCGAGGGCTCCGTCGGCATCGACGCGCCGAACAGCATGGACGTGTCGAACGGCCGGTTCGGCGACAGAGGCGACCAGAGCGAGAGCGGCGCCAGGGGCGGTGTCGTCTGCTGCGCCGACGGGACGCTCCGGCCCGGCCGGGTCGGAGCGGACGAGGGCGAGGCTCCGTCGGAACGTGCGACGTCGTACGCCCCGTACCCGCCGTTGCGGCGGCGGTCCGCCTCCGAGGCGCCGCGCACGCTCGTCGCGCCTCCGGGGAACGAGCCGCTGACGCCTGCTCTCCCGGCGCCGCCGGACGCGCTCCGCGCCGAAGGAGACGCGTTCGAGGCGGCCTGGGCGGCCGTGTTGGAGGCGGCCGTGCGCGGCGGGGTGATGTTGGTCCCGCGGCCCTCGCCCCGTGCGCTGTTCTGCGCGGAGCCGTCCAGGGACACCGTGCCGCCCAGCGCGATCGCCGCAAAGGAGACCGCGCTCGCCGCGGCGAAAGCGAGCCTCCGGCCTCGCCACGGCGAGCGGTCGGCGGCGGCGTGCCCGGTCTCATGGATCCGGAAGCCCGCTCCGGAGCCGCCCGGCAGGACCGTCGCGCGGGTGCCCGCGGGGACGTGGCCGAACGTCTCCGCGCTGCGTTCGCCGGTATGTTCCGCCGACGGCCTCAGCGCTCCCCTCACCCCGTCGCCGCGGCTCACGCCGTCGCTCTGCCGGTCGCCTCCGAAGCCGCCGCCGAAGGGGCTGCCGGGGCCGCCGAAAGCGCCGAGGTCGCCGAAGGGGCGGCGGACCCCTGGGCCGCCGTCATCGCCGCCGGGACCGGCCGGGAGCCCCTGCAGCCGCGCCAGCAGCCCCTCGGGGGGCGGGGGCGGGGCGGCATGCGCGAAGACGCTCTTCAGGCGGCGCTGGGCGTCTGCCTCGGCCTTGCATTTGGGGCAGGTCGCCAGATGGGCCAGGACACGGTCGCGGGCGTCGTGCGCCAGCTCGCCGTCGACCAGCGCGGCGAGCCTGTCCCCCAGGTGCTGCTCCGCGGGAGTCGGACGTGTGCTGCTCACGCCGTTCCGACCTCCCCTGCTCCGGCGCCGGCGAACCCGAGCGCGGGCACGGGTGCGGCGCCGCGCTGCTCGGCGCGGGCCTCCGGAGAACGGTGGCTGAGCGCCTTGCGCAGATGGGAGCGCCCGCGGTGGATACGGCTGCGGACGGTGCCGAGCTTGACGCCCAGCGTCGCGGCGATCTCCTCGTACGACAGCCCCTCGATGTCACAGAGCACCACGGCGGCGCGGAACTCGGGCGCGAGGGTGTCGAGCGCCTGCTGCACGTCCGCGTCGAAGTGGGTGTCGTTGAACGCCTGCTGCGGGGAGGGCTCGCGGCTGGGCAGCCGCTCGGCCGCGTCGTCGCCCAGCGCGTCGAAGCGGATGCGCTGCTTGCGGCGGACCATGTCCAGGAAGAGGTTGGTGGTGATGCGGTGCAGCCAGCCTTCGAAAGTGCCCGGGGTGTATGTGGACAGTGAGCGGAAGACCCGGACGAAGACCTCCTGGGTCAGGTCCTCCGCATCGTGCTGGTTGCCCGTGAGGCGGTAGGCGAGGCGGTAGACCCGGCCGCTGTGCGTGCTGACGATCTCCTCCCAGGTGGGAGGGGTCCACGCCTGCGATTCCGCATCCGATGCGAAGGTCGCCGTGGTTGCGGAGTCGGAGGTGCGAGAACTGTCAGCGGTGTATGTCACGGATTTCGGCTCACCCGCCGACCTGAGAAGGCGCCTCAGCACTCCTCCCCGATCCGCAGGTGCAGCCGCACCTCCCCTGTCGGCTCTGGTGGTGTCCAGCGGAGCCCCTACCATAGCCACCTCGCCCGTTAGCACCGGATAAGAATCTTTACGCGAACTTGGGCCCCGCGGTCGGTCGCGTTCCTGTTTGCCCGCGCTTCGTGCGGTTCCCCCTGCCCCTGCCTAACGCCCGGTCCCATCAGCGGGTTCCCGGGGCAGCGGATACAGTCGGCCTCGCGCGCACTACGGGGCAAGGAGAGGGCCATTACCGCCAACCGGCAGACGAGCTGGGCGTTCGCCGACGCCTTTGTCGCCGAGGACGAGGCACTGCGCTGGGCCCGGGACCGGGCCCGGGAGTCAGGGCTCCCCTCGGTGTCCCCGGGCGCCGGCGCCGCGCTGCGACTGCTGGCCGCGACCGCGGGCGCGAAGGCGGTGGCCGAGATCGGGACGGGCGCCGGCGTCTCCGGGATCTATCTGCTTCAGGGGATGCGCCCGGACGGCGTGCTGACGACCGTGGATCTGGAGCCGGAGCGGCAGCAGTTCGCCCGCGAGGCGTTCCGCGAGGCGGGCTTCGCCGGGAACCGTGCGCGATTCATACCCGGCCGGGCCCTCGATGTGCTGCCGCGGCTGGCGGACGGCGGGTACGACCTCGTCTTCTGCGACGGCGACCCGATGGAGTCCCTCGACTACCTCGCTGAATCGTTGCGTCTGCTGCGGCCCGGCGGCCTCGTCTGCTTCGAGGGGGTCTTCGCGGACGGCCGCACGGTCGACTCCTCGGCCCAGCCCCCCGAAGTGCTGCGGGTGCGGGAGCTGCTGAGGGCGGTGCGGGAGAGCCAGGAGCTGCTGCCCACGCTGCTGCCGGTCGGCGACGGGCTGCTGTGCGCGGTGCGCAGGGGCTGAGCCGCTCCCGGCACGCCTCTGCCCCGGCACAGGACTCCGTGCCGGGGCAGTGCAGCGTAATGGATGCGTCCGCGTCAGGCGGTGACCTTCTCCAGGGCCTCACCCAGGGCCTTGGCCTCGTCCGGAGTCAGCTCGACAACGAGCCGACCGCCGCCTTCGAGCGGAACGCGCATGACGATGCCCCGCCCCTCCTTGCTCACCTCGAGCGGGCCGTCGCCCGTCCGCGGCTTCATGGCCGCCATGCTCGTTCCCCTTCCTGAAACCAGCTCATCGTCAGCCGACGGCCCTGTGGAAGGGCACGCGTCACCGGCATCGAACACATTGCTTCCAGGTCATTATCCCGCATCGCCGGACCCGATGACCAACATCGGTCGGCATCGCTTGCGCAACGCGCTCAGTCAAAACCACTCAATTCGGCGATCCGCCTGCGATACTTCGCCCCCGCGCCATGGCCGGGAGCTGCGCAATGTTTGACGCAGGTCACATGTTCACGTGCCGATGATCTCCGTCATGCTTGGGCTGGACACTGCCGTTCGACCCGCGAAGGGACCTGACATGGCCGACAGCGTGCTGTACGAGGTGAGCGACGGGCTCGCGACCGTCACGATCAACCGGCCCGAGGCCATGAACGCGATGAACATCAGGGCCAAGGCCGCCCTGCGGGACGCGGTGCAGTCCGCCGCGGCCGACCGCGCGGTGCGCGCGGTGCTGCTCACCGCCGCCGGGCGCGCCTTCTGCGTCGGCCAGGACCTCAAGGAGCACGTCGCCCTGCTGCAGTCGGACCGCGACGCCGGCACCCGCCACACCATGGAGACCGTGCGCAAGCACTACAACCCGATCGTGCGGGCCATCGCCGAGATGCCCAAGCCCGTGGTGGCCGGGGTCAACGGCGTCGCCGCGGGCGCGGGCCTGGGTTTCGCGCTCGCCGCGGACTACCGGGTGGTCGCGGACAGCGCGTCGTTCACCACGTCGTTCGCGGGGGTCGCCCTGACCGCCGACTCGGGCGTCTCCTGGACGCTGCCCCGTCTGGTCGGCCGGAGCCGCGCCACGGAGCTGCTGATGTTCCCGCGGTCCTTCTCCGCCCAGGAGGCGTACGACCTGGGCATCGCGAACAAGCTGGTCCCCGCGGGCGACCTCGCCGCGGAGGCCGCCGCTGTGGCCCGGGCGCTGGCGGACGGTCCGACGCTGGCCTACGCGGCGCTCAAGCGGTCCCTCGACTTCAGCGCGGACCACTCGCTGAGCGAGACCCTGGAGAAGGAGGACGAACTCCAGACGATGGCGGGCGCGTCCGAGGACCACCAGATCGCGGTGCAGGCGTTCCTGGCGAAGGAGCAGCCGAAGTTCACAGGCCGCTGAGCCGCGCCGCCCGTGCCCTTTCCGGGCGGGGGTTCGCCCTTCGCGGCGCCCGTGCCCTTTCCGGGCGGGGTTCGCCTTCGCAGCGCTCGTGCCCCCCTCCCGGCGGACTTCACTCCGTCACACTGCGCCGCGCGCGCTGCCGCCCCCCGCGACGGTCCGGGCGCGGGAGGCGCTCCCCCAGCGCCGGACGACGCTCGTCGACGGGCGGACACTGCCCGTCGCGGCGCTAGCGGGCGGCACAGGCGGCCCGCGCCGAGCAGTCCGCCAGGTGGTCGTTGACCAGGCCGCACGCCTGCATCAGGGCGTAGGCGGTGGTCGGGCCGACAAAACGCAGCCCGCGCTTCTTCAGCGTCCTGGCCAGCGCCGTGGACTCGTCGGTGACGGCCGGCACGTCCGCGAGCGTCCGCGGGGCGGGCCGGACAGCCGGGTCGGGGGCGTATGACCAGATCAGCGCGTCCAGCTCGCCGGGCGCCCACCCGGCGAGCACGCGCGCGTTGGCGAGCGTCGCCTGGATCTTGGCGCGGTTGCGGATGATGCCGGCGTCGGCGAGGAGGCGCTCCTCGTCGCCGCCGGTGAACTCCGCCACCGCCGCGATCCTGAAGCCGGCGAAGGCGGCGCGGAAGCCCTCCCTGCGGCGCAGGATCGTGATCCACGACAGCCCCGACTGGAAGGCCTCAAGACACAGCCGTTCGAACAGCTCGTCGTCGCCGTGGACCGCGCGGCCCCATTCCTCGTCGTGGTACGGCACATAGTCGTCGGCCGAGAGCCCCCACGGGCAGCGGAGCCTGCCGTCGGGCCCCGGCAGCGCCGTTGCCTGCGCCGTCATCGCCCGTTCTCCTCTCCGGGGCCCCGGAAGGGGTCGTCCGCGGGCGCGGCGAACCCGTCACCGGGCCTGTGCCCGTCGGGCTTGTCGAACAGGCCCGGGCCGCTGCGCGCCGTCGCCTGCGCACCGGCGAGCGCCGACTCCAGCTCCGCGATGCGGGCGTCCCGCTCGGCGAGCTCCGCTCCGAGCCGGCCCAGCACCTCGTCGACCTCGGTCATCCGGTAGCCGCGGGCGGCCACCGGCAGCCGCAGCGCCTCGACGTCCGCACGGCCGAGCGGACGGGCGGCGGGCAGCGGGTCCACGAGGTGCTCGGGCGCCGCCTCGGGCAGCGCCGCGCTGTCGCCGCCGCCGACGACGGCCAGCGTGACCGCGGCGACGACCACGACCATCGCGATCAGCAGAAAGAAGAACACGGTCGAGCCTCCCCAGGCGGAAAACGTCCGGTGCTGATCGTGCCACGGGTCCGGGGGGCGGAAGTGCCGCGGCCACGGAGTTAGGGTCGCAGGCGGACGAGCTGAGGAGGAAACCGCGAGATGCTGCGGCTGGGACGGCGCGAATTCGAAGCGCACGAGCCGGTGATCATGGCCATTGTGAACCGGACGCCGGACTCCTTCTACGACCGGGGCGCGACCTTCCGCGACGAGCCGGCTCTCGCCCGCGTCGAGCAGGCGGTGTCGGAGGGCGCGGCCATCATCGACGTCGGCGGGGTGAAGGCCGGTCCCGGGGAGGAGGTGACCGCCGAGGAGGAGGCGCGGCGCACGGTCGGCTTCGTGGCCGAGGTGCGCAGACGCCATCCGGATGTGGTGATCAGCGTGGACACCTGGCGGCACGACGTCGGCGAGGCGGTCTGCGAGGCGGGCGCGGATCTGCTCAACGACGCGTGGGGCGGGGTGGACCCCGGACTGGCGGAGGTCGCCGCGCGGTACGGCGCGGGGCTGGTGTGCACCCACGCGGGCGGCGCACGGCCGCGGACCCGGCCGCACCGCGTCGCGTACGACGATGTGGTCGCCGACATCCTGCGGGTGACGCTGCAGCTCGCCGAGCGGGCGGCCGAGCTGGGGGTGCGCCGGGACGGGATCATGATCGACCCCGGTCATGACTTCGGCAAGAACACCCGTCACAGCCTGGAGGCCACCCGCCGTCTGGGCGAACTCACCGAGACCGGCTGGCCGGTCCTGGTGTCGCTGTCCAACAAGGACTTCGTCGGCGAGACCCTCGACCGCCCGGTGAAGGAGCGCCTCATCGGCACCCTCGCCACGACGGCGGTCTCGGCGTGGCTGGGGGCGCAGGTGTACCGCGTCCACGAGGTCGCGGAGACCAAGCAGGTCCTCGACATGGTCACGGCGATCGCGGGCCGCGGAGGCCCTGCGGTGGCCAGACGGGGCCTGGCATAAGGGGCGCCGGCACAGCTGCGGCGGGCGGCCCCCTCCCCTGCCCCCGGGAAATCCAGCCTCTCCGGCGATTGAGGAGCGGGGTCCGGGGGCGGAGCCCCCGAAAACCGGGGGCTGGGACGGAGCCCCGGTTTCGGGAGGGGGCGGGGAGGGGAAACGGCCCCGGGCGGCCGGCTACCTGCCCGTCTCCTTCGTCACCAGCCCCACCGCCTCCTCCACGTCATCCGTCACGTGGAACAGCAGCAGATCCTTCTGCGACGCCTTCCCCTGCCCCACTACCGTGCTCCGCAGCCACTCCACCAGGCCGCCCCAGTACTCCGTGCCGAAGAGGACGATGGGGAAGCGGGTGACCTTGCGCGTCTGGACGAGGGTGAGGGCCTCGAAGAGTTCGTCCAGGGTGCCGAGGCCGCCGGGCAGCACCACAAAGCCCTGTGCGTACTTCACGAACATGGTCTTGCGGACGAAGAAGTAGCGGAAGTTCACCCCGATGTCGACATGCGGGTTGAGCCCCTGCTCGTAGGGGAGCTCGATGCCGAGGCCGACCGAGATGCCCCGCGCTTCCCGGGCGCCCCGGTTCGCCGCCTCCATCGCTCCCGGGCCGCCGCCCGTGATGACGGCGAACCCCGCCTCGACGAGCGCTTTGCCGAGGGCGATGCCCGACTCGTACTCGGGGGTGCCGGGTCCGGTCCTGGCGGAGCCGAAGACGCTGATGGCACTGGGAAGTTCGGCGAGCGCGCCGAAGCCCTCCACGAACTCCGACTGGATGCGCAGCACCCGCCAGGGATCGGTGTGCACCCACTGGGAATCGCCCTCGGTGTCCAGCAGTCGCTGGTCCGTGGTACCGGGCTGCACCTGTTCCCTGCGGCGCAGCACCGGCCCCAGCCGCTGCTCCTCCAGAGCCCGCAAACCCTCGGAGTTGCTCATGACCTGCTCCCTCCGCCGAACATCGACGCGCTTCGTGCCTGGGCTCAGGGTAGGTCGCAGTACGTTACGACATGCGAAATACCAGGGATCGCCAGCCCGGCGATCATGCGGTGAGCCACTCCCGCAGTCGCTCCTCACAGTGTCTGATCTTGTCCACGGCGACATGTTCGTCGCGCTTGTGCGCGAACAGCGCGTCACCGGGACCGTAGTTGACCGCGGGCACGCCGAGCGCGCTGAAGCGGGAGACGTCCGTCCACCCGAACTTCGGCTGGGCGGTCCCGCCGACGGCCGCCATGAACGCGGCGGCGGCCGGGTGGGACAGCCCCGGCAGCGCCCCGCCCGTGTGGTCGTCCACTGCGATCTCGTGGACGCAGTCGGCGAAGATCTCACGCACATGGGCCTCGGCCTCGGCCATGGAACGGTCCGGCGCATAGCGGTAGTTGACGACGACGGTGCACTCGTCGGGGATGACGTTGGTGGCCACTCCCGCCTCGATGCCCACGGCGTTGAGCCCTTCCCGGTACTCCAGCCCGTCGATCACCGGCCGCCGGGGCTCGTACGCGGCCAGCCGGGCCAGGACCGGCGCGGCGGCGTGGATCGCGTTGGAACCCATCCAGCCGCGCGCCGAGTGCGCCCGCTCCCCCCTCGTCCGCAGATGGACCCGGAGCGTTCCCTGGCAGCCGCCCTCGACCTGGGCGTCGGAGGGTTCGAGGAGAATGGCGAAGTCGCCCTTCAGCCAGTCGGGGTGGGCCTCGGCCACATGCCCGAGACCGTTGAGGTGGGCGGCGACCTCCTCGTTGTCGTAGAAGACGAACGTGAGATCGCGGTTCGGGGCGGGGACGGTCGCGGCGATCCGCAGCTGTACGGCGACGCCCGACTTCATGTCGCTGGTGCCGCAGCCCCACAGGACGCCGTTCCCGTCGAGTCGCGAGGGGACGTTGTCGGCGATGGGCACGGTGTCGATGTGCCCGGCGAGCACGACCCGCTCCGCGCGGCCCAGGTGCGTCCGTGCGACGACGTTGTTGCCGTGCCGGTCGACGGTCAGATGAGGGAGGGTGCGCAGGGCGCTCTCGATCGCGTCGGCGAGGGGCTTCTCCGCGCCGCTGACGGACGGGAAGTCCACGAGGGCGGCGGTGAGCGCCGGGCCGTCGAGGGAGAGGTCGAGCGCGGGCGCGGCGTCCGCGGGCACGGTGCCTGCGGGGGCGGCGAGCGCCGTGGTGACACGACTGGTCGCGGGGCTGGTCTCGGGGCCGGTGGCGGGGCTGCTGTCGGGCATAGGTCCGACCATAACGCGGGCTCCAGTACGGTGGGCGCGTGTCCGAGTCCGCCTCTTCCGCCGCCTCCGGGGTCCGGCGTGGCCGTCTGCTGCGCCACGGGGCCGCGTTCGCCGTGCTGCTGGCCCTGGTCGGCTATGTCGTGGCGCAGTACGTCGCCGGCGGCCGGGCGGCGCCGCGCTGCACGGTGCGCGCGCCCGAGGGCGACGGGCCGTCGTACGAGCTGAGCGCGGAGCAGGCGTCGAACGCCGCGACGATCTCGGCGGTCGGCACCACCCGCGGCATGCCGGAGCGCGCGGTGACCATCGCGCTGGCCACCGCGCTGCAGGAGTCGGCACTGCGCAACATCAACCACGGCGACCGCGATTCGCTGGGGCTCTTCCAGCAGCGCCCCTCCCAGGGCTGGGGCACACCGCGGCAGATCCTGGACCCGGTGTACGCGTCGGCGAAGTTCTACGACCATCTGGACAAGGTTCCGGGGTACTCGCGGCTGCCGTTGACGGTCGCCGCGCAGCGGGTGCAGCGCAGCGGATTCCCTCAGGCGTACGCGAAGCACGAGCCGGACGCCGCACTGCTGGCCGCGGCGCTGACCGGCCGCTCCGCCGCCTCCCTGACCTGCGAGAGCCACGAAGTGCCCGGCGCCGAGGAGAAGACGGCCGATACGGCGAGGTTCCGGTCGGAGCTGATCCGGGCTTTCGGCCGCAAGGTGCTGCCCGCCCCGGAGGGAGGCGCGGGACGCGCCGGGGCGCCCTCCTCACCGGAGGTGTCCGTGCCGGTGCCGGTCACGGCGGGGACGGAGCGCGTCGGGACTGCGGACCGCGGCTGGGAGCTGGCCCACTGGGCGGTGGCACGCGCCGGCGACCTCGGCATCGACCGGGTCTCGTACGACGGCCGGGTGTGGAGTGCGGACGCGTCCGACGAAGGCTGGCGCCGGGAGAGGCCGAAGGCCGGCGGCTCCGGGGCGTCCGGGGCGTCCGGCTCCTCTTCCGCGGCGGAGGTCCGCATCCGTCTCACCGCGCCCTGACACCGCGCGGATCGCAGGCGGTCGCACAGATCGCAGGGATGGCGGGGAAATCGCAGGGGGATCGCAGGGAGATCGCACGGATCCCGCAGCTCCCAGCGGCCCGGCGCCCCTCTCCGTGCATCGAGCAGCGGACTCGCACGACCGTCCGCCGAGTCCCTCGGACGAAGCACTCCGGCCACCTCCGGACGATGCGCCGCGCAGCCGTTCGCGGTTGTGGAGACAACCTCCCCACTCCCTTGCGCCACCAGGGAAGTAACGGTTCTGCAGCCCATTGCGCAATGGAATGTTTGCCCGTTTTTATCCGTAGCCGATAATGCGACGTATTACCAACTCTTTACTGTGGTCCGCCGCAACTTCCCCGCCCCTTCCAGCGGTTGTCACAGCGTCCGAGGCGCCCGGACCGCCGGACCACCGAAGCGGGGCCCGCACCGGAACCAAGGACAGACACCACCCCAAACGTCCTCTCGTTTCAAGGAGCATCATGTCCCTCCCCCTGACCCGTCGGATCGCCCGTGCCGCGCTGCTGGTCGCGGCCGGCGCAGCCCCCGTGGTCGGTGCGGCCGGCTCCGCAAGCGCCCTGGAGGCCCCGCAGCTTCCGGCCGGCGGTCTGACCGCGCTCGACGCGGGCAGCGCCGCCGGCACCCTCGACGGCGGTGCCCAGCAGAGCACCGCCCTGGTGAGCGAGGTGGGCGGCGACGCGCTCCAGAACGCGGTCCCGGCCGCCGGTTCGGTCGTCGGGCAGGCGGGCAGCGCCACTGTGCCGGCCGCTCAGCAGGCCGCCGGCAACGCCGCCGCCACCACCGGCGACGCCGTCGGCAAGACCGCCGGAACCGCGTCCAGCGGAGCCGGCGGCGGCATGATCGGCGGCCTGCCCGCCGGCGTGCCCCTCGGCTGATCAACCACCTCGGCCGCACCCACGCGGAGGGCCCCGGGAACACCATGACGCTGTTGGTTAATTCGGGGCCTGCTGCTTCGCCCCGTCGAGCTGTTGCTCGGCGGGGCGAAGTCGTGCGAAGTGGCTGGTGCGGGTGTGGGCCCGGGGTGTGTCGGCGAGG